>JBAUHR010000753.1:0-2035 GCA_049680385.1 Rubripirellula sp. | reverse complement strand
GGCTCCAGCGCGGTGGCAACCGTGGTTCCGTTGAATCCCGTCATCCCAAACAAATCGTCGGTAAGCTGTGCGTAGTTTCCTGCCGTGTTCAAATTGACACGACCATCGAGGTCTTCGATGAGCGGTGCAACCATCGGGCGCAGAAGTGTTCCGTCCGCTGCCGCAATCGTTGGCAAGCGAAAATCAAGCCAGACACTATCGGGAATCCCGTCACCGTCGTTGTCGACATCCCATGGACCATTGACTAACCAATTTGCCAGTGAAGCGACTTGTGCCTTGGAAGGATTGTACGGAAGCGTGACGTTTAGAATCGGTGTAATATTGCTGCCCGTGAAGTCGGGGGTGCCGTCAACGAATTCGTCGTCACCATCGAGGTCTTCATTGCCACCAGCAAAGGGTAACGGACGCAAACAAGCACGTCGCAAACGCATGACAAGAATCCGAAGTCGGACGTTGTCATCAGCCACGTTCGGCTGCAAATCTGCAAAGGCCCTCGGTGGCGTGCTGCTGCCTGAGAAATCGATCGGCTGATTCATCAGGTAATTGATCAGCGCAGGTCGGTGATACGACGGCACGATCATTTGATTGATTAGGTTGTCAGCATCAATGGCACCGTGGATCGGCACTGTGTTTGGAACATGAATCGCGGGTTGCCACGCTAAGTGCATGTTTTCCAGGTCGGCTGCATCATAAGCCTCGTCGTCCTCTGCATCAAAATCTTGGCCGATGTAACGGCGGTTGGGCTGCAAGGCCGCTGTCATCTGCGGATCGATCCAGCCAGTTGCGTTGTTGTTATTCGCATAGGTCGTCCAAGTCGCACCGACACTGTTGTGCGCCCCACTGGCGAACCCAGCGTTGACACCCTTACCGCTAAAAATCTGTCCGTTGATGAGGACCGTGTGCCCAATGTCATCCGTCCCGAAAAAACCCAGCTCCGAAAGATCATCGACGGTTCCATTGTTGTCGTCATCAAAATTGCTACGTCCTGGAGCGTCATCAGCACCGGCACCATAAAGCAACGCACCAGGCGTCCGATCTGCGACTACCCAGAGATCATAAAGCTGTCCACCAATCTCGATTTCACGCTCAGGCAATTCCGCCAAGTCGATCACAAGGTTGTATGCCAAGATCGATTCAGGCGTGCCTTGTTGATAAGTCGGGTTGTCATCTTGACCAAACGATCGGACGACACGAAAGGATTTGCCGGCCAGAGGACCTTCTAAAAACGTGGTAATACGACCGGTGTAAGCATCGTCATACTGCTGACGAGCATAAACGTCGTCCGGTTCACGAGTGGTCGTTGTTCGTGGATCGTCACCATTAAGAGGTGGTTGTCGATCGACACGCGTGTTGGGCGTCACACCGGCGAACTCGGGGATCTGCCGCACGGTTCGATTGCTATTGCTTTGATCAATACTGCCATCAAAGTTCCAGCGTGCAAACCGCATCGGGAACCGAAAGAGTGTTGTCGGTGGCGCGTCACCGGCGAGATAGTTTCCGGGTAGCGTCCCAAAAAGCTCGCCAAACACTTCGCGGGGTGGAACCTGTGGTGCGCCTGACGTGTTCTGTCGATCTGTACGATAATGCGCGACACGAACACGTACTGAGTCATGTCCATAGAGGTCGCCCAGAAGATCGCCGCTGTAGGCAGCCGACCGGTGGTCACTGGTCCCCGATAGAATCTGTGCTAACACGAGAGGAACCACGTCGGTTGGTGGATTCGTCTCCTGTACATGCGACACCAGTGATACCGAAGCTGAACGCGCTTGGCTGGAGAAAACGATGTACGTTACCGTCAGTATGCTGAAGAGTCCCAGCATACCGAGAGCAACGAGTAGGACGATGCCGCGACGGGATCGTGCGTTTTTTCGTCGATGAAACATGGTGATAGATTCCCCGCGTGAGGAGCTGCGAGATGAGAGAGAAGAGAGTGTTTTGGGTTTCAAGGCTGACATGACTAACGTCCCTGCAATGAGACGGTGCGTTCGTGAACACCAACAACTTCGGGCATCCATACTGCGTAGGTGGCATCCCA
>JBAUHR010000752.1:0-1602 GCA_049680385.1 Rubripirellula sp. | reverse complement strand
GTGCGATACGACGTTGACCCAGCCGACTCGCCACGACGAATCCACACCGGCCGGATCGGGCCCGGACAAAACGGATTACGAAAAAGCCCTCGGTTTTTTGTACGACCGGATCGATTACGAGCGAATGACCTCTGGCACGTCGCGGTACCCATTCCGATTGACTCGGATGCGTGAATTGCTGGGCCGTTTGGAATTGGGGCATTTTACGGACCAGACGCCCGCGGCCGACCAGCCCACAAATGCTGACCAGCCCCGCAATGCCGACCAGCCCCCCGATGCTGACCGGGCGTCGCGACCGGCGGTCATCCATTTGGCAGGAACAAAGGGCAAAGGTTCCACCGCTTCGATGGTTGCGGCGGCTTTGACGGCGGCGGGCCTGAAAACGGGCCTCTACACGTCGCCGCACCTGCAACAACTGGAAGAGCGGTTCCGTGTCGATGGTCAAATCTGTTGCCCCGACGAACTGATTGCGTTGGTCGACCGAGTTCGCCCGGTCGACGAAGCGCTATTGGCAGAGGGAATCGGTGCCGGATCGTTTTTCGAGCTAACGACGGCCCTGTCGCTGCTCCATTTCCACCGCAGCGACTGTGACGCTGTGGTATTAGAAACCGGCTTAGGCGGGCGTCTGGACAGCACCAACGTGTGCTGGCCCGATGTGACAGCGATTACGTCGATCGGGCTGGACCACCAACATGTCCTGGGCGACACGTTGGCCCAAATCGCCACAGAGAAAGCCGGCATCATCAAACCCCGCGTGCCAGTGATCAGTGGTGTGCGAACGGACGAACCCGCGGAGGTGATCGAACGAATAGCGGCGGAAAAGAATTCGCCGCTGTTGAAAATCGGTCGCGACTTTACCCTGGACTGGCACCCCGATCCGGTTTGGGGATCCGAAATCACGTTCCAAGGAAAAACGCACCCGCTGGGCAAAACTCTGACTGCCCACGTCGCGATGGAAGGCGAACACCAAGCCAGAAACGCGGCAATGGCGATCGCCATCGTACAAGTCCTACGCGACCAATGGCTCGCTGGCATTCGCGGTAACATCAAGAGCGGTAACATCAAAAGCGGCGACATCACTGACGCCGCAATCACCGATGCGTTGGCTAGCCTGCGATGCAACGGACGAATCCAACGCTACCAGCTTCCCAAAGGCACAACGGGCATCATCGATGCAGCTCACAACGAAGACTCGATCGCCGCGCTGTGCCAGATGCTAAAACGCCGAGCGACCGTTGGCCCTGTCGCAATCGTTTTTGGCACCAGCATCGACAAATCATCCGGCCCAATGCTGGAACTGTTTGCTGATCTGGCCAAGTACATTGATTTGAAAAGAATCCAAATCACTCGGTTCAAGGGCAATCCTCGTTGGCGACCAACGGGCGAACTGATGGCGCAGATGCCAGACGTCCTTCGACCGATCGCATTGGTCGACGACGATCCGATCAAATCCTGCCAGGCGGGATTGCAAACGGTGACGCCCGGCGGCACCTTGATCGTATGCGGATCGTTCTTCATGGCTGCCGAAACAGCGTCATGGATGGAATCGGTCGCGCGCGATTGATCGCACGCGGCCCGTATCAGCTCGGGGGCGTGCAAACC
>JBAUHR010000751.1:0-2229 GCA_049680385.1 Rubripirellula sp. | reverse complement strand
TTTCTCCCGCGCTGGTGGTCAAGCCGGCATCGCGGAAGCGAGAGAAGACCATGTTTTGGTTGAACTCGGTCGCGATGGTTTCGTCATGTTGGAAGACGGACGAAACAACGATCACTTCCATCGGCTTGGGATGTTGATCGGACCCACGACTTGCTTGGCCAAAGCCGTACAAACGGGTTTCTTCCATCACGACACTCTCGTGCAGGTTCAGGAAGACATTGTTCAAAAGCGTGGGGCTTGCACCACCAGCAACCATCACACCGGTTTCGTTAATCAACTGATCGATGTCACGACCCGATACTGGGTCAAGGTTCAATCCAGCCGCAATTGCTTCCGGGCTAAGTGTGATGTTTGCCACATTTTCAATGAAAACATATTGCTCCGTCGAACCGAGAATCATGCGGTGGCCAAAGCCATCCGTGTTGAAGTCCTGGGCGTAGAAAAGCTCGTTGTCGACGATGCCGTCGCTAGTGCGGAACGTGCGTGGGCCCAAGTCGGCAATGATCGCGCTGGATGCATCAATGCCACCGGCTGCGGCTGCTTTCGAAGCAGGAATGGGGCCGCGATTTTCCGAGTCATTTGGCACCAAAGGACTGCCCTGGAATGTCGCTCCACCAAGCGCCAGCTCGATCGTGGACATGATGTCTGGAAGTCGATAATCATCGCCGACTTGAATAGTCACAAGACCCGACGGAGTTTGCACTGTTCCGCCGCCCGTGCCCGCGACGAATTGGAAAACGATTTCATTGGTTTTGATGCCGTTGGCGTCAGTGTCACCCTGAGCAAACCCCGTCAAATCTTGGATTTGCGTGACGGTAAACGTCGTACCAATGATGTCTGAACCGCGGATGCCAGCACGATCTGTTTCCGCAGCAGGACCTGGATTGTTGGACGTGCTCCCGTTGTTGTTTGAATCAGCGCTGATCACGAATGATCGCGGCGCGTAAACTTCGATGCCAATGTCATAAACACCGCTACCGCCAGTACCGGGAACTCGGCCCGAAAGCGATGCTGGATCGTACTGGTCGTTGCCCGCACTGCTGACGCCAACGAAGTATGTGCCGGTCTTCTGAGCAGTGAAGTCGGCGAACGGGTCACGCACGTTGACTGCGTCACTGACCCGGTTTGCGTCGGTAGCTGCGTCGCCATCGCCTGATCGCGGATCCAGATATTGTGGAGCAGTATCGGCATCATTGATCGTGACGAAGTTGCCGCTGCGATCTTGGAAGCCAACCGCAACTCCGCTGGAATCGAAGATTCGCAGGACGGTGTCGGGGCCTTCGACGACGGCTGCGTCATTCGGGTCAGCATCGATCGTGTCGATGTCAACAACTAGTCGATCACCGACTTCCAAGTAAACACGGTAGAAGTCAACATCGATCGCGCTGTCCAGTCGCGACTGTCCGTTGCCCGATGTTGCGTCAGCAAGGTAGGGGCCTCGGTGACTGCTACCCAATTTGGTGTCGATTGCTTGTGACAAGAAATCGCTGGGTTCGGTCGTCGCATTTTGCGGGAAGTTGGATTCCGTTCCGTCGTCGCCGTAGATCGTGTTGTTGACAATTCGAGCGAACGGTTGCGGGGCTTCAGCGAGCGGTGCCTGGGCAATCGCTATTCCAACGCCAAAAAATGCATTGCTGGAGAATGCGTCATCTGGATCGCGATAAATTCCGCTCGCTCCCTTAACGTACACAGCCGGTGTCGTGAAGGTTTCATCAAATCCAGTTCCGGTCGAACCTAGCCAAGGACCGATTTCAACCTCGACCAATTCGGCCAACGAATTGGACATCAAAATGCTGCCCTGAATCGATTCGCGAATCGAATTAGCGACTTCGGTCGCGGTATAGGGGGTGACGCGGCCACGATAAACTGAAGCAGGGTTGGAGTCGGTGTGTCGAATGTACACCGGTACGTGTCCGTCACGAACACCATCGCCACCGTCAGTTGCTGATCCGTACGGTTCAGGGTAATTCGTTGGGATGATGCCTTGACTAATATCTTCAAACTCAAAGATCACTCGCGTTCCAGCAGCATCGATGACAAACGTCGAACCGTCCGTGATGGAATCACCATCGGGCGGGATGATCGCCAGCGGTGCAATTTCACCATCGATCTTGATACCAGCGTATTCCGCTTGGTCAATCGTGTTGTTTTGAATCACGATTCCCGGAGCAAGTCCACCCAGCACGCTGTCATTCAGCGTCGGTAAGTTGCGGACTGCGCCAGGTGAGG
>JBAUHR010000750.1:0-16782 GCA_049680385.1 Rubripirellula sp. | reverse complement strand
TGTTAGGAGATTACGACTTCCCTAACACCTAATCGCTAACACCTAACCTCTATTCACTTACGGGCTACGCAGCAAGGCGCCGACGGCTTCTAGGTACTTGGCGACGATGTCGATGTCGATCTTGTCCCACTTGTTGGACTTGTGACGAAGGATGGCGAGCTTCATCATTTCGATGGCGTCGGCTAAGTCTTCGGGCAGTTCCGGCAGGCCGGCGAACGGCTGCATCGGCGTTGGCGCGACCTCGACGTTTTCGGGTGCAACGCCTAGTCCACCTGGGTCAGGCAGCGCGGTGTTGCCGGCCAACGATTGCAGTTCTTCTTCGTCGCCAAAGTCGGCGTCTTCATAAGTCTTGCCCATCGCGGTGCCCGGCTCGTCGCCGTACTCGCGACTGCCGCCACCCTGCGCGGGCTCGACAATGTCTTTGTCGATGTCCTCGTCGGTGTCGACTTCAACGATCTGGCTAGACGTTGGACGCTGCGAATCGACGGCACCGTGAGCCTGCCAGCGCTGCTCTCGCATCCCGGCAACACTCCAGCC
Source organism: Rubripirellula sp. (assembly GCA_049680385.1). Lineage (GTDB taxonomy): Bacteria > Planctomycetota > Planctomycetia > Pirellulales > Pirellulaceae > Rubripirellula. The sequence goes on along the minus strand of JBAUHR010000750.1, from coordinate 16,245 downwards.
CGACTGAACCGCACCTTCTAGCCACAGCGCGGCGTCTTCCCAATCCTGAGCCGCCAAGAAGTGACTCCAGTAAAGCCCTTGATACGACTCGTACTCGGATCCAAACTGATCGTAAACGCGGCGCAGTCGACCGACGTGCGGTGCCGTGACACCACCAACGCGGCGGGCCCAGGCTTCGTCGCTGTACTGGTCCGCTCCCACGCCCGATTCGATCAACGCCGCTCGCCATTCGCTGATGATGCGGCCCTTTTCCCAGTTCGTGGTGCTGATCAGTTCGTTCCAGCGACCAACAAACGGCGTCGCCAACACAGCAAGCTGCTCTTCACCGTCGTCCGAAACTTGGTCCGGAACATCGCCCGGAACATCGCCCGCAACATCGCCCGAGACATCGTCGGACGAGACGACCTCGGCCGCTTCGTCGGCTGCCGCCACCGTCTCAACAGCGTCTTGCACTGCTGCCACTGCCTCGCCAGCGACTGCTTCCGATGAGTCATCGCTGACGTCTTCGTAATCATCATCGCTGCTGTCGAAGGCCACGCGTGCCTCCTCGACTTCGGGGTCAACGCTGGCGCGAACATCAGCGCTGTCATCGGCTGATTGCTCAGCGGATGATTTCTCAGTGGATTGGGCGTCTTCGGAGACGTCGCCATCCTCCATCGCAGTTTCGGCGTCAACCGAGGTTGCGCTGCGGGAGTTGGCTTCGTCAAACGGGGCTTCGTAGGAGTCGTCGGCGGTCATGTGCATCCATCGCGGAGAAAAAGAATCTTCAAACGAGCTACACACTACGCTACCGACTGTCCCACCGACTCGTGAAGTCTTGTTGGGCCCAGATCAGCAATCCATGGCAAATTGCGGGCCGATCAAGCCGCATGCGGAAAATATGACGTGTGGAAAAGATGTCGGGTCGATGACTTTAACGACTGCGACGCCCGCCATCTCGCCACCGGCGACCTAGCCCATCATCGACTTGGCCGCCGACGAGATCTTGGCGATCTGCGATTCGGAAAGGTCGCTTAGCATCGGCAACAACGGTCCTGTCTTGGCGATTCCCGCCGCTTCCACGGCATGATGCAGCACGCGAATCGGGTTGATCCCGTTTCGCAAATCCTCCAGCGGACAGAACCATTTGCGAATCGACTCGGCGGTATCCACATCGCCCGCATGAATCGCCCGCATCATCTCCATCGACTTGCCCGGCGCAACACAAACGCACCCGCTGGTGAATCCCGCCATGCCCACGTCGTGAACGTGAACGATCGCCGGTTGCTCGCCGATCCCCGACACCATTCGATCGGCCGGGAAGACCTGCATCACTTCTTTCATGTACGGATCGTCGGCCGGATCGTCCAACACGACCGCGTACTTGATCCACGAAATCACTCCGTCAGCTTCCAACGACTTGATGATCGACGGATCAAGCCAGCGATCAAACTTCAAGTACAACACGATCGGCTTGCCCAGTTTTTCGGCGATGTGACGCACGCCCGAAGCGATCCCGTTTTGATCAACGATGTCACGCGAAGGCAGCAACATCACCGTCGGAAAATCAAAGTCGGCAAGCACATCGACTTGATCCATCGACAACCCGTACGCCGGCCCAATCGATGGCACCACGACCGTATCGTCGCCCGCTGCGTCGGCCAGCATCGACAACAACGACGCGTATTCCGAAAGCCGAGCGTGATAGAAAACAGCGTTGCCACCGTACAACAGCGAACGCACGCCACCGGCTTCGATGTGCCGAATGATCTTGGCATTTTCGGCCGCATCAATTTTGAAGTTCGCGTCCCGAGCAAGCGGAGGAACCGCGATCACGGACTCGCGGAGCTGGGCAACGGAAAATGGTTGAGTGTTCATGGTGTTTTTTGTTTAGGAAACGTGAGTTCATCCGCAGCAACGTTCGCGGAATTCGAATTGATTTTCGTAGCATAGGCTGCCAGCCTGTGTTCTACCCTAGCCACCGGCGATGGCGGTCGAGAGAGTCCGCTTGTCGCCTAGTGAATGCTCGGTTCAGTCCCAGGACTGCGGCCAACCAGGAAGTCAAAGTCGCATCCTTTGTCGGCCTGAGTGACGTGTTTAGCGTACAAGTGACTGTAACCGCGTTGGGGCAACGGGATCGAAGTTTGCATCGTTTTGCGACGCAATTCGGCTTCTTCGTCCGACACGTGCCAATGAATGGTTCGCTCGGGAACGTTGATTTCGATCTCGTCGCCGTTCTTCACCAGCGCCAGCGGACCACCCGCCGCACTCTCCGGTGCAATGTGCAGCACGCAGGTGCCATAACTCGTCCCGCTCATCCGCGCGTCGCTGATCCGCAGCATGTCGCGGACGCCTTTTTCGAGCAACTTTTTCGGCAACGGCAACATGCCCCACTCCGGAAACCCAGGTGCCCCGAGCGGTCCGGCCGATCGCAAAATCAAGACACTGTTTTCATCCACGTCCAGGTTCGGATCGTGAATCTGTTCCTTCATCGCCGGATAGTTGTCGAACACAACCGCTTTGCCGCGATGGACCATCAATTTGGGATCCGCCGCGATCGACTTGATCACGCAACCACTCGGCGCCAAGTTACCTTTCAGCAAACAGGTTCCGCCAACAGCAGCGACCGGATTTTCGCGCGTCCGGATGACTTCGTTGTTGATCACTTCGGCGCCCGCGATCTGTTCCCCTAGCGTGTTGCCCGTCACCGTCATGCAATCCGTGTTCAACAGATCCGTCATTCGCGCAAGCATCGCCGGCAAGCCGCCCGCATCTTGAAAATCTTCCATCAAGAATCGGCCGCTCGGACGAATATCGGCCAGCACCGGAGTGATCCGTGACAGCTCGTCAAATCGATCCAGCGTCAACTCAATTCCTAACCGACCGGCGATCGCGATCAAGTGAACGATCGCATTGGTGCTGCCGCCGATCGCCAGGGAAGTCATCAAGCCGTTGTCAATTGAATCAGCCGTCATGAACGTCGACGGTTTCAGATTCTCCCAAGCCATCTCGACCGCTCGGCGGCCCGTTCGTGTTGCCAAACGACAATGTTCCGCCATCACAGCGGGAATCGTCGCCGCGCCGGGCAAACTGAATCCCATCGCTTCGGTCACACAAGCCATCGTCGACGCGGTGCCCATCGTCATGCACGTTCCGGCCGACCGGGCGATGCAGTTTTCGATGCCTTTCCAGTCGCTGTCGCAAAGGTTGCCCGCGACACGTTCGTCCCAGTATTTCCAGACGTCCGATCCGCTGCCCAGGGTCACGTCTTTCCAACGACCTTTCAACATCGGGCCAGCGGGGAAAAAGATCGATGGAATGTCGGCGCTGATCGCCCCCATCAGCATCGCGGGCACCGTCTTGTCGCAACCGCCCATCAACACTGCCGCATCGACGGGGTGACAACGCAAGACTTCCTCGACCTCCATCGCCAGCAGATTCCGGTACAGCATCGTCGTCGGCTTCATCATCATCTCGCCCAGCGACATGACAGGAATCTCGACGGGAAAACCGCCCGACTGCAAAATTCCACGCCGCACTTCATCGGCTCGGTTGCGAAAGTGCGAATGACACGTGTTCATCTCGCTCCACGTATTCAGAATCGCAACGACCGGCCGATCGGTGAAGTCGATGTCGTCAAACCCCATCCCTTTCATCCGCGATCGATGTCCAAACGAACGCATGTCGTCGGGCGCTAGCCAGCAATGAGAACGAAGGGTGGTCGGGTCACGGTCGGCAGAGTTCGTCATAAGAACGGCAATCAAGTAATCGGAGCGAGTTTTGCGAAGCCCAGTTTAACGGCCTCCCGTCACAGCCGCGATTGCCCATGAATCTCCGTCTCCGGTGTCCATCCAAAGCGGTCACCCTAAGTAGACCCGCGACTCCGTTCGCGGGATGTCTGCTGCAAAGCAGCCGACCAACTCGGTGTACACCCAGCGAGCGGAGTCGCAGGGCCACAAAGGGTGACCCCAAACGCGCAAACTTCCTTGAAAAATACTTGACGCCACTTTGCAACCCGCCTAAAAAAGACACAGCGTCTGTTTTGTTTATCGCTCTTCTCGGGAGCCATCCGATGTTTCGCCCTTATCTGCTGCTACCGCTGTTGATCGCCAGTGTTGCGGCCCCAGCGCTGGCAGTTGACGTCCTCGATTCTGCTGACGACGCGGCCATTGCCAAACTCAACGGCGGCCAATTGACCAAGTCCTTTGATGTGCGCGTCACCGATGGCGACGGTGAACCGATCGCGGGTGTGACGGTAACACCGTGGGCGCTGCGATCGTCTCAGGGGCATGGACGCTGGCCCGACGGCGACGACCGGGCCGATATGTCACCCGAACCGGCGACCACGGACGCCGACGGCGTCGCAACGATTCGATATCCGTTCTATCGCGACATCACTGAACTGACTCGCGTGTTCAGCGTTTCGGTGAACCTTAAACATCCAGGCTTCACCATCGACGACTCAGTTCATATCGACGTTCCGCTACTGGAGGACGGGCCGCACAAAATTGAAATGAACCACGCGGCTTCGATCACATTGATCCCACAATCCAGTTCGACGGATTTCGACATCGACCAAGTCTATGTCGTCTCGTCGGACCCATCGAATTGGCCGTCTCACCAACTCGAACGTAAATCTGGTCAGATTCTGCTCGAGACGCTCAACCCGGCTCCCTTCCGTGCGATGTTGGTTCGCCTTGTTGACGGGAAAGCTGTTGAATTTAGCGATCCAATCGAACGAACCCTACAGTCAGGTCCTAACGAGCCGGTCACGGTGGCCATGCACGCCGCCATCAATATCCACGGACGACTCGGCGACGAAGTACCACGTCCCGTCGTGGCCGGACGGGTTTGCGCGATCGCATCGCCTCGCAAACATCCGTTGCCAAATTTCGACTGGACTCAGTGGGCGCCGGTCGATGAACACGGCGATTTCTTGATTTCGGGTTTCCCAAGATCCGAAACGGTGCAAGTGATCGCCCTTTGCGAGCACTTCATTGCCCGCAACGGGTACGATCCAAACGCGAAGCTCGCATCGACCGAATCAGGCGAACCCGATCCGCTGGGCGGATTGCGAACGATGGTCCAGATCGCCAAAGAACTTGCCAGGCCGTCGAATCGACCATGCTCCCGCCCACAAGTATTTGAACCTAACCCAGAACACCCCATCACGATCAACATGTCGCCGCTGGTTCGATGCGAGGTATCGGTGATCGACCCGGATGGCAAACCGATCAACAACATTTTTGTCGGCGCCAATCCGAACGTCTTTTGGTGGGACTGGGGATCTCAGATCTATGGGGATTCACTGATGCGATCGACCGAATGGTTGCTAGGAACATCCGTGGACGAACCCTGGGACAGCGATTCGGTCCGTGGCTACGACATGCCATTTTTTGATCGCAGCAACAACCATGGGGCCGCAACTTTATACCTGCCACCGGGAAAGCAAAGCTTGTTCGCCCAAGCCAAGGACGACGGCTATCGATTACCGATTTTCATGGGACGGCGAGATCGCCGCGTGACCGTGGTCGCCGATGAAACCTTGGTCGTGACATTGCAACTCGAACCGGCCGGTATCGAAACGCTGGGCGAGTACGACAAGTTGGCTGGCGTTGTCTTTGGATGCTCGACCCGCGAAGGCAAACAGATTTGTGCCCTGCCCGAAGTTCGTCAAAAGATGGACGACTTTGCTCGCCGGTTGCGTGAAGCCAAAGATCCACGCGACCCGGCCGTGCTTGCCGAAGCATTCGCCGTCGTCGCCGACGCGTTCGACAACGCCGGCGATGCAAAAGAATCGGCAAAGTGGAAAGCCAAAGCGGACGCTGAAGCCGCCAAGATCAGCGTTGACTAGTGTCGTAGGCTTCTAGCCTGCAGTCTCACCAAAGCGCAAACAAGCAGGCACGAAGTCACGACAGAAACCATCATTCGCCGATGCAAAACAAATGCTTGGCACCGCGAATGAAAATCTCGTCATCCGCAATCGCTGGCGTCGCATCGACACCTTCACTGACCGAATTGACACTAGCGACGTTGAACTTCGCCGCATCATCGATCACGACCGTCGTGCCGCTTCGGCCCGTCAAGTAAACGTGACCACCGGCCGCCACCGGCGATGCATACGTTGTGCTGATGTTGGGCAATCGCACGGTTTGGAAATTCGATTCGCCGGTGTCCGCATCCAAGCACGTCAACAAACCCGTCTTGGCTTTAAAAAAGTACAACCGATCACCCGACAACAACGGCGATGCGATGTCGGGCGTGTCACGATCGACCGACCAAACGATGGCATCAGTGCCTTCAACATCACCTCGCCCATCGGGCTTGAACGCGGCTAAGAACGAACCACGAAAACCGCTGCCAACATAAACGATGCCATCGCGATAAACCGGGGACGCAACGGGCCGCTGAGTCTGGCCGCCACAAGCCCACAACTCTTTGCCAGTTTCCAAGTCATACGCCCGAGCCATCGTTTGCCCGTTCATGATCACCTGAGGCCCCGAAGCCGACGGGATCACCATCGGCGTCGCCCAGCAAGTGGGTTCGTCACGCGGCGTCTTCCAAATCGTCTCGCCGCTCTTTTTGTCGATCGCATACAGAAACGACGGCCCTTCGTGATCCCAAGGCAACAGAATTTTGTCGCCGGCAATCACTGGCGACGCTCCTTCGCCAAAATCGTTGCGAGTGTTCATCTCGCCAAAGTCATCACGCTTCCAAACCAAATCACCGTCCATCGTGTACGCATACAAACCTTGCGATCCAAAGTGCGAATAGACGTGCTCGCCATCGGTGCACGGCGAAGCCGATGCGAAGCCGTTGGTTTCGTGAGTCGGTTGATGAGGCGTCGCTGTGGTTGCCGTCTGTTTCCAAAGCAACTTTCCATTGGTTCGATTGAAACAGAAAGTCACGAAGTCCAGCTCTGGCAATCGTCCCCGCGAGTTTCCGGTCGGCACGCCGGACGTCACAAACACACGATCATCCCAAACCACAGGCGATCCTGATCCGTTACCAGGCACTTCCACTTTCCACTTCACATTTTCGGTCGCCGACCATTTCACCGGCGGCGCAGCGCCCGTGGCAACTCCGTTCCCATCCGGCCCTCGCCAATGTGGCCAATTATCAGCCGACGCAGAAACCGAAAAAGCGACCATCAAGACGGTCACACCTGCCAAACTTCGCATGTTTTTATCCCAAGAAAATAAGCTCAAAACACTATCCCTCGAATCACTCTCAAGCGAGCTATCCCAACGCAAACGTCAAAACACCAATCGCGACCCGACTAACAAATCCGCCAACCACCATCAGAAAGGGAATTTTCATTTCGTCGAAGTTCAAAAAGGCGTAAACCAAACACAAGGGCGAAATGATCAGACAACCGATCCCCCACAGAACTTCGCCTTCGGTAAAGGCCAAGACGGTTATCCAAAGCCAGCCGATGACGCCGACCCCAAACGCCATCATCGCCAAAATGCCTAGCAAGGTTGCCATGATGTGATCCGCTTTCAGTTTGCTTGTTGAGAAATGAACTGCTGCGACAAAACGCCAGGCCAACAACAAGCGACTTTGACCATCAACGCCCATTCTACGGTAAGGGACTCGGGCCGTCTCCCCAAAACGGGCAACCTTCGCCCCCACCACTCCAATCCAAAGACGGAAACCTGCAAAGCAGTTCAAGTACCCAGCCCTACTACGGCCACGACGGACGTGACGACGCCTTCATCGTTGCAGCCGAAACCGTGCCAAGAGGAACGCGTTAGGACCGGGTGAACATTTCCGAAACATTTCGTTGACGCGATGCTTCGATCCGGATCCTATCTGACGAGAATCGGAAACCAACACCAAGCCGGCATGCCAGCAAACGGGCCAGCGTGAGAATGAAACGAGTCCGTCAACACGAGCGTCCATCACAGCCACTAAACAGCTTTACTGGCAACGAACATTCCACTGAGCTCCCTCGCCATGCCTCCACACCGGACTCCACCAAACGAGCTCGCCGAATCCTGCTCCAGCAGCAACGAATAATCGTAACGTCAACTCGCGACGATCTTCATCGAAACCTAACAATTGATCGCTATCATACCGGTTGGTTAGCACGCTTCCGACACCGTTTCGATTCCGTTCACCAAAATGCACTCGTCTAGAAACAACCAATGGGCGCATTCAAGATCCCGCGGATAGCGATTGCTGTCGAACCCATTCATGGGTTGCTTTCGATGCAATTGAAATTCCGCAACCGTCACAAATATGAGAACGGATTATTTTCCCAAATGATCTGTTGAAGGCGAACCATTTTCCATTGCCACTTAAGCCGACGATCGCCTCGCTTTTACCCCTACCTGCCATTCTTCAAATCGGTTTTCATATCAATAGCGGTGCGCAATCGTCTTGAATCCAGCTTGAGAGTGCAGTCGATGTCATGAGCCATCAAACGAATCTCCATTCGTGTTCGTTCGATTCGATACCGGGAACCGTCAGAACATGCCATTCTCTGAATCGAAGTCTGGCGTGCATCGCAACGATGCGGAATCGTTAATTAGGAATTAGAAATTATGAAATTCGAGTTGAGCATGAACTCTGTGGCCGCTGCTCTGATGCTGGTCATCCCAGCAATGTCGGCGGTGGGCTGCGGTGACGGAAACGATTCCGTTGTGATTCAGCCAGGCGAACCTTACCAGCCAACGGCAGAAGAACAGGCAACGATCGACTTTGTTGAGAAGGAAATGGCGGGCCGAGGCGGACAGCAGCGATAACTCGCTGCACCCAGATATCTCAGCCGTACCGAGCACTTGATTTACAACTCAATCTTTCTTTCGATTTTCTCAGGACACAAGCGATGCCAAGACATTTAAAGAAGCCTGTTCACGGCTTCACTCTCGTTGAATTATTGGTGGTGATTGCGATCATCGGCGTGTTGGTTGGGCTGCTGTTGCCGGCGGTTCAGGCCGCTCGCGAAGCTGCCCGTCGAATGAGCTGCAGCAATAATTTCAAACAAATCGGGCTGGCGATCCACAACTACCATTCAGCGTTCAAACGGCTGCCTAGCCACATGGAGGGCACAAGCAAGCACAACCCTGCTGCTAATTGGTTCACAACCCAAGAGGTTTCGAATCAGCGTTCATTGAGCATCTTCGTTCCCCTTACGCCATTCTTTGAACAGCAAGCCTTATGGGAGCAAATCGCCAACCCAAACATGACAGACTTGTTGTCGGCGACCGGACTTCGCCCGACAGGCCAACCCTGGCCAGCGATGGGGCCAACGCCAACGGACGACACCAACCCAGGCGGAAGCGTGACGGCACGCAACTCTGGTTATCAGCCATGGATGACCGAAGTACAAACACTAAGGTGCCCGAGCGATCCAGGGTCTGGACTGCCCGGAATGGGACGCACGAACTACGCCGCCTGCATCGGCGACGCAATGCATTACTTGGATACCGGCAAGGTGCTTTACAACCTGACCGGGACTTGGACCTACGGCCCCGAGAAGATCCTGGCCTCAGGCCGAGGTGTCTTCATCCCCCGTGAATCGATGAGATTTCGCGACATCCTTGATGGCACGTCCAACACGATCATGGCTGGCGAAATTGCAACTTACTTGGGTGACCGAGCGAAAACTGGAATCGGAAAAACGATCTCCGGCTCACAGGCTAGCAGCCTGCAAGCCAATCCGACTTTCTGCACAACGCTCTCACCATCGATCGATCCTCTGCGTCCTCAGTTCTGGGCGACGGGCGCGACGAACATCATGCCTGCGAACAAGGGACGGGGCATGCGATGGGCAAGCGGCATGCATCCCTACTCGGTGATGCAAACGATCCGCCCACCAAACAGTGAACTATGCTTATTGTTCGGCGACACGGGAAGCGGTGCAGTTCCGCCAAGCAGCTATCACCAGGGTGGCGTCCACGTGCTAATGTCTGACGGCGCAGTTCGATTCGTGACGGACTCGATCGAGGCCGGCAATCAAACCAACGGCACCGTGATCGCGGCATACGACGGCGGCACGGGCTCACGCGCGCCGGGATCGCCAAGTCCTTACGGCCTCTGGGGATCGCTAGGAACTCGTGCCAGCCATGAAGTCGTTGACTCAGAGCTTTAAACACAATTTTTCGTTACAGCATCACTGTTCGAAACGTTACCCCCACCGTCGCGCAGACCTCTGCAAAACCGACGGTGGGTTTTTTATTGATGCATCGACGAACTAATAATACCAACCGATCAACGAACTGAGCCGCCGCCTTACCAAACCAACCAACCAAAGCGGGCGGCTGCACATCCCTGCTCCAGCAATACAAGCGGAAGAGATCAAGAATGCAAAATCTATATTTTCATTCCGGGCAATGCCGATTCATCTGACAAAACACGGCGACTAGGGAAACATCAGCTACGCAGTGGAATCTTCATAAAAAGCTCACGCAATCCGTTCCGTTTAGAGGGTTTGCGCAGTTTGCATTACGGATAAATTGCAGTGCCGTAACACTCGGAAACGTCAATTCGTCATTTACGGCGAATTAGAAGACTTGTTCGCAGAGTGGATCCATCGTCGCGAGTGCTTGGTTCCGGTCCCTCGGGGACTCGATCGACCAACGCATCAGGCGGCTCGGCATCGTGATATTTAGCCTAGAAAAAACTTCCACTTCATTAGCCAACGAGCAATCAGCATGGGTCGCATTTCAAGCTTCGTTTCTCAACTCGGTAATTCAAATCGATCTGCACGGGTCGGCTCTAAACCTCGCCGTTCCACGAAACGCCGGAATCGCAATTTTGAGCAACTCGAAACGCGAAAACTACTCGCCAGCGACCTCTTCATCAGCGAATATTTGGAAGGCTCATCAAACAACAAAGCAATCGAGTTCTACAACAACTCGCCTGCTGCGATTGACTTGAGCGGATATTCGCTCGAGCGATTCACCAATGGTTCCTCAACCGCTTCAGCGACGCTCGCATTCTCTGATATCTTCACAACGCCAGGCGAAGGAACGCTGGCGCCCGGTGAAACCTTCGTCATTGCTAACCCGGGTTCCAACGCTCTAATTCTCGGCCTTGCTGATCTGACGAGCGGAGTCATCAACCACAACGGGGACGATGCGTACCAACTATTACAAGGCACAACGATCGTTGACACGTTCGGCGTCGTCGGAGTAGATCCAGGTAGTGCTTGGACAGACGGGGCGGTAAGCACGGCCAATCAAACCTTGCGACGCAAGCCGACCATCGTCGATGGCAATGTCGCCGGATTTGATCCGATAACCAAACTCAGCGACGAATGGGATACATTTGCGATTGATACCTCAGACGGACTGGGTACTCACAATGCAGGCAATGCTGGACTAACCCTGACGCAGTCCGATGGATCCACTTTTGTCGTCGAAGGCGGCACAACGGACACGTTTGAAGTGGTCCTAAACCTGGCCCCGACAGCCGATGTGACGCTGTCGTTGTCGACAACCGATGGTGAAACTTCGACGAACGTCCCAAGCTTAGTGTTCACCGCGGCAAACTGGGACCAACCACAAACGGTTACGGTCACCGCAGTAGACGATGGTGACTTTGAGGGCGCACACAGTGGCACAATCGGATTCACCGCTTCAAGTTCTGATCCGGCATACAACGGCCTTGTCATTAACGATTTGGCCGTCAGTATCGCTGACAATGATGCGCCACCGGCGAACTCGTCATTCGTGATCAATGAGGTTCGTGTCAACGCCGGAGGATCGATTACTGACTTTGCAGAAATCTTTGGCGATCCTTCAACGTCAACTGCTGGCCTGTACTTGGTGTTCATCAGTGGCGAATTTGAGCCTGGACAGATCGATGCCGTTATCGATCTCTCGTCGGGCGTTTCGGATGCGAACGGGTTCTTGTTGGCGACCAACTCCAACACGACCGTCGCAACGGACTCGGGTGATGTGCTACAAGCCGGTTTCAGCGTCTTCGGATCTCCACAAACCGTCTTTTTAGTCGAAGGGTTTACCGGATTGGTTGGTGATGATCTGGATGTCACCAATGACGGATCGCTGGACACGACACCCTGGATCGGCAGTCCGTTTGATTCGGTTTCGCTGGTCGACGGTGACCAAGCCCCGGACTTCAGTTATTCCGCGACAGTGTTTGGCCCGGATGGAAACTTCACGCCCAGCGGCATCGCCCGTGATGTCGACGGTACAGGCAACTTTGTTCAACTCGCGTTTGGCAACGACGACTTGGACACCCCCGGTTCAACCAATTCGGTAGTCACCATCGCCGCGACGACGGATGGCGACGAAGCCGGCCCTGTGAATGGCGTCTTCACCGTCTCCCAAGTCGCAACAAAAGCAACAGACACGGTCATCAGCTATAGCGTCGGCGGAACTGCCACCAGCGGCGATGACTTCGTCGCACTTAGCGGAACGGTCACGATCCTGGCTGGTAATTTGGATGCGACCATTACGGTTCCTGTTATCGACGATTCAGTCGTTGACCTCGGCGAGTCTCTGACCGTCACTCTCACAGCGATCACATCGGGCGACCCCAGCTTGGTTCTCGGCAACGGGATCGAAGCAAGCATCAACATCGCGGACAACGATTTCGTCAGCACTCTGTCGCCTGGTGACTTAGTGATCAATGAGATCATGCAAAACCCAAGTGCGGTATTCGACAGCAACGGTGAATACTTCGAGCTTTGGAATACCACCGGAGCCGACATCGACATCAACGGTTTTGTAATCTCGGATTTTGACGGCGAATCACACACGATCTCGAATGGTGGCAGCCTGATTGTTCCCGCGAATGGCTATTTGGTTCTCGCAATCAACTCCGACCCTGCCACAAACGGCGGAATTGTTGTCGGATACGAATACTCAGGCTTCAACCTCAGCAACGGCGCCGACGAAATCGTCATCGCAGATCCGGTCGGCACAGTCATCGATACAGTCGCCTATGACGGCGGCCCGACATTCCCTGATCCGGCTGGCGCTTCCATGGAGTTGATTCTTGGGGTGGCTTCTCCAGGAACCGACAACGACACGGGATCCAACTGGCAAACCTCCACAGCACCAATCGCGGGCAGCACCGATTTCGGAACGCCGGGATCTGCCAACATCGTTCCCGTCGGCGACACAACGCCTCCGACGATTACGGATGTAAAGGTAGCCTCATCAGGCTGGTCGACGCTCTTCAAATCAACGATTGACACAACCTCCTCCGAAGGACTTTCGTTACCAGGTGCTGATCAATTGAAGAACCTAACTTGGTTCAACCTCAACACGATCATCGTTGAATTCAGCGAAGATGTTCAACAGTCCGGTGGAACCGACATTGACCTAACGAATCTGTCGATCGCAGGCGTAACCGTCGCTGATTATGAGGCGTCACCAGGTCTGACAACGTCTTATTCCGATGGCGGCGGCGCGGGCCCATTCAAACTAACCATCAGCTTGAACAGTGGATCATTTGGTCCCGAGAAACTGCTAGTGACCATCAACGACACCGTTCAAGACGTTGCCGGAAATTTGCTTGACGGCGAATGGACAGATTCCTCAAGCACCACATCAGGTGACACGTTCGCAGGTGGCAACTTTGCCTTCCGCATCGATGTGCTTCCCGGTGATGTGTCAAACGATGACTTCCTACTCGGGAATGACACCGACACAGTATCCAGCGCGCAGTTCACATTTGCTGGCGGAGCGGGCTACGACCCGTTTACCGACGCAAACGGCGACGGTTTCTTGTTAGGTGACGATACGGACAGCATTTCGGCTGCTCAGTTTACCTTCCTACCATCCAATGAACCTGTGGCGCCATCCCCGACGGCTGCTCCGCTGAGCCCTCCTGCTTTAGAGAATTTGTCGGATTCAGACGCCGATGATTCTTGGGCGTATTCGGCAGATTCTGCTCTAACCGAGCTGTTTTAATGTCCAAAGCGTTCTCTGGTGATCCCCATCGCCACGGAGATTGCTTTTGTGCTTTTGCCTCTATCAACGTCGATGAAGGCGATCTAATTCGTTTACTTTGGAGAATATGATAATGATGAAGAACGCGATATTGGGACTTTCCCTAGTGTTTGCGATCGGACTTGGAGGCATTGCTCACGGCGCCATTGTCGTGTCGGGCGAAATTGTTCCAATCACTGAAGGCTACACCGGCGAAGTTGGCATTGGTATTTTCGCAACCTCAGACGTCGCCACGACCATTTCGTCGTATAACTTGCCGACTCTATTTTCGAATCCGGCAGTTGCCAGCTATGTAAGTTTCGAAGCCACCAATTTTGGATTCGGAACCGAGTCGGCGCCCGTGCTTCCTGCAAACTTTACTAGTGACGTTGGGTTCGCAGGCGGTGCAGGCGCAGTTCCCGTGCTCGCGATGGAACGCGTCAAAGTAGGTGAGATCGTCTTCTCAATTTCGAACGCACCTCTTGGGCTAACCGAAGTCGGCCAATTCATCGACACCGGTTTTGACAGGAACTTCTTTCAATTCGCCACTTCTGGCGGTGTCCAGAGTGGAGGCAACGGTGGTTTGACTCTTGGATCGCCGTCACTTGGTATTCAAGTGAGTGCAGTTCCCGAGCCATCGGTGTTCGCCCTTGCCGCCGTCTCTTTGACAGCCGTTGGGATGCGTCGCCGCAGAACCAAAAAGTAGACCTGATTTTCCAGCTTACTTCGCATGACTTGTCCGCCGAGGGCTTTGCTCTCGGCGGACGTTTTATTTCTTAATCTGCATTTTTCGCAGAATCGAATTTTTCGATCCTAATTCAGCAGCGCTTAATGATACGCTTTCTTCGACTTGGACAAGGTTCTGCGATTCCCCAAAACCGTTACGTCAATCGCTGCAATAGGCGTCGAACTGTTTTGTTTGAATCACTTGAGTTTCGTCGTTTGCTGACCGCCCTTCGCGTGGTTAACTACAACGTTTTGCAAGGCGGCCCGACAGACGCAACAGCGATGGGCCACTACAGCACGATCCTAAGCGCGATCGGCAACGAAACGAAGGCCGGCGTGACCCAGCCGATTGACTTGTTGGTATTGCAAGAGACCAATTCTAGCTCGATCAACAGTATCGAGAGCATCCTGGACTCGCTCTACACTGACGATTACGCGCGGTACCTATCCCCATCCTATGGCGGACTAGCTTTCGGGTTCGTTTACAACACGACAACTTTACAGTTGCTGGGAACAAAGAACTTAACAGGTTCGTTCACACGTCCTCCAATGCGAGGGCATTTTCAGCCTATCGCGGCCACATCCGAAGATTCAGATTTTTACATCTACTCGACCCACCTAAAAGCTGGTTCCGGCTCGAGCGATGCCAGCACTCGGACCGTTGAGGCCAGCCTGATACGCACAGACGCGGACGCCTTGGGCGAAGGTGAAAACGTGTTGATCGTCGGTGACTTCAACCTGAAGAACAGCTTCGAGGGCGCGTACACGAACCTAACCGCTAGCGGCGCAGGTCAAGTATTCGACCCCATAAATTCGCCGGGTAACTGGACGAATAATAACGCGTTCAAGAGCATCCATACTCAGGATCCCAGCGGCGGCGGCGGAATGGACGATCGCTTCGACTTGCAACTCGCCAGCGGAGAACTCTTTGTGGCCGGCGGCCTCGATTACATCCCAGGATCTTATCGAGCGTTCGGCAACAACGGCACGCACTCCTTGAATGGAATTCTGACGGGATCCGGTGCGGCGGCCAATGTTCTAGAGCCGCTTCGCGGCGCTAGTGACCATCTGCCACTGGTCGTGGATTACGAGTTCGAAAATGTGCCCGCTGAAGTCGTCGTCAATGAAACCGACGGTGCCACCGATGTGGCAGAAGGCGGGATTCCAGACAGCTTTTCAATTACTCTCGTTGGCGTGCCGTCGTCGGATGTCACGGTCACCTTGACTCCCAACGTTCAGCTGGATCTCGGCAACGGCCCTGGGATCGCGATCAATCGCACGTTCATTGCCGGTACCGCGACGACCCCGTTTCAGATTCTGGCCAATGCAGTCGATGACTTGGTTGCCGAAGGACTTCACTCGGGCGTGATTTCCATATCAACATCTAGCACTGACTTTGTTTTTAACAATCTGAGCATCGCCAATCTTCAAGTGAACATTACGGACAATGACAACGCAGGCGTAACGGTCGTTCAATCCGGTGGAATTACAAACGTAACTGAGGGTGGTGCCGCGGACGACTTTACCGTGGTCTTGGACACGATTCCAAACGAAACCGTGACCGTCATCATCACCCCCGATAACGAATTGGATCTGGGAAACGGCCGAGGAACCGCGGTCACCCGTATTT
>JBAUHR010000749.1:0-9687 GCA_049680385.1 Rubripirellula sp. | reverse complement strand
CCCCGGCCTGGTTTAGATCGACGGTCGTCAAATCAAACGTCTGATTCGGCAGCGAGACAAATGCAGGATCGCTGCTCACGTCAATCGAGAAGACGACATCGGTCACTTGATTACCATCGACCAGGGTATCATTTACGCCCGAGGCCACGACAGGCACAGGCGTGGACCAATTACTGGGTGTGAACTGTATCGAATCCCGCGATGTTGAAAGCTCAGTGAAGTCAGTGGAGTACACGCTCACCCAAACGTCCGTTAGCGGTGCAGCGGATAAGCTAACTTCAAATAGCTGCTCCGTCCCGGATTCGTCTACGGTCACCGTGCTTGGCGGAACGATCACGACTTGAGCGACGTCATCGTTTGTGGTCACCACATCCAATTGCTCGGATTCAAGGGGCAGAAAAGCAGCGTCCGATGCGGCAGTAACGGAAACCGTCAGATTTGACGAAACGTCACCGTCGACCATCAAATCATCCACGCCTGTCAGCGTTAACGTTTGGGGAACATTCCAGTCCGCTGGCGTAAAGGTCACCGCATTGGAGCTGAATGACACTTCGCTCGGGTCAGACCCTGCAATCGATAGCACCACGTCGGAAAGCGGTGCTGCGTTGAGCACAATCGAAACGGAATCCGTCGCTCCCGATTCGCTCACGACGGTCGAACCATCCGTGTCTGCGACCGTAAATCCAGCGACGTCATCGTCAACACTGGTGAATGATGCGGTTTGGTCGGCAAGGTTTGCGAAGGCAGAATCGCTTTGTTCCACATCGACGCTGATCGTGATCAATCCAGTCTGTTGCCCATCGACCGACAGGTCGTCTACGCCGTGAATCGCAACGGTTTGCAAGACATCCCAGTTGTCAGGGGTGAACGTCACCATCGGTGTTCCGACCGACGCTTCGGTGGTGTCGTTAGATTCGATCTGAAAGACAACATCTGTCAGTGGAGCCGCTTGCAACCGCATTTGCAGCATCGCCTCGGTTCCAGCTTCCTCGACGACTAGTCCGCCGGCTGAAACATTGATCAGCAAAGCCGCCGTGTCATTGTCGACGGTTGTAACGTTGATCGCTTGGTCAGCCAGGCCATGAAATGCGGTGTCGCTTTGTTCCGTTAGAATCTGGAACGTCACTTGTGACAAACGATCTCCATCAACAACCAACTCATTCACGCCCGTCATCGTCACGGTCTGTGGCTGATTCCAGTTTTCCGATGTAAATGTCAGTGTTGCAGCATCCGTCACGACTTCAGAAGCGTTGCTGGTCGAAACGGCGATCACCACGTCCGTGAGAGGCGAAGCTAATAGTCGCACGGTCGTCGTTCGGCTGCTTCCCAATTCGTCCACCTCGAGCGTGTTGCCAGAGTGCTGGACGTCAAACCCGGCTTGGTCGTTGTCGACGTTGGTCATCGCGAACGATTGATCATCCAAGCTCAAGAAGGCGGGATCGCTAGCCGGGTCGATTGAGAACAGCAGCTGTCCCGACTGATCCCCGTCGTCGACCAAATCATCCGAACCCGATACGACGACGGCCACGGGAGTCGACCAGTTTTCCGGCGTGAACTGAACTTGCGGGGACGAAATCGAAAACTCGGTTGCGTCATCCACTGTGGCATTGATCACCACGTCAGTCAGCGGAGCGGCAGCAAGACGAAGCCAAAACGTTTGCGTCGCGCCCGCTTCGTTGACAATAAGCTCACTGGGAGGATCGACGGTCAGCGCAGCGGTATCATCGTCAGTCGTTGTGTACGCAACGTTCTGAGGCAATAGCGTTCGGAAAGCACCATCGGATTGCTCATCCACCGAGACAGTGAAATGCGACGTGACATCGCCGTCAACGATCAAGTCATCAAGACCAGTCAACGTCACGGTCTGCGGCAAATCCCAGGTTTCGCTCGTAAACACCATTGCCGACGGGCTGAGCATGGCTTCGGAGTCATCCTTGCCAACCAAATTCAAGCCAACATTCGTCAGAGGCCTAGCCGTCAGAGAGACCAAGTACTCAGCGATACTTCCCGACTCGGAGACTTGCGATTGATCCAGCGGAATCACTTCAATGCCGACCACGTCATCATCGGCCACGCGAACGCTTTTGCTGACATCGGCAGAGATTGCAAAGCCAGCGTCGCTTCGGGCAACATTGACGGACAACCTCAATTCAGCAATCTGTTCCCCATCAGCCCATGAATCATCGGCACCTGTCACGGTGACGGTTTGTGGAACACTCCAATTGTCCGGAGTAAACACCAACTCGTCCTTATCCACCAAGGCTTCGCTTGCGTCATCGATGTTTAGGCTCAAAACGACGTCCGACAATGGAGCTGCGCCCAGCACGACCAAAACTGAATCGGTGCTGCCAGTTTCGCTAACGGCCGTCGAACCACCTGTCTCGGTCACAGAAAAACTAGCAGCATCGTTGTCGTTGGTTTGAATCGTCAGCACATGCGAGTCTGCGTTGTGAAAACTTGAGTCACTAACCGTGGCGTCCACGGAGAAAGTCACCTGCGTTTGTTGGTCTCCGTCAACAATCAGATCGTCTAGACTGCTAAATTCGATCCTTTGAGCGGTATCCCAATTCGCAGGTGTGAAAACAAACTGCGGTACGCCGATTTGCAGCTCCGTTTCATCTCCATTTTCGACGTTGATAACGACGTTTGAAAGGGGCGGATGCAGCAATACGACGTCGGCATAGGTTGCCGACGCCCCTCCTTCACTGAGCGCTGTCGTCCGAGTCGAATCGATCTGAAATTGACCGATGTCATCATCGCTCGTTGTCACGTTAACGAACTGATCGCCAACGGCGGCAAACCCTGGTTCCGACCCGACCGCGATCGACAACGTGATGATGGATGCTTGCTCGCGATCCAACAGCAAATCGTCGACGCCAGCGACAGTCACCACTTGCGACTGGTTCCAATTTGAGGAATCGAAGACAAGCTGTGTTAAATCCACAACCGCTTCACCTGGATTGCTTGGCGTGACGTCAATCTTCACCGGTGTCAGCGGCGCAGCCGTCAGCAAAACTGAGAACGTATCGGTGGTTCCGCTTTCATTGACTCTTGTATCACCAGTCTCGACAATCGTGAATCCAGCGACTTCGTCATCGACAGCGACCACCGAGACGACGCGGGCGTCCGCACCAAGGAACGCTGGGTTAGACGACGGGTGAACCGTCAGCGTGACTTGACTGCTGGCGTCGCCGTCAAGCATCACATCGTCAATGGCAGTCAGCGTAACCGCTTTGGGATTGGCCCAATCAGTCGACGCAAACGAAACTTGCGTCGTTGAAATGCCAACTTGGCTCGGATTGGTGGTCACAAGGTCGACCAGCACAATGCCAGTCGGTTCTGCGGCAAGCGACACAAGGAAAGAACTCGATTCGCCTTCGTTCACCGACAAGGAGTCTGGAGCAACGACAATTTGAGCGTCTTCGTTGTCCAGATTCGTGACACGAATATCAGCCGATGGTGCAGCCGACACGTATTGTGGATCACTTCCTGCCGTGACCACTGAAAGTCGAACGACGGTACTGGTGTCTTGATCCGCCAATGGGCCATCGTCAATGCCGGTGATCACAAATGACTGCGGTTGATCCCAATTGCCGGGCGTAAACGTGATCGTTGCGGGACTGACCGAGACTTCGCTGGTATCAAGCGAGTCTATTGCAATGACAACATCGCTATCCGGCTGTGCATTCAAGACGACATTGCGAATGCTGGTCGCGCCTGATTCATCAACAGTCGCTTCGCTGTTGTCGACAAGCATTTGAAAACTATCGTTGTCCCAAACCGTCACATCGAACACTTGATCGCCCACGCTGATCGTTGTCGTTCGCGGGCCATCCACGATCCCGTTGTCGTTTGCTTGGAAGGTCAGCGAGTAGTATCCGCTGTAGATGTCCAGTTCCAAGACAACTTCATCAGTCAGAACCGTGACAAGGCTCGGGTCGGCCACAACAACGCTCAGTGGGCTTGATTGTGGACCCTCGTAGTACTCTTCCGTAGGCCCAAGCCGCACATCGATCGCACCGATTTGCCCTTCCCCAACCACCGTTCGGATCGGAACGCCAAGTGGCGTGGGATCGGTTAACAATTCCCCTCCGTTTCGCGTCACCAATCGCTTGATCAATTCGGTGTCAGTGGCCTGCAGGTAGCTAATATTCAAATCTGCGAATGCCGCAAAGAACCCGCCTTCGACATCACCCACGCCGGCCAAAGGATCCGCAGGGTCAAAAACGATATCCTGCGGCTTGGTCCAAGGCACTGCGACATCCGTGCCCGTTTGCACAAACAAAATCGTGTTCGAAATCCCGTCCAAGACGTCTCGGATTCGTGTTGCTGAATCCGAACTAAACATCGCACCGTTGTCTACAAAACGTTGCAGTCGCGTTAGCGTCGAATCGAATGTGGCATCGTTGTCCCGATACACATCCGGCATAAACTGCAACAGCGGTAGATTATTGGGGCTGTCCCATGGTTCATCCAAGTTGAACTTTTCGTACAAGGGAATTTGGCCGAGAAACGGCAAAATGTGTACGCGCCAACTTAAAAACGCATTTCCGTTTGCATTAAAGTAAGACGCGTTTGATCGATTGATCGGATAGCTGTCATACGCTGACTCGTAGTCGTAATGTGCAAGCGAAACCAGCTTCATTCGATCGGATTGGTCATTTGCATCGTAGATGCCGTTGAGGTCCTCGAACTTCTGGCGCAACGACGCTGCATCAATTACTTCGCTAAGAGGCGGTTCGTCAGGCGAATACGTTTCCTCAGAATCTCGTGTCACAAGTGCCGAAAAGGTTTCCGCATCGATATCCGCAGGCAGCTTGATCGTTGATCCATCGGCCAGGATTGCCCGGAAGAAGTCGACGACGTCGCCTAATTCTGTCAGTGGATTCGCCGGATCAAATTCAAACTCATCCGGCTTCGTCCACGAAACCGCCTTGCTGGGCCCTGCTTCTACGATCGTGAGCGTGTTGGCGTCCCCGTCAACAAAGTCGCGTGACCTAGGCGAAATTTCGCGGCCCATGCTATTGCGTTGCCATGCCGCCCCAGGGCCTACGATCTTCTGAATACGTGTCGTGTTTGTGTCGGGGCTATCTCCGAAACTACGGAAGATATCCGGCATCTGATCCAACAAAGGTAGGTTTGTCGGACTGTCCCATGGCTCATAGATTTCAAATTTCTTGTAGAGTTCAATTTCGTCAAGAAAAGGCAACAGATAAACTCGCCAGCTAAGTCCTGATGTATCGAACGGAGCAACACCGTTGCCATTGGGCGGAAAATTGTCATACGCAGAAACGAAGTTACTCAGGCCGATCCCAATGTTTCGCAGATTGCGGTCTTGCCGGTTGCCTCCAGCGTCATACACATCGACCGCCGTTTGACCACCATCATCACTAGCAAGTTGCCGGAAGTACGTTGCCGGGTCAACGCCCAGTAGCGGTCCGGCCCACCGACTAGCGAATGTGCCAAACGTGTCCACGTCGATTGTGGCAGGCAAGATTTGCGTCGTTCCATCCATGAAGACGACTCGGACTCCTGTTGAATCAACCGCCCCAAGCGTGTTGAGCGGATCGACAAAGTCAAAGTCGGCTTCGTGAGGGGATGTCCACGGCACTGCTCGATCGTCACCAACCTGGACGTACAGCAACGTGTGCGACGTAGCTTGTATCTCACGAAATGCAGATTCTCGATTCGAGACGATGCCAATCTGCCCGTATGCGTCATGGAAACTGCCGTCGGGTGAAACGATGGATTGAATACGCGTCGAATTGGAATCAGTGCCATGACCGTCGCCAAATACGGCTGGCATTTGGCTTGCCAATGGCAAGTTGTTTTCACTGTCCCACGGCTCAGTCAATACGAACTGGTCAAATAGCTTTTGGTAACCCAAGTAAGGCAACAGATGGACTCTCCAGCTCAGATACGGAATACCGTTTTCATCCCGGTATTCGTTGATGGGCGCAAATCTCTTGTGAGTAGAGTGATAGTCGTGTGTGGCGATTGCGAGTTTGTAGAGGTTGCGATCGACGAAGTCGCCAGCGGTTTCGTGAACGTTAATCGTCACCTTCGCCGTGTCGGTCCGAAGCCCATCGAATATCTTGTAGGTAAACGTATCGGTTCCAATAAAGCCATCGTCAGACGTGTACTAAAATGTCGAATCGGGATTGAGCGTCAAGGTGCCATGCATAGCGTCAAGGTGCCATGCATCGTCCCCTGGACCAAGGCTGCGGCAGCAGGTTCTAGACGCTGTGTAAACCGATACGCATCATTGGCAAACAAAGTTGGATTTTTGACGCCATCAACACTCAACGTTTGTCCCGACACAACCCGATAGTCGCCACTGTATTGAGCGTCGTCATAGCCAAGTGGATCCGGCGCGACGGCGCGATTGGTTTCGTTTTCGCTTAGCTGCTGAATGAACGTCGCGTCCTTGTCAGCACTCGTCCCCAGAATCGTAACGCGAGCGGTTTGGGTATGCGTTTCGTTTGTCGTCGTGTCTTGCACCGTGTACGTCATGACGTCGGTGCCAACGAACCACGGCGGAGCGGTGTAGTTCAGTTTGTCATCGACGATAGTGACAGTACCAACTTGAGCGGTTGCAGCCGTCAACTGCACGTTGCTTAACGCGACACTGTCATTCGCCAGAACATCCAACTCTAAGTTGTACGAATGTGTTGCAGGATCGGCTGCTACAGTCGACTGGTCGCCTTGGCTGATCGTGAAGGACTCCAGCACCACGATGTCATTGCCAGCCAGCGTTGACCGATTCAACTCCGCTGCCGGGCGAATCGCGACGGTCCCCGGCGGGAAGGCGTTTACATTCGGATCGCCAGCAGCCCACTGCCCAGAAATCGTTGCCGAAAATCGCTCGCCATGGGTCGTCAGCGGGCCATCGTCCAATAGAGTTGGAATGATTGCGTCACCGGCAATCGCGTTTCGCACTGCCGTCCCGGCCGCTAGAGCTGGACCAGCCCACGGAGCATTCAAGGTAATCGTGTTGCCGCTGACTCCATTGACCGGCCAAACGCCAAGTGTCGGATCGACCTTTACATTTCGCGTGTATGTGAAATCGTCGTAAACGTTACCTTGCGAATCGGTGTATCCGTACCAAGCAAGGCTGCGCAATTTGGGATCAACATCGGAGTTGTTCCAACCACGTCCATCGATGAGCACGATTTGCAGGTCGCCTGGTTCCAAACTGATCGCCAGCCTCGTATCCGTCGCGGTCGCATACCGGCTGACGTGTTCCGGCAAGATCACTTGGCCATCAATGTCTTCGGCGACAATTCCAATCGAACGTGTCTCGACGACCGCTGTCGAACCGGGCGCGAGATGCACCGACCCGTGTGCTTCGACTTGGTAAGAGCGACCAAAATCGACAGCGACCGGCGTGTCCGAAACAACAAAACCCAGTGAATTTGAATTGACTGCGCGGGTGTTGCCGTCAAACGTGGCGACATGTGCCGTGGCTACGGTTTCGTCACCACTGATTCGAACCACCGCGTCCGTTAGCGGCAACGTTGAGACAAATTGAATCGACGCCGCTGACACCGGCAGCGCCGATTGCTGCATTTGATTCGCATCCCAAAACACGCCGCCAAACGTGCTATGAATCTCAATGGATTCAGCTACTGAAATCCGTGGGGTAAAGTATCCAGGATAAGCATCGTTATAACGATTGACCTCCAAGCTGAGTAATCCGTCATCGCCGATCGCGTTTCGAACGGCTGTTCCACTAGGCACCGCCGCGCCGGCCCAAGGTTCGCTTAGTGTGATCCGGTAACCGCCCGATGTTGCATCCGGCGCGATCCCGCCTGCCTGCCAAGCCGCGTTGATGCGGTCGCCCAGAGTGTTTCGCGTGTAGCTGTAGTCTGCGTACGTTGTGCCAGTCGCATCTGCATACCCAAACCACGCTAAGGCGCGGCTCTCGGCCGACGAACCAAACTCGTTACTCCAACCGGTTGCATCGTCAACTAAAATCGAGGTGTCGCCAGGGTTGATCGCTGCCAACAGAACTGTATCCGTCGCACCGGCGAACATATTGACATGAATGGGCGCGATACGCAGTCCGTTTGGATCGAAAGCGGCATACTGCAATTCAAATTCAGTGTCGTATGGCGAATGATAAGACGTTGCATCCAACCGATACCTCAGATCTGAATCGACTTGAATGATCTCCGACGAAACGTAACGTTCATTGGATGGATCAAAATCGTAGATGCGCGTTTGGTTGGGAGTCAGCGCAAAGACGTCATCCGCTGGCGTATCGACGCGAAGATCTACCAGTGGTTCGCCAGAAGGAGTCGTTTCCGTGGAGGACCGCAGCGGCTGCGAATAGAAGATTGCACCGGCGTCATAGGAAAGCGTGCTGGGCTGAACAACAAACGTGTCCGGTGACGTCGCGGCCAGCATCACTCGCTGCTCAAGCAACTCAAGTCGCGGCGCGATCGACGCGGCAAGTCGGCAGCGTTTCCGAAAACCAGTTCGTTTCCGACGATTGCCCTGATGATTCGTTCGCATCGGCCACCCCAATTGCCTCCACGGGACTCAATTACAAGGCCGATTAGTGTACTTTTGTCGGCTGCTGCGAGCAAGTTTTGGCAAGAAACACGTGGAAGATGATGGCTGCCAGAAGATCTTTTCATTCTCCACGCCAGTTTTTCACCAGTTGAGTCCGAAACGAACTGACATCACTCGTTGAAAGTTCGTGACGGTCTATTTTACGACTGCCTGCATAGAACAACCGACATGCTCTCGACAGGGGAATCGGTGACGACAAGTCGACGCGACCGGTCCTCGTCTCTGAGTCTCTGATGAATTCGTTCGTTTTACAAGTTGCTGACTGTCAACACTGTGAATCAATGACAATATGATAGGCCGAATCGTTTTCGGCCCTGGCATGGGAAGCGATATGTACTCGTGTTGCCGTGAAACCGGTTGCACGCAATCGAGTGTAATGAAATGACAGCTTTGATCTTTTTGATTGTCGCCTTCCTAGTGCTCTCTGGTTTGATGGCGGCTGTGGATGCTGCTATCTTGAGCGTGACGCGGCCAGAAGTCGAAGAGTTAATTCATCACCAACGCTATGGTGCGAAGCGTTTGCGCGATGCCAAACTGCGTATCCGCAGCACCGTTGTAGTCATCGTGATCGCCACCAATACGATCAACGTGCTCGGACCAGTGCTTGTAAGCCAGCGAGCGTTTACGCTTTATCATTCTCGAGGTGTCGTGATAGCTACGGTTGTACTGGCGTTCGCAACCATTGTTTTCTCTGAGATCCTGCCCAAGGCGATCGGTCATCATTTTGCGCCGCTGATCGCCCGCCTCTCCGCACCCATGATTCGTTTGGGTGAGGGATTGTTGTTTCCACTGGTTCTGCCATTGGCATGGTTGACGGCGCGATTGACACCGGGCACCCGTGAAATCGGCACCGAGCCACAGATCCGATCGCTTGTTCGGATAGGGCATGAAGCGGGACATATTGAAACGGACGAACAGCAATTGATTCACCGCGTGTTTGTTCTCAATGATCGTCGCGCCTGTGACATCATGACATCCATCGGCGATGTACGAGCCATCGCTGCATCGAGTTCGATATCGCAAGCAGCCGCAGAAGTTCTAAATAGTGAGTTCTCACGATACCCGGTGTTTGGAGGCTCCATCGACGATATTCAAGGCAGCTTGCTCAGT
>JBAUHR010000748.1:0-3911 GCA_049680385.1 Rubripirellula sp. | reverse complement strand
CCCGCGGCTAGCGCCGTCGGCTCAGAAAGCTGTGTTTCCCTATCTCAATCCGGCTTCTCCCGGCACTCCGCTCTCCGCTCTCCGCTCGATACCTCGCGACTCTCCCGGCGGGAGAGTGATGTTGAAGACTTCGCCGCTATTCATCGCTTGGGCGTTTGGGGCGATCGCCGCTATTCATCGCTTGGGCGTCTGGGGCGATCGCCGCTATTCATCGCTTGGGCGTTTGGGGCGATCGCCCCCGGGGCGTCCCCCTCGATCACCACCTGGACGGCCGGTGTTGCCACCTGCATCACGAAGTCGCCTCATCGCAGCTACCAATTCGGCTCTGTCGATCGCATCGTCTTTGTTAGTGTCAATTTTCTCGAGTCGCTGGGCGAGCGCTGGCGGGATTTCATCGCCCGATAGCTTGCCGTCCTTGTCCGCATCGCGATCCGTGAAGACGTTGACCATGCCATCACCCGAATTGCGCCGCATGTCGGGACGGTCACCCATTTCTGGGCGGCTGCCGGCATCGGGCCGGTTGCCTCCGCCGCCGCGCATCGCCATGGCCGGACGCATTTCTTCGGCCGACAAGCTGCCATCGTTGTCCTTGTCCAAAGTCATCAACGCTTTCGTGGCATTCTGGATTTCGGCCTTCGAAAGCACACCGTCTTTGTCGGCATCGAGTGCGGCCAAAACTGGAATGAATCGCATCATTCCTTCGCCTGGGGCACCACCGCCACGGTTACCGCCACCGTCACCCCGACCTCGCCCACGGCCCTCGGGCGGCTGGGCTACGGTTGTTGTTGCGAGCGCTAGGGTGGCCAATGTAGCAGCCAACGTAGCAGCCAACGTTGATCGTGACAGTTTCATCGTATTGAGTTCCAAGGGTGCTCTTCAGGGACACAGAACTCCGAATATGAGAGTTCAGTCCATTAAACACACGATCCACTCAAAGGTTCCGATCAGGTGTCGATCAATTCATCGGGCGACAGGATCGGGACGTTGTTCTCTTCGGTTTCCTGCTTCTCACGCCAAGGTTTGTCAGCCTTATATGACTCAAGCTCTTCCTTCAACTGTTCTAGCTGGCTCGCGACGGCGTCGTCTTCTTCGGCGGCCAAAGCCACGGCCTTTTCGCTCCACAGGCGAGCCTTTTCGAAATCGCCCGATTCGGCGTATCCGGCTGCCAGCGTGCTTAGGATGTGGGCTTCCTTAAAGTCCGTCAGTTCGGCTGATTTTTCAGCCAACTCGATCGCTCGTTTGCCGTTTCGAACCGAATCGTTTGGCGAAGTCGACAACACCCACGACAAGTTATTGTAGATGCCCGACGCTTCGATTTTGTCCTGCTCCTCGGCAACCGACACATCCAAATTGCCAATCGAAGCAATTGCTTTTTCGTAGTCATCAATCGCCGCCGCATGATCACCGACACTTAGCAACGCGTCACCGCGAGTTCGCAGGACGGCAACGTTCTTGGGATCATCGCGAAGGATGCCCGACAGAATGTCGATTGCTTTTCGAGGTCGATCGTCGATCGAGTACAGGCTGGCCAACCGCAGACGTCGGAAGACATTGTCAGGCGCCTTATCGCACAACAATTGTGCGTCGTTGATCGCGTCGGGCATTCGCTTTTCAGCGATCGCGATTTGCAGTCGCAGTTCGATGCCTTCGTCGGCACCGGCGATTCGGGGTTCGATTTCCAGAGCAGCCTTATAATCCGCCTTCGCCGATTGAATATCATCGCGATCCAGGGCGAGAGCCGAACGCTGCATCAGCGTCATCGGATCCTTCGGGGCCATCGCAATCGCTTTGTTCAGGTCAGCCAGCGCCAAGTCGCTGTCGTTATTGGCGCGGTGCAGAACAGCCCGCATGCGATACATGCCTTCGTTCGGATTGGACGCCAACATGTTGGTGATCAACTTCATGGCTTCGTCCAAGCGTTCCATTTGAACCAGCTTTTGAACGGCCAATCCAGCGACGGCTTGGTTGGTGGGATCCTTGGCCAGGATTCCTTCCAGGTCGACCATCGCGCCTTCGACGTCGTTTTCTTCAAGCTTTGCAAGCGCGCGGGCTTGGCGAGCTTCCATGTTGTCGCCGTCTGCTTCGATCGCGGCGTTCAAATCCTGCATTCGCTCGTCTTCGCTTTCCCGCGTCAACGCACGCAGCATCAAGGCTGCGCTTTTCTCTTTCGGGTCATTGTCCAGCAACGCGATCGCGCTGGTGGTCGCTGCAGTGATTTGTTTGCGATCGCCACCTGGCAACAGATTCAAACGTGCGATCAGCAGAAAGGCCTCGACCAACTTAGGATCGGCTTCGACCGCTTGGTTGAGAACTCGGATCGTTTCATCGCGAACGTCTTCGCGGCGACGCCCGCTGGCTTGAACGATCGATTGCGCCATGCCTTGGGCACGTTGCAACAGAACCGAGCCGAGCATTTGTTTGGCGAACGCTGCGTTTTCTTCGTCCAACCCCTTGGTCAGCGACGACTCCAAAAGCGCAGCGACCGATTCCAACTGGTCTTCGTTTTCGGCGTCAATTCGCTTGATGATCGCTTCATCAAGTTCGGCTTGACCGGCATCCGCCGTCGCGATTTCCGCGCTGGGCTTCGTTTCGGTGTCGGTTGGAGAATCGGCCTGGACACCCGGAGCGCCGCTGTCTTGTCCGATTGCCTCGGGCACTACAACCGCCGTCGATGATAGGACGCCGGCTATCGCCAGCAATGCCAGCGATCGGCGGATGCGTGAAGTGTGTCGCTGCAAACGGTCGTTGGCTGCGTGTTCGGACGAGAAATCAAGAAAACACAAAGTCATGGGGGTAAGCTCATCGCCAAAATGCGTGATTGGTAGGATCGCATCCATTATGGCCGGTTGGCTACCGCCGCGCGTAGACCGGAATCACGGAAAACCTTGAAATGGGCGGACTATCCGAACCGCCGTCAATCTGAGAACGTACTGCAGGGCGTGATCGTCCAGGACGTTACCACCAAACCATCCAACCACGCCGGCCATACCGGCCGGGCGTTCATTGATGCTTGTTGCCGAGTCGCTGACAAAAAACTTTTCGCTTGATGACAGCGACCTATGCGCGGTCGATCATTTGTCGTTCCAAGTGGCACCGGGCGAAGTCTTTGGGCTGTTGGGCCCCAATGGTGCGGGCAAAACGACGACGTTGAGGATGATTCTTGGGTTGCTTGAACCGGACGAAGGCTTTGCCGAGGTCGACGGCATTCGCACCGCCGACGACCCGATCGGCGTCAAAGCGCGTCTAGGTTTCGTATCGGCAAGCGACGGAGTCTACCCGTGGCTGTCGGTCCGCGAGATGCTGCTGTATTTTGCCGACCTTTACGCGGTTGATCCCGATGTCGCAGCCGATCGATGTGAAAATTTGGCGAAGTTGATGGGCATCGAGCCGCTGCTAAGTCGCCGAGCCGGTACTCTGTCGACGGGCCAGCGCCAGCGGGTGACGTTGGTTCGCGGCCTGATCCATGATCCGCCGGTGATGTTACTGGACGAACCTACACGCGGGTTGGATGTGGTTGGTGTTCAGACCATCTTTGAATACATCGAACATTTGCGACAGGTTGGAAAAGCTGTGATCGTTTGCACACACCGACTCGACGAAGCAGAACGGCTTTGCGATCGGTTTGGGCTGTTGCACCGCGGAAAAATGCGGCACATGGGGACGATGGAAGAACTGCGTGCGTCGACCGGCCAAGATCACTTGGTCAACATGTTCGTCGAGTTGATGCGAGAAGTGTCATGAGCCATTCGCATCGAAACTCTAATTCCGCTAGATCTGATTCGCGGCCCGCCAGCCGGACACCCGGTCGACTTTGGCGGCTGTGCCAAAAAGAACTGAAAGAAACCAGTCGCGATCGCCGCACGATCGTGACGCTGCTGTTGATGCCGCTGTTGGTTTATCCGCTGTTAAGC
>JBAUHR010000747.1:0-19075 GCA_049680385.1 Rubripirellula sp. | reverse complement strand
CGCCAGCACTGAGCGCTGACGCTGGGATCGTCGCCGTGAAAATGCCATCGCCCGAAACCGCATCGCCTGCGGTGCCGTCGTCGACCATCGCCAAGGTGACTTCACCAGCGAACATCGCGCGGTAATGCAACTGAGGCGTGGTCACATCGACGGGGTCAATGAACGGATCAATCGTTGCCGTGATTGTCAAAGGCGAGTTCGCGTCAGCGATCGTCAGCGACGGCGTTACATTTGAAATGCCGGGCCCCAACGTTTGCAATCGCGTATTGGCCGCTCCTGGCGTCGGCGAGAACAGGTATCCGGCGTCACTGGTCAACGAGTTGGTCGTCAATTCGGGAATGATCAGAAAATCACTGCTGCCACTGCTCGAATTCATCGCATGAATCGCAAGCGTATTGGTTCCGTCAACCAACAGGCTGGCGAACGATGACAAATCAAAATCGACACCAGCCACCGCAGCAGTGTCGCTGTGACCGGACGTTGCAGGCGTGTTGTAACCAAGCGGTGTTGGATCGTTTTCGCCCAGCACGCGAGTGCCGTTGAGGTAGGCAACGAACCCATCGTCGTAAAAGAGTTTCAGTTGCAGATCTGATATATCGGCCGCCGAAGGAATCTCAAACTCCGTTCGCACGTAAACATTGGTCGTGCCAACGTCCAGCGATTCACTGATCAGCGAAGAGTAGTTGACCGAATCGCCAGGCGAATTTTCATAGCCAATCGCGGCGCGTCCAAGCGAGAACCCGTTCGCTGGTCCGTCAAACGAATTGGCTGTCCACGTCAGCCCCAGTCCATCATCGCTCGGCACCATGAACTCGGCCACACTATCGCGGTTGACCAGCACTGTTCCCGAGACTCCGTAGGACACGTCGGTGAACTGGGGCGGGTAATCCGCGCCGCCATCGCCAAACTCGCTAAGCAAAGTTTGGTCAGGTGCCACTAGTGCTAAGTATTCGCCGCCCGCGCTGAGTTTGAAATTGGTGTGCTGAAAACCGGATGGGTCGACAACGTCCAGCGACGAAGCAAACACGACGAGATGTTCACCCGGATTCAATGACGTTGGCGCTGTGAATTGCCACTTTGTCAGATCGGCCGCGTCATCGGTCAAGTAATAACCATCGAGTTCCACCACCACGTCAGCGTCGTTGCGAATTTCAATCCAGTCAGCATCGTCACCGAACCCATCCACAAAGCTGGATCCGTTGGAAGCAACAAATTCAGAAATGATGGGGTTGCCCGCCAGCACACGACGAGACTCAAGCGTTTGCAAACTCAGTCGCCGTCGTTTTTTCGCCTTGGTCGGTTTCTTCGCTTTGGCAATCGAACGACGTTGACCTGATAAAAACGGCGGCAACTTCATGACGAATTCCTGATCAAGACAAGGCTGCTAAGCCCCGCCGAAACGAACGAAGAAAAGAGGACCGAATGGCCAGTAAACGAGCCCCATCGTAACCGATCCATCACCAGCAAGCGGGATTGGCGGCACCGAAACCGCCGCCCCCCGAGCGAGACGCATCAATGCTCCGGTGCATTACCCGGGTGCGCTACTCCGGTGCATCACTCCGGTGCGTTACTCCCGTATATCGACGAGCGATGAGTTCGCCACGATTGCGTTCAAGAAGACGCGGCGGATTGCGTCGTAGCCTCGGTCATTGGGGTCTTCGATGTTGGTAAAGAACCAATAGTGCGGATCATCGGCGTCATAGGTTGATCGCCAGAACTGACGACAATGCGAACCGTGCCCCAAGAAGGTTTCGTGCAGCGGCACGACAAACACCTGGGGGAAATCGGCAGCGACTTCTCGAATCACCTCGTTGTACTTGGCGTGGATCGCCAATCCGTCGGGCCAATCGGGCAGAAAGATGCTGGGGGCATCGCCGACGCCATCGGTCGGATCATAGATGTCGCCGATGTAGATTTCGCAGCCGAGCGGAAACTTGCCGACTAGCCCATCGAACATTTCTCGTAAACGAATTCGGAAACTGTCGATCCAAGGCTCGGCCTCGGCGAGCGTTGCGCCGTACATCGCGCACTCACGCGGGGCACTGCGTCCGTAACTGTGGATCAGATCGTTGCCACCCGACGTCATCAGCACGATACCAAACGCGTCATCGGTGACCGGCACTTGTTCGGCAATGACGTCCGCGTGCATTTGCGACTCGGAACCCGAGACCGCATAGTTTTCGGATTCGACGTTGGGGACAACCTTCGATAAACAAACGCCGCGAAGTTCGTCGAACTCGTCGTCCGGGTTGGTCAGCAGACGGTTGAAGAACGTGTGTGATTTCGATTTCGCGCCCAGCCCGGCCGTGATGCTGTCGCCGACGCCGATGACACGGACCTTGCGATCGGTCCAGACCTGACCGAATGCGGCGGCGTCGACCATCGGCCCGGCTGGTCCCTCGCCAATTGGCCGAGCCAGATAGAACTGGATGTAACCGACGACACCGACGGTGACCACAATCGCGAGCCCGATCAAGAAGGACAAGCGGCGAGG
Source organism: Rubripirellula sp. (assembly GCA_049680385.1). Taxonomy (GTDB): domain Bacteria; phylum Planctomycetota; class Planctomycetia; order Pirellulales; family Pirellulaceae; genus Rubripirellula. Next base: position 16,581 of record JBAUHR010000747.1, on the reverse strand, counting down.
ATTTCGAGGACGTTTCATTTGTTTTCTACGTCTGGGGTCCACGGCCGGTTCAGCGAAAGATCCGACCTGCGAATTGAAGTAAACTGACACGATCGGCCCTTCGGCCTTCCCCAACCTCTCCCGCCCCAGAACGATTGATCGATGAAAAACCTGCTCACAGCCCTCGCGTTGACAGCGACTGCATTTCTGCCGAACTGCGTTTCGGCCGACGAAAACCCATCCAGCGGCACGAAGCCGCTAAAAGTGTTGTTGATCGCGGGCGGCTGCTGCCACGACTACCCGGCTCAAACCAAACTGCTGAAGTCCGGCATCGAACAGCGCATCAACGCGATTGTGACGATCGAAACTAGCGAAAGCTCGAACACGGAAGCCCGATTCGACATTTACGAATCCGACGACTGGTCCGACGGCTACGACGTCATCATTCACGACGAGTGTTCAGCCAATGTGACCGAGAAACCGTACGTGGACCGAATCTTGGCGGCTCACCAAAACGGCGTTCCGGCGGTCAATCTTCACTGCGCCATGCACAGCTACCGCTGGGGCGATTATCGAAGCCCGGTCGAATCTGGTGCGGACAACGCAGGCTGGTACGAAATGATTGGCGTCCAATCGACCGCTCACGGCCCCAAGACGCCAATCGACGTTGTTTTCAGCGACTCGGATCACCCGATCACCAACGGAATGACAAACTGGACCACGACGGACGAAGAGCTCTACAACAACATGCGTGTCTTCAGCGGCGCTTCGGTTTTGGTCAAAGGCGACCAGATAACGTCGCCCAACAAGAAGGAATTGAAAGCGAATCCGAAGGCCGAGCCGAAAAAGTCGACTGCCGTGATCGCGTGGACGAATCAGTACGGCCCCAAGAAGACGCGAATCTTCAGCACATCGCTGGGACACCAAAACGAAACCGTCGCCGACGCGCGTTACTTGGATGTCGTGGTTCGCGGCTTGCTGTGGGCGACCGACCACATCAACGAAGACGGCACACCATCGGCCGGTTACGCGAAGTAGTTTTGGTCGTCCGTATCAAATCGGAATCCGGAAAGCGAAACTCGCCCGCCGGTTTTCGCGATGAACTCGATTAGAAGATGAGCGCTATCGGAAAACGGGACTGACTCGGACAACTAAACGCGGCTAATCCGAGCACAGCCCGACCATCTCTTTTGCCGGAACCGGCATTTCTTCCGATCCGAGGCGTGCGTCGAATCGTCACGCCCGGATCCCGTTATCGGTCCGAGATCGCCTGCGGTTCTTACCTAGTCCGCTGAGTCGCTCGGAAATTGGACGCTCGGCCGGAAAAACTGTGCGACAGAATGTCGCTCACCCAAGGGTCGGCATTGCCAGCTTGCTAGTGCCACCGCCATACTGCGGCCCGATCGGGCAATGGACGCCTTCTTTTTCTTACTCCCGCCCCCGCGAATTGAGTCGCGACGTATCGACGTCGGCGACGAAGTTGCTGGGCCAGACAGTATTATTATGCAACGGTTCTTGTTTCCTCGCTGGATCAATCCCCTCCTCGGCCTCCTGGCTGTCGCTGGTGCTGCAGGCGCAGTGTTCGCTGGCGCGATGGGCGGATTGTTGACCGACCCGGTCACTTTGAATGTTGGCTACCAGCCGACTCAACCGGTCCCTTTCAGTCATGCGATTCACGCAGGGCAATTGAAAATGGATTGCCGGTACTGCCACAACACAGTATTCGACGCCGCACACGCGGCGATTCCGCCAACGGCAACGTGTGTGAATTGTCACTCACCGGCCAACGACCAAGGCGTCACTGCATTGTCGGCCGTTCACCCGGAAAGCACCAAGCTGGCTCCGATTCGCGAGAGCTGGGAATCCGGCCGCAGCATGGCTTGGAAACGAGTCCACAACCTGCCCGAATTTGTGTACTTCAACCACGCCGCGCACGTGAACTCGGGCGTCAGTTGCAAGTCGTGTCACGGCCGCATCGATCAAATGGAAGTCGTTTACCAGCACGAAGAGTTGTCGATGGCATGGTGCATCACCTGTCACCGCAACCCTGAACCACACCTGCGTCCGAAGGAATTCGTGACCAAGCTGGACTGGGAATTTGAAAGCCCCGAAGCTCAAGCGACCTTTGCCAAGGAATGGCGCAAAGAACACAACATCAACCCGCAAGTCCACTGCGCCGTTTGTCACCGCTAGATCACGACCACTCGGCTGTGAACGCGGGCTTTCTGCGTTTGACACAGCGTTTGGCGTCTGAATTGCAAATCAACTTCACCTTTTTTCGTAATCTCTCGACATGACCTTGAACCATCCGGAACCTTCGACATCCGAAGCCACCCAGGAAAAGTCGCGGCCTCAGTATTGGCGAAGTCTGTCGGAATTCCGCGGCGGCGAAGAATTCGAACAGTACCTCGACCGTGAATTCCCGGTCGCAGCCTCGGAATTTCCTGAGGGCGTTTCGCGTCGTCGTTGGATGCAGTTGATGGGCGCATCGCTGGCGCTCGTCGGAGCCGCCGGTTGCCGGTATCCCGAAGAAGAAATTCTGCCCTTCGTGATTCGCCCCGAAGGCCGTGTCCCAGGGGAAACGTACAGCCGAGCTACCAACTTCGAATTGGCTGGTCGTGTTTACAACCTGCTGATCACGAACTTTGACGGTCGCCCGCTGAAGATCGAACCGAACAACGATCACCCCGGTGGCAGCGGCACCGACGTGTTCTCGCAAGCATCGATCTTGGGTCTGTACGATCCCGATCGTGCTCGCGGCGATGGCGGCTTCATCCTGAAAAAGGGTGCCGAAAACCGCGAACAAGTCGGCTGGGAAGATTTTGATTCGTTCGGCAAAAACCTGGTCAATTCGGCTGCAAATAACGGCAACGGCGGCAAGTTCGCCGTGCTGATGTCGCCGACTCATTCGCCGTCGACGGCGCGGATGTTGGCAGCACTGAAGAAAAAACTGCCTAGTTCGACGATCTGTCGTTACGACTCGATCGACGGCGGCGTGATGGCCGCAGCGACCAAGTCGGTATTTGGCAAGTCGGCGGACCAAGTCCTGTCGCTTGACGAAGCGGACGTGATCATCACGATCGAAGCTGACATTCTGGGCAAGCACAAGTCGATGATCTCGTCGGCTCGCAGTTTCTCGAAGCGTCGCGATCCGATCGCCGGCGAAATGAACCGTTTGTATGTCGTCGAAGGCGGCTACACCGGCACCGGTGCCAGCGCGGATACTCGACTGGCAATCCAGCCCAGCCAGATGCCTGCGTTGTTGGCCGAACTTGGCCGCCGCGTCGATGAACTGGCGGGCGGTGCCGAGCACGACCATTCCGGCGAAGGCGACAAGGCCTACAACGAGATGTCGCCTGCCGAACGGCTGGAACGTTTCTTGGACGTTGCCGCACACGACATCGCCGAAGCTGGTGACAAAGCCGTCGTGGTCGTTGGCGAAACACTGGGTGCCGAAGCGGTTGCCGCTGGCATTCGCATGAACCAAAAACTCGGTTCGCTTGGCAAGGCGGTGAAGTTCGTTGCGTCGGCAGACGCCGACTTGGGCGACACCGTTTCGATCGGCGACTTGGTCACTAAAATCAACGCGGGCGACATTGATTCGCTGCTGATCCTAGGCGACAACCCCGTCTTTTCAGCACCTGGTGATGTCGACTTGGCCGGTGCAATCGGCAAACTGGAACACTCGATTTACTTGGGCGAATACGACGACGAAACGGGCTACGCCTGCGAGTGGTCGTTGCCGATGTCGCACCCGCTTGAATCTTGGGGCGACGTGATCGCGGATGACGGTCACTACGGCGTGTGCCAGCCGCAGATCCTGCCTTTGTTGGGCGGGCGCGGTGCGATCGAAGTCCTTGCATCGATGTTGGGCGAAAAAGAAACCGACGGGATGCAAATTGTTCGCCGCACGACTGATGAACTAGCCGGTTCGGCACTCAGCGATCGCCAGTGGCAAGCACTTTTGCACGATGGATATGCTGACGAACTTGTCGTCAAGAGTGACTTGAAGCCCAGCGGCGAAGCCAAACCTCTGGCCGATGCAAAACCTGTTGCTGCTGCCGAAGCCGACAAGGATGCGATCGAAATCCTGTTCGTGCCGGCCGACGGCCTTTACGACGGTCGTTTCGCGAACAACGGCTGGTTGCAAGAACTGCCTCACTCGTTGACCAAGATGTCTTGGGACAACGCGGCTGTGATGAGCCCGCGGACCGCCGCTGCATTGGGCGTCAAGCACGAATTGATGACGGCCCTCGAAGTCGGCGAAACGCGAGTCGAGCTGCCGGTTTACGAAATGCCGGGCCTCGCCCCAGGTGTCGTGGTTTTGACGATTGGTTACGGCCGAACACGAGCCGGGATGGTTGGCGGCAGCTTGGCCAAAGACGTACCGGTTGTCGGCATCGATGTTTCGCCGCTGCGTTCAAGTGATTCGATGTTGATGGCGACCGGCGTCAAGGGACGCCCACGTTTTGTCGAATCCGAAATCGCAACAACTCAGGATCACTGGGCCATCGACGAAGGCGGCCGCGACGAAACTCAGCAACGTAGCTTCACGCTGGTTCGCGAAGGCACGACCGCCTTGCTTGCCAAGGTGCCTGAGTTCGCCGAGGTGAAGGGGCCACACGTTCCTCACGTTGGACGAGCCGGTTCGCCATGGCATGAACCGATCAACTCGATCGAGATGGAAAAGCCTGAATTGCCTCAGTGGGGCATGTCGATCGACTTGACCAAGTGCATTGGCTGTAACGCTTGTGTGATCGCTTGCCAAAGCGAAAACAATGTGCCAATTGTTGGCCGCGAACAGGTTCTCAACAGCCGCGAAATGCACTGGTTGCGAATCGACCGATATTTCCAGGGCGACGAAGACAACGCGGACGTCGTTCAGGAACCAGTGGCCTGCATGCACTGCGAAACGGCCCCCTGCGAACAAGTTTGCCCGGTTGCCGCGACGGTTCACACCGACGAAGGCCTCAACGCGATGGCGTACAACCGATGCATCGGAACTCGGTACTGTGCCAACAACTGCCCTTTCAAAGTTCGTCGCTTCAATTACTTCAACTACAACAGCGAAGTTGGTGTTGGCTACGGCGTCGACGCCTATCCAAGTGCGATCGAAAAGGCCAACCGTAAGCTGCAAGCGTTGGTGATGAACCCCGACGTGACCGTTCGCGGTCGTGGCGTGATGGAAAAGTGTACGTACTGTGTCCAACGCATCGAAAAGGGCAAGATCACCGCTCGCAAAGAAGATCGCAAGGTTCAAGACGGCGACATCGTGACCGCTTGCCAATCGGCTTGCCCGACCAACGCTATCAACTTTGGCAACATCGCCGACCCAGAATCGATCGTGGCCAAGAAACGCAAAGACGTTCGCAGCTACGGCATGTTGGGGCAACTCAACGTCAAGCCACGAACCGAGTACCTCGCTCGTGTTCGCAATACGCCAAAGCGTTTGATGACGGCAGTTCAGCTTGAAGAGTTGGCCACGATGGATGCACCCCATCACGGTGGCCACGACGACCACGGTCACGGAGCGGATGGTCACGATGATCAAAGCCACGACGCACACGGCCACGATGATCACGCGGAAGACGATCACGGTCACGATGACCATGATCACGAAACCGAGCACAAAGATTAGCCACGCCTCGACCGGCCCGATGGTTTGGTCGACCTGCGTTTTCCTTGTTCACTGATACCTGATACCTGAAACCTATTCCTTATGTCACTTGCCATCCCAAACGGACTGGACAACAGCGTCGAACGCCCGGGCGAACGTGCCCCGTTGGTGTTGGGCGACACGACCTTTCACGACATCACCGAGACGGTGTGCAGTGTTGCCGAACGAAAGCCAAACCAGGCATGGTGGATCGGGTTTCTGATCTCGTTCGCGCTGCTGCAGTGGTTCGGAATCTGCATTGCGTATCTGCTGTACACCGGTGTCGGTGTGTGGGGAAACCGCTCGCCGGTTTTCTGGGGTTGGCCGATCGTTAACTTCGTGTTTTGGGTCGGTATCGGTCACGCTGGTACTCTGATCAGCGCAATTTTGTACCTGTTCCGTCAAGACTGGCGAACCGGAATCAACCGAGCTGCCGAGGCGATGACGATTTTCGCCGTCGCCTGTGCAGGTACCTTCCCCGGTATCCACGTTGGTCGAGCATGGCTGGCGTTTTGGTTGGCACCTTACCCAAGTTTGAACCTTTGGATGTGGCCACAGTTCCGCAGCCCACTGTTATGGGACGTGTTCGCCGTTTCGACATACGGCACCGTTTCGCTGTTGTTCTGGTACATGGGCATGGTCCCTGACTTGGCAACCTTCCGTGACCGATCGAAGAACAAATGGCGACGGATGGCTTACGGCATTCTGTCGCTTGGCTGGTCGGGGTCGTCGCGTCACTGGATGCGTTACGAAAAAGCTTATGCGTTGTTGGCCGCTTTCGCCGCTCCGCTTGTTTTGTCGGTTCACACGATCGTTTCGTTTGACTTCGCGGTTTCGCAAGTTCCCGGTTGGCACACGACGATCTTCCCACCGTACTTTGTTGCCGGAGCGATCTTCAGCGGTTTTGCGATGGTGCTGACGCTGATGATTCCCGCCCGCACGATGCTGGGGCTTGAAAAGCTGATCACGATTCGCCACTTGGACAACATGTGCAAGATCATCCTGGCAACAGGATCGATCGTGGGTTTGGCTTACGGCACTGAATTCTTCATCGCTTGGTACGGCCAAGTCCCGGAAGAAAAGTTTGCGTTCCTCAACCGTGCCTTTGGGCCGTATTGGTGGGCTTACTGGACGATGATCAGTTGCAACGTCATCAGCCCCCAGTTTTTCTGGTTCAAGAAAATCCGCACAACGCCATGGATGATCGTCATCGTCTCCATTTTCGTGAATATCGGAATGTGGTTTGAACGTTTCGTCATCGTCATCAGCAGCCTGTCACGAGATTACCTGCCCAGTGCCTGGGCGTACTTCTCGCCGACTTGGGTTGACTGGTCGATGTTGATCGGATCGTTCGGTTTGTTCTTCACGCTGTTCCTGTTGTTCTGCCGCTTGATGCCGGTGATCAACATGGCCGAAGTGAAATGGACGTTGGCGAAGCAGCATCACATGACCCACGAAGACGAGCACTGAGATAACGATGTCAGAATCTAAAGATAAAAAAGTTCACGGGATCGTCGCCGAATACGCCACGGTCGACTCGTTGATGGCTGCTTGTCGCAAAGTCCGCGATGCCGGTTACACCAAGACGGATGCGTTCGCGCCGTTTGCGGTTCACGGCATCGACAAGGCGCTCGGCATCAAGCCAACCAAGTTGCCTTGGATCGTGCTGGCCTGTGGCCTGACCGGAACGGCAACCGGACTGCTGATGCAGATCTGGATGAATGCGATCGATTACCCGTACATCATCTCGGGCAAGCCCTTCATCTCGTTGCCGGCATTCATTCCGGTCGCGTTTGAATTGACCATTTTGTTCGCATCGTTTGGTGCGTTCTTCGGCATGTGGGCACTGAACGGTTTGCCTAAGTTCAGCAACCCTGTGTTCACGGACCCGCGTTTCGACCGCGTTACCGACGATCGCTTCTTTGTTTACATCGATTCGACCGACGACAAGTACAACCAATCGAGCGTTGAAAAACTGTTCGGCGAAACCGGCAGCGAATACATCCAACCGGTCCTCGAAGACGACTCGCCCAAGAAGGTGCCGAAGTTCCTGATCACGACCTGGATCGTGGTGATGGCGTTGTCGGTGATCCCGTTGTTGGTGGTCTTGCGAATGCGAGTGACGAACAGCCCTCTGCCGCGTTTCCACGTTTTCTATGACATGGACTTCTCGCCATCGAAAGATGCCCAGCAAAACACGACTCTGTTTGCTGACGCTCGTGCGATGCGACCGAATGTTCCTGGAACGGTCGCTCGTGGTCAGATGGACCTGAACTTCCAAACGGGTATCGACATTGATGCACTGGCAAAGATTGACGGACCTCGTGCCGCCATGTTGGTGCGAGCTCTCGATGAACCAGATGACGCCAAGGAAGAAGACGCCAAGCCCGCGGCCAGCGTGATGGAGACGACACCATGGTTAGTCGAAAACCCGCGTGAGCTATCACGAGAACTGGTCGAAAAAGGACAGCAACAATTCGGCATCTATTGCTCGGTCTGCCACGGCATGAACGGCAGCGGCAACGGATTGGTCAATCGCCGCGCTCAGAAACTGCTGTCGGCGACCTGGATCCCACCGTCCTCGCTGCACCAAGAAAGCTTGTACGCTGAAAAGTACCCGGACGGCAAACTGTTCAACACGATCAGCAACGGCATTCGCAAGATGCCGGGCTACGCTTCGCAAATCAAAGCCGAAGATCGCTGGGCCATCGTCGCCTACGTTCGGGCACTGCAAAGCAGCCAAAATGCGTCGATGGACCTGGTCCCGGCCAGCGAGAAGAAGCGTATCGAAAAGCTGAAGACGCAAGTCGATAAGAAACTGAAAGAACAGGCCGAAGTCGAACAGAAGGCTGCTGACGAAGCAGCGGCAAAGGCCAAGGAAGCCGAAAAAGAAGATGCCAAAGCTGACCCAGCCAAAGCACCTTCGGCATAACTAAGTTTGCTTGATTGAAACTTAGTCAACATTCACCCTCCACTTGAATTTTACAAGCGTCCGCACTGATGTCACACGCACGCCCAGTCGTTAAGCCAGCCGACGATCCTGCTTTCAAGCTTCCGGCTTCGCTATCCGCAATGACCCTTCCGCTGTTGGGCGGCGGTTTGTTGTTGTTGGTCGCCGGTTGGGCGATTGGCAATTTCATGGGCAACGCCCGTGTCGCCATGTCCGCCTACTTGGCCGCGTTCATTTACTGCCTGACTCTGGCGACCGGTTCGCTGTTCTTTGTGCTGATCCAGCACTTGGTCCGCGCGGGCTGGAGCACGGTGATTCGCCGCATCGCCGAACTGGTGATGATGATGCTGTTCCCGCTGGCAATTTTGTTCTTGCCGATCCTGATGACACTGTTCATGGGCGAAGGCACGTTGTTTCGCTGGGACGACCCGAACTACGCAGCGGCCAATCACTTGCCAATGGACGCCTGGACCGAAAAGTCACGCTGGCTCAATCAATCGTGGTTCACGATTCGTGCGATCATCTACTTTGCGGTGTGGTTGTTCCTGGCACTGTACTTTTTCCGTGGCAGCACCCAGCAAGATGAAACCGGCGAACGTGCGATGACCGATCGTCTGCAGTACTGGAGCGGCCCCGCCACGATGGCATTCTGTGGCGTCACTTCATTCGCTGCCTTCGACTGGGTGATGAGCCTGTCGCCCATGTGGTTTTCGACCATGTTCGGCGTCTACTTGTTCGCCGGCAGCGTGCTGGCCACGCACAGCATGTTGGCCGTCGCCGCCTACAAGCTGCAAAAGAGTGGCGCGATGCGAGACGAAGTCACCACCGAACACTACCACGACCTTGGCAAGCTGATCTTCGGATTCCTGCTGTTCTGGATGTACATCTCGTACAGCCAATACATGCTGATTTGGTACGGCAACATTCCTGAAGAAACCGAGTGGATCTATCACCGCCAACTGGGCGGATGGGGAATGTGGACGGTTCTGCTGATCTTTTTCCACTGGCTGTTGCCGTTCATGGGATTGATGAGCATGTACGTTCGTCGCCGACCCAAAATGGTTGTTTTCTGGGCTGCTTATGTGCTGCTGGTTCACTTTGCCGACATTACCTGGATCATCATGCCGGAAGCGTCCGAAGCCAGCGCACTGCCTTATGCAGTCAACTGGATTGGCATTCTGTCGGCGTTCATGTGCATGGTCGGCATGATGTCACTGTTGACCGGATTGGTCCTGAAAGTTGCCGGCGACACGCGAATCATTGCGGCTCGTGACCCCCGATTGGCCGAATCCATGGCGTTCGAGAATGTTTAAGCGAGTGAGTTATTGACCGGTAGAGAAATTTATCGGATCAGTTGGGGCTGTGTCGTGATGACGCAGCCAGCATCATTTTTCATCTCAAGAAGCACGTTTTACGCGACAATAACAACATGGCAGCTTACGACGACCTGAACGCAAAACGGATTTTTACCGTCGCAATTATCTCGGTGGCTGTGACCGCGGTGACTGCTTTAGCGGTTCAAGTCCTGTACTTCTCGATGCAGCAGTCGCACGACGCCAAATCGATGGCGGAAAGCGATTATCGCCGGCAAAACAAAATCCTGGATGATCAGACCGCACAAATATCAAGTTTTGGTGTCGACCCCCAATCGGGAAACATCACGATTCCGGTTTCCGAAGCGATCGAGTTGATGGTCAAGAACAAAACCAAAGCAAACAGCAGCGAAAAGAAAAGTGGCAACGACGAAACGTAATTTTCCGAACCAGCATGTTGGTCGGTGTAGCAACAGCAGAGTGCTTGCGGCGATTGCCGTGATCATGACGTTGATGGCTGCGCTGCCAGTGTCGGCCAGTGCACAGGGTTTCATTGCAGAAGGTCTGATTGCACAGGGTCTGATTGCACAGGGTTTGCAGAACGGCGCTGAAGTTTCGCTCAACAATGGTGTTCCCCGCGAGGTTGCAAACGTCACCGTCGAGCAGAATCTTGGTGCTCGGATCCCGCTGAATTTGCCGCTGACGGATTCCAATGGCCGCAAGGTCAAGACCGGCCATTACATCGACGGCAACAAGCCCACCATCGTTTCGCTCAACTACAGCAACTGTCCCATGCTTTGCAGCGTGCAGTTGAACCAACTGACAAAATCGCTCAACGAACTGGATTTGCAGATTGGCAAAGACTTCCAACTGCTTAGCGTCAGCATCGATCCCAACGAAAAGCCAGCGACGTCGCTGAAGACAAAACAAAAGTACGTCGAGCAACTGCAGAAGAGTCAGCCTGGTGCTGCCCAAGGCTGGGAATTCTGCACCGCTCAACAACCGATCATCACCAAGTTGGCCGAGATTCTAGGATTCAAGTACACCTACGACAGCAAATCCGGCGAGTACTACCACCCGGCAATGCTGGCGTTTGTATCGCCCAAAGGTGTCGTGACGCGATACTCGTTGGCCGTTGCGTTCGAACCCGAAGATCTTCGCAAGGCGATCATCGAAGCAGGCGATGGAACCGTCGGAACGCCCGTCGACCAATTCGTGCTGTGGTGTTTTAGCTACGACCCGGACAGCAATAGTTACGTGCCTCAGGCCTGGAAGATCATGCGTCTCAGTGGTGCAGCGACCGTCGGATTGATGATCGCGTGCCTGACGCCGTATTGGATTGGTCGCAAGGGCCGCAACCATTTGCAAGATACCGAAGACAGCGACAACTTGGCGGATCCTCCACCTTCGCCACCAACGCTTAGCGTGTAAATCGCCAAGCGCGTCAATCGAACAACTCACAACCGTAATTCAAAACCGTTTCAGACCCCGTCATGATGTTGATGAAACTTACAAACGCATTTTCGCTGGTCGGTGACTACACTGAACCTTATGCGTGGTTCCCCGAGTCGGCTTCGTCGTTCTCGGAAACGAACGACTGGCTGTACAACTGGATCTCGTACACGTGCGTCGTGTTCTTTGTCCCCATCATGTGTGCTTTGTTTTACTTCGCCGTGAAGTATCGCAAGCCCAAGGGTGCCAAGGCCGAAAGCAATGTATCGCACAACACTGTGTTGGAATTGACGTGGTCAATTGTTCCGTCATTCTTTTTGGTCGGCATGTTCGTGTTGGGTGCCCGCGCGTTCTTGGAAATGCGAAAGGCTCCCGAAGGCGCCAACGAAGTCAACGTGCAAGCGTTCAAATGGGGCTGGACCATCGATTACGGTTCAGGCGTTTTCCATCCTGAATTGCACCTGTTGTTGGATGAACCTGTGAAGCTGTCGATGCGTTCAACCGACGTCATTCACAGCCTGTATATCCCTGCATTCCGTGCCAAGAAAGACATCGTTCCCGGCCGCTACAATTTCATGTGGTTCAAGCCGACTCTCGCCAGCGAGAAAGTCAGCGACGAAGAACTGGCGGCCGCGACGAAACGAACCGAAGAACTTGATGAACCGTGGAACTACGACGAACACCAGTTCACGCCCGATGGTTACAAGTTCTATGACCTTTACTGCGCCGAATACTGCGGCACCAACCACTCGGAAATGCAGACCGTCGTCGTCGTTCACGAGACGCTGGAAGACTTGAACGCTTGGATCAAGAAGTACGGCTCCCGTCCGAAAGGCGTCGATCCAGCAACCTACGGTGCAACGCTCTACAACAACCGCGGTTGTGCCGGTTGCCATAGCCTTGATGGCAGTAAGCGTGTTGGACCATCGTTCCAAGGCTTGTACGGACGCCCCGAAGAGATGGTCACCGGCGAGTCCTTCAAAGCGGACGAGAACTACATCCGCGAATCGATCTTGTACCCGAAAGAAAAAGTGGTTGCCGGATACCAACCGGTCATGCCAAGCTATAAGGGTCAACTCAGCGACGACGACATTTACTCGATCGTCGAATACATGAAAACACTTTCAACAACCGGCGCCGCGACGAAGTAGCCCGTCGCCCGATTCGCCGCATTCTTAACACATCGCATCATCAGTTTTAGAGGTTCCTTCCATGTCAGCCGGTTCTATTCCGAAAGGCTCCGTCGTCCGCGATCCGGGGTACCCCACCGCGAGCGAGAATTACCTCACGAATTCGAAGGGTGCCCTTAGTTGGATTTTCACGCTCGATCACAAGCGGATCGGCGTGATGTACTTGGTCGGTGTCACCTGTGCATTCGCATTCGCGGGGCTATTGGCGCTGCTAATCCGTCTGCACTTGTTTCAACCCGATGGGATGATTTTCAAGGGTGCCGAGGCGAACAACTATTACAACCAGTTGTTCACGCTGCACGGTGCAGTGATGGTGTTCCTATTCATCATCCCCAGTATTCCAGCGGCACTAGGTAACTTTCTGGTTCCGGTCATGTTGGGCGCGAAAGACGTTGCCTTTCCTCGGCTGAACCTTTGCAGTTTTTACCTTTGGTGCGTCGGCGCGATGTTCTTCATCGGTGCCTTGTTCAGCACGGGTCTTGATACCGGCTGGACGTTCTATACGCCCTACAGCACGACAACCGACACGTCCGTGATTGCGGCCACGATGGGCGCGTTCATCTTGGGTTTCAGTTCGATTTTCACCGGGCTGAACTTCATTGTTACGATCAACACGATGCGTCCGCCCGGCATGACGTGGTTCCGAATGCCACTGTTCTTGTGGGCGACCTATTCGACCAGCATCATCCAAGTCTTGGCGACGCCCGTTCTGGGCATCACGCTGTTGTTGCTGATCGCTGAACGGACGATGCACATCGGAATTTTCGATCCTGAATTCAACGGCGACCCGGTCACGTACCAGCACTTTTTCTGGTTCTACAGCCACCCAGCCGTTTACATCATGATTTTGCCAGCCTTCGGCGTGATCAGCGATTTGATCAGCGTCCACAGCCACAAACGCATCTTTGGTTACCGCTTCATCGCGTACTCATCGATCGCTATCGCGTTGCTGGGTTTCTTGGTTTGGGGACACCACATGTTCACCGCGGGCATGAGCCCGATGACAACGATCGTCTTCAGTGCGTTGACGTTTACCGTTTCGGTGCCTTCGGCGATCAAAGTGTTCAACTGGATCGCGACGATGTACAAAGGATCGATCAGCTTGACGACTCCGATGTGCTTTGCCATCGCGTTTATCTTCTTGTTCACGATCGGCGGATTGACGGGATTGCACCTTGGTACGCTTGCCACCGACATGCACCTGCACGACACCTACTTTGTTGTCGCCCACTTCCATTATGTGATGGTCGGCGGAACTCTGATTGCCTTCTTGGGGGCCGTGTTCCACTGGTGGCCAAAGATGTTCGGCAAGATGTACAGCGAGTTTGGCGGTCGGTTGTCGGCCGCGATCATCTTCGTCGGTTTCAACCTGACGTTCTTGCCACAATTCGTACTTGGCAGTCGCGGGATGCCTCGCCGCTATGCAACGTATGACCCCGAATTCGCTTACTTGCACCAAATGAGCACCATCGGCGCATTGCTGTTGGGCGTTGGATTGTTGGTTGCCCTGGTTGTCTTGTTGACCTCGTTGGTCAAAGGCAAGAAAGCGCCGGCGAACCCTTGGGGTGGTGCGACACTTGAATGGCACTGCACCAGCCCGCCACCGTTCTACAACTTTGAACATGCACCGGCCGTCGGCGATCCGTACGACTTCAGCAATGTCGAATGGGACGGAGCGAACGAGCGTTACGTTTCAACCGAACCTGAGCGCAAGATCGCACCGAGCGAAACACCCGACGCGGTACCGGCTCACGCCAAAGACAACCACTAGGACGTGGCCATGGCGGCCTGTCATTAGCAACAGCAGAACAACGATTGGTCCGTCTTTGGACGGACCACCCTTCATTTGTAGGATGACAGACAGTCATCTCGGACCCTTTTTCAGATTCAATCCATGTCCACCATCGACGTTGCTCCCGAAAATGCGCACGACGCGCACGGTCACGATCACGACCATCCGTCGTTTTTGGCGCACCACTTTGACACTCCCGAGCAGCAATTTGACAGCGGGAAGTTGGGCATCTGGCTATTTCTTGTCACCGAAGTGTTGTTCTTCGGCGGCATGTTCTGTGCCTACGCGATCTTCCGCATGCTTCGCCCCGATGTTTTCGAAGGCAGCAGCCAGTTCTTGAACACCAAACTTGGTGCAATCAACACGGGCGTTTTGCTGTTCAGTTCGCTGACGATGGCGTGGGCCGTTCGTTGCTCGCAGACCGAAGAATACAAGAAGCTGACCGCTTTGCTGGCGTCGACGCTGTCCTGTGCGATGATCTTTTTGGGTGTAAAGTCCATCGAGTATTCGCACAAATGGGGCATGGGTTTGCTGCCAGCCGGATCGTTCTTTTACGACCCCGCTAACCCGCACCCAACCGCGACCGAAATGGTCGAAAAACATGGTTTTTCGGCGGGCACGGCGTTTTTCCTTGAAAACGGCCTGTACTTCTTGTGTGCTCCTTTTGCCGTGCTGATGGTTGGCGTGTTGGTATGGCTGGCCGTTTCAGTGGTCAAGGGCGACAAGTTCCAGACCGCCTGTGCGATGCCATTGTCAGTCGTCTGTATCTGCTTCTTTGTGGGTGTTGGACTTGGCATGATCCTGGAAAGTGGTGGCGACGAAGGACACGGTGGACACGCACTGGCTGGTGAACACGCCAGCGATGAACACGGCCACGACCATGCGGTTGCTGGCGATCATGATCACGACCATGCGACACCAGCGGAAGTTGCGGTTGCCCTTGCTGGTGCAGACTCGGATTTAATGGTCCGCGAACACCTGGCGACCGACACGACCAACTCGGGAATCAGCAGCGAACTGTCTGCTCGCGAGCGTCAAACGGCTCTCGCGCAGGGATCGGTCGTCACCGACAGCTCAACGATCGAAGGCGGCATCAGCAAGACGGAACAGAATGTCTTGACGCCGCGAACAGCGGGTATTTTCTTCGGAATCTACTACTGCATGACTGGCGTCCACGCGATCCACATTTTGTGCGGTATCGGAGTGCTGGTTTGGTTGTTGATTCGCTCGGTTCGAAACGACTTCAATCGTCAATACTTTGGCCCCGTCGATTACGTCGGACTGTATTGGCACTTGGTCGACTTGATTTGGATCTACCTGTTCCCATTGCTGTATTTGATCCGCTAGACCGACTGATTCAACGGACAGATTCAATCGAATCGCGCAGAAACACTACAACGAATTTTGACTAGAAAAGAATAAGATGTCAGCTCACTCCCACGCAGAAGACGGTCACGGCGAACATCGCGAAGGCTATGACTTTGCTCACCCGATGCCTGTATCGATGTTGTTGACGGTGTTCGGTATTTTGATCGGGCTAACGATTTTGACCGTTGCACAGGCAAGCTTTGACTTCGGTAGCTTTGACCTGTACATCGTGATGGGAATCGCGACGGTGAAGGCACTGTTGGTGGGTCTGTTTTTCATGCACTTGCTGTGGGACAAGCCGTTCAATGCCATCCTTTTCCTAGGCTCGTTTGTCTTCTTGGCTTTGTTCATCATTTTGACATTGACCGACAGCAGCCAGACGTCGGATTCATTCGAACCAAAGATCGATGACGTCGTGCCAGTCGTTGCCGAAGGCTAGAGGTGCGTCCGCGCACCACGTTTGCACGTAGCCGAGCTAGTCAACGGTTTGTCGATTTGGTGACCCGACGCTTCCGCGAGGCCGGCGTTTCCATTGATTCACGGCAAAAACTGAATCGACCAAGCCGGCCACTCTCTTACTCGGCCGGTTACCATTGTTCCTTGGCTCGGCGAGCGTCGGCGCTTCGGCGAAATCGCCTAGTTGCGTTTGGGCTCTCGGTGATTCGCCGGTTGGGCGCTCATGCGTTCACCGCTGGGACTCTTCAAGATTGGTGGCCGTGTCTTGGGCGGTATAAGTGCATTGTTTGCCGGTTACGCGGATTATGCCGTTCTAGAACGCAAGAGCATCTAGGATCGTGTCGTCCGCCCCTGGGGATCATGACGGCACTGATTTACACTGACGGTTAGTCTTCGGCACCAGACTAGCCGGGCGCGTTTTTTTT
>JBAUHR010000746.1:0-2393 GCA_049680385.1 Rubripirellula sp. | reverse complement strand
TTTTACCGCGCCGGCATCACAGTGCCCAACGATCGATTCCGCTTGGGAAGACCCCGATGGCGTACCAATCGGCGCGATCATCTTCGGCGGTCGACGTGCTAACACGATGCCACTGATTTACCAGGCGTTCAATTGGAGTGCCGGCGTTTACATGGGCGCAACGGTGGGGTCCGAAATGACGGCGGCCGCCGCAGGCACGATTGGTGAAGTGCGACGTGATCCAATGGCGATGTTGCCGTTCTGTGGTTACCACATGGGCGACTACTTTCGACATTGGATTCGCATGCAACGCAAACTGACCGAGACGCCGCGGATCTTTCACGTCAATTGGTTTCGCAAGGACGATGACGGCAAGTTCCTGTGGCCTGGGTTCAGCGAGAACCTGCGAGTGTTGAAGTGGATCGTTGATCGCACCCATGGACGAGCGCTCGGCAAAGAAACACCGATTGGTTGGGTGCCGTTGTACGACGACGTCAAATGGGATGGCCTCGAATTTTCGCAGTCACAGTTCGATCAACTACAAGCCGTCGATCGAGACGCTTGGCGAACCGAAGTACTCGGCCACGAAAAGCTATTCATCGAACTCCACGGCCGACTACCACCCGAAACCATCTACGAACGCGAGCTCTTGATTTGCAGGCTGTGATGCAATTTTGATGGGTGTCAAAAGCGCCGACTGCCTGATGCACTTACGTGAAACCGGACGCATCACGATCACGCCAAAGGTCTGCAGGTCACGGATTTCAGCTCTCGGGGCTGATTTGGATTTGATGTGCTAGCGATTCGGCCGATTTTGATTTTGCGGATGGGCTTGGCCCACTTTGGTTGATTGTTCCGTGTTTTTGATTGACGATGTGGCGGGCGATCTTGGCGGGGTGGTCGTGGCAGTTTTCTAGGAAGATCTGGTACTTGCTGCTTTGGGTGCCGCCGATGGCTGTTCCGGCGACGTAGATTCCTGGCACGGGTGTTTCCATGGTGTCAGGATTGAAGAATGGTCGCCCGGCGTCGCCGTCTAGCGGTATCCCTAGTTGGTTGAACAGTGTTTTGTCTTGTTGGTATCCGATCAGTGTCAGCACATCATCGGCTGCAACATTGATAGGGCGATCGGGCTGGCCCGGTGTGGCTTGGCGAAGATTGACGCTTCCTGGACTGATTTCGACGACACGTGAATCGAACAGAGCTTGCACAGCACCACTACGAATCAGACCATCGATTTCGGGTCTCAACCAATACTTGATGCTGTCCGATGGCAAGGATTCTCGGTGATAGCTGATCGTCACTTTCGCTCCGGCCCGGTGCAACCGAATCGCGGCTTCGACGGCACTGTTTCGCCCGCCCACGATCAGGACACGGCGCCCATGATACCGGTGCGTCTCGCGCAAATAGCCGTCGACCATCGGTGAGTCTTCGCCCGGAACGCCCAAACGATTGGGTTTGTCGGTGCCGCCGGTCGCCAAGATCACATTTGGCGTCTGAATGTACTTCTCGGCCAGTCCACCCGCTGCGGCATGTCCGGACACTAAACCGACCATCCAGTCATTATCGTCCGGTGATCGCTTGATGGTCGTGACGCGTGTGAATGTGCTGACGGCGACATCAAATTGGTCGACGACCGAGCGCAAGTAATTCAGATACTCTTCGCGACTTGCTTTAGCTTGGTCGATCGTGCAAAGAGGAACTCCGGCAATCGAGATTCGGTCATTGCTGCTGAACCAACGCGTTTGCGGCGCCCACCACGACACGGTATGTCCGATCGAGCCCGCTTCGATGACCTGAAAATTGATGTTTACCGCCTGGAATGCGACAGCCGTTTCGATCCCGATCGGGCCAGCACCAACGATCACGGCATCACGACGAAGAGTACGGGTAGAATCGTTATTGGGCATCGGTCAACGGATGTCAGCGGAGCAGGGCGGGTCAGTTTTAGTATTCTAAACCGTTTTGCCGCTGGCTGATCATTGGTTCAAGAGTCCGACCGATGAAACGCCGCGTATCCTGCCAGTACTTCCATGGTGAGAGATCACTCTTCTGCGGTGCAACGCCGAAGCAGCCGACGAAAATCAGAGTACACCCTGCGAGCGGAGTCGCAGGGCCACGAAGGGTGATCCGAATCGAGCACCCCACTTTGGCCCCGGCAACTCTGGCAAATTGCTCGCGTACACTTAGAAAACAATTCGCTAGGGCATTGCCATTCGTGAGAGCGAAGGAAACACTTGCGAATCA
This sequence comes from Rubripirellula sp., assembly GCA_049680385.1. GTDB lineage: Bacteria > Planctomycetota > Planctomycetia > Pirellulales > Pirellulaceae > Rubripirellula. Next base: position 170 of record JBAUHR010000746.1, on the reverse strand, counting down.
ACAACCTAGAACGGCACGATCTCCGAGGAGGTGGTGCCGTTGTTACGCCAATATTTTGCAAGCGTTTACCACGCTCTAACCATTGCTTTTCCGTGCGAGGGGTGGGACGCGGTAGCGAATTTCTAATTTAGGGAAACTCAGCTTTCTAAGCCGACGGCGCTAGCCGCGGG
>JBAUHR010000745.1:0-19664 GCA_049680385.1 Rubripirellula sp. | reverse complement strand
GCGTTGCATGACGCTGCTGAGATCGCATGCGGAAACGTACCAACGCTTCCTGGACCAGTCATCATCGGACTCGACACGTCAGGTTCGATGGGATGTCCAGTCACGGGCAACCGTGCGGGTCGTTCGGGAAGAGGGGGTGGAACGTCGAAGATGAGATGCGTCGATGTTGCGGCACTGTTCGCAGCAGCGATCCTGCGTCGCAACCCAGACAGCGTCGTGATTCCCTTCGATACGCAAGCTTACAAGGTCAAGGTCGATCCAAGTGATTCGATCTTGTCACTGTCAGCACGCCTGTCGAAGTACGGAGGCGGAGGAACGGATTGCTCGTTGCCATTTGTCGAAGCCAACACGCGATACTCGAAGCAACGCTTCGCGGGCATCGTGCTTGTCAGCGACAACGAAAGCTGGATCACCTCGGGACGTCCCCACTACAATCGTTACAGCGGCTACGGCCAAGACGGCTCAACCGGAGTGATGACGCAGTGGGAGAAGTTCAAGAAGACCCAGCATGGACTTGGCGTTGCCGATCCAAAGCTAGTCTGCATCGACATCCAACCCTACGGAACCAGTCAGGCACCCGAACGAGACGACATCCTCAACATCGGCGGCTTCAGTGACGCCGTGTTCAACGTAGTCTCATCGTTCCTAGAAAACGACGCATCCCGCTTCGTCCGCGAAGTAGAGTCGGTCGAACTGTAAGTCGAAAGACGAACCAAAACCCGAAACGCCCGCGGAGGAGGTATCCCCCTCGGGCGTTGTTCGTTTTCGGGTAGAATTTCAACCATGAAGACAGACAAATCGCTCGTATCCGTGAGCAAGTTCCTTGGCTTGGTCCTGCGCCATCAACCCGAAGTCGTCGGCATGGAGCTAGACGAAGAAGGCTGGCTTGACATCGCTCAACTGATCGACGCTGCGAACCAGCGTGGCAATCGACTCTCGCTCGAACTACTTCACGAAGTCGTGGCGACCAACGACAAGAAGCGGTTCGCTTTGAGTGATGACGGACTTCGTATTCGCGCCAGCCAAGGGCACTCCGTCACCGGCGTCGACCTGAAGCTCGCCGAGACGACTCCCCCAGCAACGCTGTATCACGGAACCGTTGCCCCGTTCATCGAAAGCATCCGATCCACCGGCCTCGAGAGACGGTCACGCAATCACGTGCATCTTTCAGCCGATGAAGCGACGGCCACCAAAGTAGGCTCACGGCGGGGCAAGCCGATCATTCTTCAAGTCGATGCCGCAGCGATGCACCTAGACGGACACCGCTTTTACGTTTCGGCCAACGGAGTTTGGTTGGTCGATGCTGTTCCAGTGGAGTTCTTGACCTTTACGATGTCAGGAGTCGAATGAAATTCGGGTTTCTCTTCATGTTGCTGGCCATCGCGATTGGCGTGGCGGGGTTTCGTGGTGGGCCGTGGGCTTGGTTGCTCTTTTATCCCGCGTTCTCGTTTGGCGTGGTTGCTGCCGCATATTTGTTCTCGGCACCGGGTGTCTTTGGCAAGCGTTTTGATGGGCATCGTTCGCGGCTGGGGACGTTGTTGGTGGTTCCCTATGTTCTGTACGTCTCGGCGGTGTGGCACGTCGTTCGGTGGTTCTCGCGGGAACCGACGACCAGCGTGTTGAACGATGACATCGTGCTGTCTCGGCGATTGCTTCGGCACGAATTGCCGGAGGGCATTGCATCGGTCGTTGATCTGACGTGCGAGTTCACGGAACCCAAGGAGCGATTGGGACTACAGTCCTACCTCTGCTATCCGATGCTTGATGGAACAGGATCGACCGCGGATGAGATTCGTGAATTGGCGGACGAAATCATCAAAATGCCCAAGCCAGTGCTGATTCACTGCGTCCAAGGTCACGGCCGAACGGGCCTAGTTGCCGCGGCCGTGTTGATCGTGTCCGGTGAGGCACAAAACGCGGCAGACGCGGTCGCGATGATTCAGGCGGTCCGACCCGGTGTTGAATTGAACAAAGCACAACGAATGATCTTGGAGGAAATTTAATGGACCGCGACGCGATCATCGGCTGTATTCTGGGAACCGCTGTCGGTGATGCTCTGGGATTGCCTTACGAGGGTGTCTCCGCCAAGCGATCCCCGCGGTTGCTCGGACCGCCGGATCGCTATCGGTTCTTTTTTGGTCGAGGCATGATCTCGGACGATACCGAACACACCTGCATGGTGGCTCAATCGCTGATCGAAGCGAATGGTGATGTCGATTTTTTCGCACGACGTTTTGCGAGTCGACTGCGATGGTGGATTCTGGCATTGCCGGCGGGCGTTGGCAAAGCAACTGCTCGGGCTGGTGTCAAACTTTGGCTGGGCGCCAAGCCCGCCAACGCCGGCGTGTTCTCCGCGGGCAATGGACCAGCGATGCGAGCAGCAATCTTCGGCGCAGCGATCGACGACATGCAACAAATGCTTGAATTTGTGCGTGCATCGTCGCGATTAACGCATAGCGACCGGAAAGCGGAATACGGAGCGATCGCGGTGGCACTTGCTGCCCGAAATTCCCGCATGTCTGAATCGGTCGATGCGAACCTGTGGCTGGCCGAAGTTGTCGATGCAGTGGGCGAAGACGGTTCGGAGTTGACCGATTTGTTGCGTCGATCCGTTGATAGCGTGGCGGTTGGTGAATCGACCAAGTCGTTCGCTGATTCATTCGGGCTATCCAAGGGCGTCACCGGCTACACCTACCACACCGTCCCCGTCGCCATCCACGCTTGGTTGTCCCACCCGAGTGATTTTCAGCAAGCAATCACCGCGATCATCGAGTGCGGTGGCGACGCCGACACGACTGCGGCAATCGTGGGTGGGATCGTTGGTGCCGGTGTCGGGGAAGCCGGAATCCCGTCCAATTGGGTCGACGGCATTTGGGAATTTCCACGCAGCGTTCATTGGATGCGATCACTTGGCGAGAGTTTAGCTTCGTCCGCGACGAAAGCACCGTCCATCAATCCGATTGCCGTGTTGTTTCGCAATGTGCTCTTCCTGTTCATTGTCCTCTTTCACGGCTTCCGCCGTCTCGCTCCACCGTACTGACAAATGAATCCCGACCGCGATCAAATCGAAGCGAACCTTCGCCTGCATGTCGATCGACTTGCAGGATTGATCGGCGTGCGCACTTTGCAGAAACCCAAAACGATTCAGGCAACGATCGGCTACATCGAAGGTCAATGGTCCGAGATGGGTTATTCCATCGAACGCGAATGCTACGACGCGATCGGTGACGAAGCGACGAACCTGATTGTCAAACAAACCGGCACCAAGCGAGCCGACGAAATCGTGTTGCTGGGTGCTCACTACGACACCGTCTTTTCGACGCCCGGAGCGGACGACAACGCGTCGGCGGTCGCCGTGATGTTGGAAGTCAGCCGGTTGCTTCGCGACCACTTCGGAAAACGAACCGCACGCTACGTCGCGTTCGCCTGTGAAGAACCGCCGTACTTCAATGTCGATGCCATGGGCAGCCAACACCATGCCCGGCAATCACGCGGGCGGGGCGACAACATCGTCGGCATGTTGTGTCTTGAAATGGTCGGCTACTACTCACTGCACAAAGGCTCGCAAGCCATCCCGCCGGCGATCCCCAAATGGCTGCACCGGTTCTTTCCCCAACGCGGCAACTTCCTCGCGGCCGTCGGCAACATGCCGTCGTGGAAACTCAACTGGCAATTTCGTCGCGGTTTCAAACGCGGCACCCGTCGGATGCCGTTGTTCTCGATTTGCCTGCCCGAAAAGATCAACGAGATCCGACTCAGCGACAACAGTTCGTTCTGGGACCAAGGCTATCCCGCCCTGATGCTGACCGACACCAGCTATCTCCGCAATCCAAACTACCACCAAGCCACCGACACACCCGAAACACTCGACTACCCACGCATGACCGAAGTCACTCTCGGGGTGGCGGCGGCAATGCGAAGGTTGCTCCAATAATGCGCCAATCCATCAAGGTTCGAGATTTTGCCGAAAGCGATGAATCCGCGCTCGTCTCGCTTTGGAACGCATGCGGTCTCACGCGACCGTGGAATGATCCTGCGCTCGACATTCAACGCAAGATCTGTGCTCAACCGGATTGGCTCTTGGTCGGCATGCTAAATGACGAAATCGTCGCATCGGCCATGGTTGGCTACGATGGCCACCGCGGTTGGATCAACTACCTTGCCGTTCATCCGAGTCACCGCCAGTCTGGGGTCGGTCGCTTGTTGATGTCCGAAGCCGAGGCTCGACTTCGCGGTGTCGGGTGCCCCAAGATCAACCTGCAAGTGCGTCGCGACAACCTGGAAGCGACCGCGTTCTACGAAGCCATCGGTTTCACGCAAGACGATGTCGTCAGTTTTGGAAAACGCTTGACCGACGATTCCATCCAGCAGAATGAACACGAGTCGAAGCCATGAACAAGAACTTGAAGCCCTTCATTGCCGAATACCAAACGATTCGGTTGGTTCAGTCCAAACTTTCCTGAGGCGGAATCATCCAGCACGAATCGTGCCTCTCCATTCCCACATGCGGGTAATAGCTCGCCGCCGCCGGAGCCGCCAACAGAATCAGCCGGGTCTTCAGCCCCGCCTTCTCATGCGTCACCCGAATCAGTTCACGACCGACTCCCCGACCTTGGCACGTCACATCGACCGCCAAGTCCGACAAATACGTGCAATAAGCAAAGTCCGTGATCGCTCGCGAAACGCCAACAAGCGTTCCGTCCGTATCCCGCGCTGTCACAACCAAGTCAGCTCCCGCCAGCATCTTTGCGATCCGCGCCACATCGTCCACTGGCCGGCGTTCTGCCAACGTCGAACGTCGCAAGACGTCGATGAACTCGGCCGGCGACAGCTCAGGCTCCATATCAAACTTCATCGTCTTGCTCCGCTGGTTCAACATCCACCACCATCCCGTGGTTGACCAAGCGGCCTTTCAAGTCACAGCACGAAGCGTTGATGAACTGAATTCCGTCACGAGTTTCACTGCCAAAATTCTCGATCCCCGCTTCATCGTGAATGTGCCCAAACGCGTGAATCCGAGGTCGAATCCGCTCGGTCACGTGACGGGTCAGCTTCTTTGATCCAACGTGAATCGGCTCCTTCGTTCGCCAGTGCCGCGTCACGTCGCGAACGCCCTTGGGCGGACCGTGCGTAATCAACAAGTCGGTATCGTCGGGGATCTCCGCCCAGTATTGGTCCAGCTCCTCCCGATCCTTCATGTACGCCCAATCAAAGAACGCAGGCGTGTACGGCGAACCAAAGACACGCAGGCCAGCCAGTTCCATCGACTCGTGAATCAAAAACCGAACCGACGGAAAATGAGCCGGCGTGATCAATCCCTCCGCGATCGCCGTCGAATGATTGCCGGGAACGAAGATCTTCGTTTCGATGTCCAAGTTCACAAACCAATCGAAGAACGCTTTCGATTGCAACTGATTCATCCAAGGCTTGCGCATGTTCGCCTCATCCCCGCAATGGATCACCACATCAGCACGCGGAACCGACAGCTCCGCGTGCCGAGTATGAGTGTCAGAAATGAACCAGATTTTCATGGCCTAATCGCCATGCTTGGCGAGAAACTTATTGGAAATCGTCTTGAACGAAACTCGATCATCCCCCGAGCCGCGAACCCAAACCAGTCCCTCACGTTCCGTCTTCGGATTCAAAACGCTTTTGCCCTCGGCCAATGCCAAGATCGCATCCATGTCGTTAGGCACTGTCATCTCACCCAGCGGCGGAACGATCGACAGATCAAGCTCACGGCAGATCGCTTCCATCTCCGCCTTGTCAACGTAAGCCGACGCGGCGATATCGAAGACGTTGAAGACCAACACGGTCGGAGCCTTCAACGCATAGCGGTTCTTTTGAATCCCCGGCCCGACCAATTCACCTTGAATCGCCAGCGACCGCCCCAACGTTTGCATCCGTCCGCGCAAATCCAGTTCACGAGCGACTCGCCAGTGACTGTTCGACTCGTCCTCGGCCAACTGCCAATTCCGACCACACACACCGAACTGGTCCCCGTTTTCATCGTTGAAGCGAACAAACGCCGTGAACGAAGTCCCGTCGACCTTCTCCGACACGTAGAACGGTTGCCCACCGAACGAATCAAAGTCGCCGGCCAGGTTTTGAATCCGCTCCTCATCCGTCTTTGCGATGAACGCCGGGAACCCGCCAACGACATCGCCACCCAAGCAAGCCGGGATCGGCGGCTCGTACTTCACGATGCCCAGTTCCTCGGTCACATCTTCGCCCACCGAATACTCACGCCCAAGAATCTTCGGGTCCAACAGCAAGCCCTGCGAAATCTGTCCACGCAGCTTCACCGTCCGCAACCGAAACCCTTCCCGGTCATCCATCAGCTTCAGCGACGACTTACGCAGGAACTCAAACTCATCCCGCACCGGCAAGAACGAATCAATCTCGCAATAGATCACCGCATCCCCGGCCGCAAACTCCCCCTTCTTCGTCACACACTTCCAGCCATCCACAACAGCCAACTCAATCATATCCGCGCCCTTGATCGGCCGAGTCTCACGCATCGTTCGGATCGTCGCCAGTTTTCTCATCGTTGCCTTTTCGGTTTCGGGTCTGTTGCACACTCGAAAGCCAAGACCGTGAAGACGGGCATTGGGTTCACGTGTGCGAAGTCGGATAACGAGTTCAGCAACTGCCCAAATTGTGTTCTTTCCATTTCGTCAGGCCATTGTCTTCTCGGAGGATCCTGAAATTACAGCCGGCACGAAAGCAGCAGACCGAGAGCTGAATTGCTATCATCTGTTCAGGCGAACTAACAACCGCTTGAACTCAGGTAGCGTGAATGGCGAAAAAGGCAGCAAAAAATTACGATGCATCGAAGTCGGCAATTGGCTATTTGCATCAATGCAGGTACGGATTACTGCTTGCCCTTGAAAGGCACGACGCTTCCAACAAATCCGTCAGCATCGAAAAGCTAGATGACGTTGCGATTCATAGCACGGGGCAGCACGCATCGTCAGCGGCTCAACTATTTCAGACAAAGCATCACGTTAGCCGGCAAGGTGGCACCTCGAATCTGAGTCTGGACATTTGGAAGACGTTGCGGGTTTGGAGTGATGCCATAGTCGAAGGCAAGATCGACTTGGATTCGGCTGAACTCTTTTTGGTTACGACATCCAACGCAAAAACAACCCATGCAATATCAAACCTGAGCGTGGACGTAACGCCCAAGAATCGAAAACCTGAGGTCGTCCGGCGAACACTTGAGGCGGCAGCGAAGTCTTCACAGAACGCGACGATACAAGACTGCCTTGCCTCATTGAAGAAACTAAGCGTCGCAAAACGAAAACGCCTATTCAAAGCAATCACTTTTATCGGGGACTCACCTGGGATTCTCGACGTTCGTCAAAAGATTGAACGAAACCTCTGGGCAGCAGTTGACCTCTCGCACATCGAAGCCTTTGTCGATCAAGTAGAAGGCTGGTGGTTCTCCGAGGTGATCAGACAGCTTAGCGATCCTGGGTGTCCCGGAATCTCGCTGCGGTCGCTACAAGCGAAAGTGAACTCGCTTCGCGAAGACTTTCGTCGGGATAACTTGCCTGACGAACTTTTGCACGAGGAGGTTCCAGAGGGCCAGCTTTCGGAAAACGATCGACGTATTTTCGTAAAGCAGCTTCGTGTAATCGGTACCGGTGCTGGACGGGTGCGCAAGGCACAGGAGAACCACTACCGCGCAGTCACTCAACGATCACGGTGGATTCGTAACAACTTGATTGACCTTGAGGAATGGGATCGTTTTGAAATGCGATTGCTCGGCGAGTGGGAAGAGTTTTATATGGAAATGGTAGACGGACTGGACGAAACCGCGTCGACAGATCAACTCATCGCGGCGGGCGATGCTCTATTCAAGTGGGCAAACGTTGCGTCTGCTGCTCAGGCGTCGTTGTGCATACGTTCAGAATTCCGTAGCCCGTATTTGACTCGAGGATCGTTTCACATGTTGGCCGATCAATTACGGCTGGGCTGGCACAGGGACTTCAAGACGATCTGCAAAGCCGAGGATGCCGCGTAATGCCGATTACTGAAAAACCTTGGAACGACCGCCCATTCGATGTTTCCAACCTATTGAATCCGGCGTTTGGCGGGATGATTCTTCGCCGCGCTGTCGATGGCTACTTCAAAGAGACTGACCAAGGTATGCCTTTTGAGATCGCGGTACTTCCAATGAGTTTCGTACTACATGAAGACACGCGTTCTCGTCTGCCTACGATCGCTGCGACCCTGCAGACTTGGCTCCAAGAAAACCGCGATCTTATGATTGGCTTTGCAAAACGAACGCGTGAACTTGTTCCGTTCATGCGTGAATCGTTGATCTTCTCAGCGACACGACGAACGCTTGAACTCGATAGCCTTGGTTCAATCTTGCCGGGCAGCGTCAAGCTACGCGGGCACACGGCGTACCGAAAGAAGAGCGACGAAGTCTCGAAGATTTTCAGCAAGTCTGAGTTCCTCGGACGTTGGCTCGCCACTGCTGGATCATCCACAACGATTTACGCGATGCTGGGGATAAAGCCATGAATTTTCAGATTGCGTCGATTGCGATCTACAGCCACGCTGGTGAGCGGCGAGAAGTTCCGTTTCGATGTGGAGCAGTGAACATCATCACGGGCGCATCAAAGACCGGCAAAAGTGCCCTCATTACGATTGTGGACTATTGCTTGGGGCGAGCGAGTTACCTTATTCCTGCGGGGAAAATCAGGAACTGCGTGGCTTGGTACGCGGTCAAAATCCAATTGGATTCCGGACAACTTGTCATCGCGCGCCCGGCTCCTGAACGAGGCGTCCAAAGCAACACAGAAGCATTCCTAGCCGAAGGCAACGAACTGGAATTCCCTGACTTCGGTGATCTCAGAAAGACAACGAATACAGATGGCCTTGCGAAGTTTCTGTCAGGCGTTTTAGGCATCACGGAGAACAAGCATATCCCTGGCGAAAGCCAGTCTCGTGAACCACTTTCGGCTTCTATCAAGCACGCCAAGTTTCTTGTTTTCCAGCCACAGAATCGTATCGCAGACCAAACGTCGCTATTTTATCGACAAGAGGATGATGGAATACCGCAGTCGATCCGCGACACGCTTCCGTACTTCCTTGGAGCAGTCGGCGACGAGCAATTGAATAACATCCAGCGGTTACGACGTGCGAAACGTGAGCTGAAACTACTCCAACGTCGGCTTGAAGATGAGGAATCCATTGTCGGCCGAGACAATTCGCGTGCGTTAGAGCTGCTATCCGAGGCACGTCAAATGGGAATCATTGGCTCGGCAAAGACGCTCGTGGAAAGGGAGGCAATCCTGGCGGCACTCCGCGAGGCGTTGAACTGGTCTCCTGCCGAGAATTCTGAACCCTCGAACTCACAGGTTCGGCGTTTGCGAGACCAAAGGCAAGATCTTCTGAATGACCTTGAGAGCGTTCAAGTCGAAGTGGAAGCAGCACGTTCATTCGCGTTAGATCAGAAGGGCTTCAGTGTTGAAGCCGGCGAGCAGAAGAATCGTCTTGAAGCGATCGGGCTCTATCGCCATGAAGAAGCTGTTTCCACGCAGTGCCCACTCTGTCAGCAGAATTTGGATGTCGAGATCCCGACCGCTACCAACATTCGAGAATCGCTGGAACGAATCAACGCCCAAATTGATTCGCTTGTTCGCCAAACGCCGCGGCTCGAAGCCTACATTCAAGAGCGTCTCGACCGTGTTGATTCAATACGCCAGACCATCACGGAGAACAAGGCAGGCCTGGAAGCGATTTATGCGCAAGAGGAGGCAATTCGTGAACAAAGAAATGAGACCGCAAGGCAAGCACGTGTCGTGGGTCGAATCAGCCTCTTTCTCGACAGTGCGCGCGAAGTTGACGAATCTGCGGAGTTGCGCGACGCAATTCTCGCAGCCGAAAGGAAAGTGAATCGGCTTGAAAAACTTACCGCTTCGTCCGGGACTCGTGAGCGGTTGGACGCTTCCTTGTCGGTGATTGGAAGTTCAATGTCTGCGTGGGCGAAGCGTTTGCGAATCGAGCACTCCGAGTATCCGATGAGCCTGGATGTTCAAAACCTTACCGTCCGAGGATTTGATGGAGTCGAGCCGATCACGATGGCAAAGATGGGCAGCGGTGCCAATTGGGTTGGTTGCCACCTGATAGCGCACCTTGGACTCCACGAATGGTTCATCAATCAGAATCGTCCCGTGCCACGATTTCTATTCTTAGATCAACCGACGCAAGCTTACTTTCCACCGGATGAATCAGTAACGGACCGCTCGGTCGACGATCTCATTGACGAGGATCGGGTCGCCGTGAATGAAATGTTTCGGCTGATATTCGACGTCGTCGAAGAACTCTCGCCAAATCTCCAAATCATCATCACGGACCACGCTGATCTTCCCGATTCGTGGTTTCAGGATGCGGTCATCGAACGCTGGCGTGGCGGACAGTTTTTGGTGCCCGACGTATGGGAGTGATTGGTCGCGTGACACAAGTCAGCTACTCCGTTACTAATTTCCCGATAACGTCATTACGCAATGCCTGCGTTGTCATCCTCGAGGAATCGTGACCGATACTGGGGTTTACCAGGGCGTAAGAAACTTCACCGAGTTCCATGCGTCCGCCAACTTTGCTGACCGAGAATTTTGCGACACCGGTGCAGTGGTGTGGGTCATTGCGACTCTCAGCAAGGACACCAATAAAATTCTTGACATCGTAACTCGCGGAGTAAGGAAGCGAGACTTCTGCAATCAATCTGTTTTCGACATTTCGAACACTTACTTCTGCGTCTCCAGTTGAGCCCTCACTCCATCGTTCCGACCCAGATACGCTCTTTGCCCCAAACACAATCTCTTTCTCTTTCCTTGTGGACTCCTCCGCCTTGAACGGTTTGTTGCTGAGTCTCTCGGCGATCATCTTCTTGAATTCAGCAAGTATCGCCAACCTTGGTTCTGTACTCGCCCCTGAGTCTTCAGCAGGAGCCGCTTCGATGAGGCCATCAACCTCTGTAGTCTCCAACGAATCCACCGGAGTTGTATCTGCTTGAACGCCACGCAGATCAGCGTCTGAACGTTCCGCAGTGCCTGTGACCCAGGAGTAAGCAAACGGCAGTGGCGACCATGGGCACCATGTCAGAAACGCAACAAGCACCACTATGGAAAACCGCTTGGCACGTTTTCGCCATTTCCGCTTCCGACGTATCGAATCGACTTCTACTCGCAGGGTGTCGCGTTTCGCAACCGCTTCCTGATGGCGTGAACTTCCCTTTTCCAAATGAGCTAGCGCGCCAACCCGACCACATTCAATCAAAAACTCTTTTTCGGTTGCAGAAAGATCGAAATCAAGAGTCCCAATCGGATCAGGGTCAATAATTACGGTTTGGTCACGATAGCGTCTCAAGAACTCAGGGTCATGGCTTTCCGTCCAGATGCTAACGAGCTCGCAGAGTTGCCAGCCATTGCGTTTGGGTTTGTAGATTTCAGGCCCCAGATACATTCCAAGAAATTTGGTACCGGGATCCTCATCAAGAATTTTCTGAACGGGATAGTTTTGCTGAAGTCCGCCGTCGAAAGTTCTAAAACCTTGATTTTGCTGCGGCACAAAGATAAACGGGATCGACATGCTGCATCGTGCGGCGTGAGCAGCTTCGGCATCGTCAGTTAACGAATCAAACCGGAGCGCTGTTTTTTCTGTCCGACTTGCGAAAACAGTTGCCCTCGTCGGTAAATCAGAAAGTTTGACACGGCCTTGGCTCTCCAGCTTCTCAGCTAATAGAACGTCCAGCCAATCGGTGAATGCATGGGACTGATTCATTCCACCGTAGAACAGCAAATTGATTGGCTTGCGCCAAAGTGGTGCATCAAAAAAATCGCGAAAGTTCTTTTCCTGAAGGATTGTTTTGAGTTCCGCCGTTTCGTAACCGCTTGCAAGCAGCAGTGCGGTGATCGCACCTGCTGATGTTCCAACGAAACGATCGAAGGAATAGTGGCTAATCAAAATTTCTAACGCACCAACATATGCGAGCCCCTTGATGCCGCCTCCCTTCATCACGAGGGCCACGCTGACGATGTCGTCCGGAAATTTCAGGATCGTTGCAGTCTCGAGCTCGTTCGCGTCGAGCGTTGCCTGAATGGCGACGACAAACATGGTCGGCTGATGGGCAATAGATGCCCAGGAGGCTGGTTTTACATCCGGAGGTATTACCGCTTTTAATACCAGCCGTGGTTGCTCACCAGGAACATTGCTTCGCCATTTCCTGCCGTTAACTGAAAGTGACTCTCGTAGCAGACTTTCGACTGTATTGACGGATTCCAAGCTGGCGACTTCTACGACTCCGGCTAGATGACTCTCGCCCGATTTGTTGTCCGCGGCCTCGAAAGTGACCTTTGCGATCTCGTTCGCATCCTGAATAGCGGTGAGAATACGTTGCTGCAAAAGCGCAGAGGCTAACCGTAGCGGCGATTCTTCAGAATTTGAACTATCTGGCACTCTTCGCTCTCACTTTTTCCTCGGTCACAATTCCCTCGTACTTCAACTTGCGCTGACTTTGACCAGACAGTTTTACCGAGTTGTTTATTGTGTCAAATGGTGCCATTACGGTAACGCCATCTTCAGTCTTGAAAACTCGCAATCCCGCTTTTGTCTCTAGCTCTCCTCGGTCAAGCGGGAAATTGGTGGAAACTGCCGCTGGAGGTGCTTTGCTTAAAAAGGTCGACTTCACCGAACCCGAAAGGTACTCGTTTGCAAACTTGTTCAACGACCAGCTTTTTCTTTGGGAAGCTCGTACCGAGAGAATTGATGCGGCAATTTGGTCTTTGTCATCACGGCTTGCAAGCGAGTCATGGGTCTCTCGCAAAATGCGTGCGAGGAGCTGGGTTCCGCTCTTGCCATTAATCAGAAAATCGCATTCTAAGAACGAAGTCACCCAGTAATTCGCGACCTTGTCTTTCTCGTCGATGACGTTGCCGGTCCAATATGTCTCGTCATCGCGCACTCCCTCGAATAGAACCGCCTTGCGAAACTTTGACGAGCGGCTAAACGCATTCTTGATGATCTGAATGTTGGCTCGGGAGCCCTTTGCGGAAAAACCGAACGGTTCATCTTTTGGAAATGCCCAGCCAACAAATCTACGGTCCGCACCTTTCGCGTAGGCCGTTAAGACGAGTAGGCAGCTGGTGGAACGGTCGTCCATCGACCTACTCAATTGCGATGCGAGGAAGATCGCTGCTGACTTCGCCGTAGAAGGTTGGCCAAACGTATAGTCCAAAACTCGATCCCGAACTTCGTTGGACCCGATCTCGCCATCTTCATCGTGTTCAAATGAAGCTCGGAAAGCGACTGGCGGCTGCTGATGAAGGCGTGACCTAACCAGGTATTTGTCTAGCTGAACAACAAAGTCATCGGGTGCTTTGAACGCACCGCCACTCGGGGCGGTTGCTTTGCCAGCAAGCCGCTGAGGAACTACTTCGTACGCGTGAATTCTCTTGAGGTCCATTGGCTTTCTCGTTGCAGAGAGTCCGTCTTTCCAGCGGGAACGCGGAGTTGTTCAGATTGCAAACGCCGCGAGTTTCTCACGTTTCGCATGTCACCTCAAAGTCGGCAGGACCGTGACAAATGCACAATTGCTGGGCCCTTCGCATGCACAAGTGTTGGTGACAGGGTTGATGTTGCGTATTTTTCACGATAATATACCCATGGGGCGTCGTGTGCAAGTAAATCCGGCCTACGGGCGTGACAAAATCACAAAAACATTATGTTGATCAACTTCTCCGTCGAAAATTTTCGCTCGTTCGGGGACGAGCAGACGCTTAGCTTGGTCGCTAGCTCGGCTCAGACTGGGCATGAGTCGCATTGCGTGCCGATTCCGTCTTCGGATGAAAAGGCGCTCCGGGCGTCCGTGATTTACGGTGCAAATGCGGCCGGGAAGTCGAATGTCGTCAAGGCGATCGACTTTGCCCGCGATTTGATCATCGAGGGTGCGGGGCCGATGAAACGGATCGCACTGAACCAGTTTCGGTTCACCGACGAGTCCGCGAAGCCCTCTTCGTTCGAGTTTCGGTTCATGGTGGCAGATCGGGTTTTCGTTTATGGATTCGATATCACCAAGGACGAAGTCACCGCTGAATGGCTGTCGGCGACCACGGATAGCGGACGCGAATCGGATCTTTTCAGTCGGACCGGAAAAGAAATCGAGTTTGGTGATTTCAAGAAGTTTGGCGAAGAGGCAAAAACGTCTTCAGAAGCACTGCGTGCGCTGAAGTTGTTGGGCGTGCGTCCAAATCAGCTTCTGCTGAGCAAGATCGTTGACTTGGATGCTGAGCGACGTGGCGAGCTGCTGGACAGCGTCGTTTGGTGGTTCACGAAATGTCTAGTCGTCATTACTCCCGACGCCAGCTTCGGACCGATCATCGAGTATCTCGATGAAGAGTCGGCGTTTAAGGATTTTGCCAGCGAGTTCTTGAAAACGATCGGCACGGGGATTGGTGATCTTGGTATCGAGCAGACGCCCATCAGTGCAGACCAATTGCCTAAGCAGCTCGTCGAGAGCTTGCAGTCTTTGAATGAAGTGGAGGTCACACCGATCGCTGTAGGCTCGGGAATGAGCTTGCAGCTTGATCCCGATGACCCCGCCACCATCATTCGGCGAAACCTTGCTTCGACTCATCGTGTCGATGGAAAGGAGTTCAGCCTTCCATTCCAGGAAGAATCCGACGGCACGCAGCGTTTTCTGAATCTGCTACCAGCGTTGTTTCGGCTGCAAACTGGTTGCCAAGTGTTTGTGATTGACGAGATGGATCGCAGCTTGCATCCGTTGCTGTCGCACGCATTGTTACGTTTCTTCGTCGACTCGTGCCCTGGTGCTTGCCAGCAGATGATTGTGACGACTCATGAAACCCACTTGCTTGATCTCGATTTGCTTCGCCGAGACGAGATCTGGTTTGTTGAGAAAGACGATCGACAGCAGTCGCATCTCTATTCGTTGACGTCGATGCGGGTACGAAAAGACTTGCGGATCGAGAAGAGTTATCTGCAAGGCCGATTCGGAGCGGTCCCGTTCGTTGGCGGGATGGACAAGCTGCGTGAGCTGATCGAGTGCCGCGGCGAGGCAGAGCGTGCGTAAGAAACGCCCGCTGAAGCGGGTGGATGGTGTGCATCGTGATGCAACCATGATCGTCATCGCCTCAGAGGACCGCTACGCCGTCAAACAGTATTTTGACTTCTTCAAGTCCACGCAAATTCAGTTTCGCGTCCTCGAAACCGAGGACTGCAATTCTGCTCCTGAGCAGGTGATGTTGCGGCTCGATGCGTTCATGAAGGATCACGACTTCGGTGAGGGCGATCAGTTTTGGTTCGTGGCGGATACGGACCACTGGATCGAAAGCAACCATATCCAAAATCTGGTGGAGGTTGTTCGTCTGTGCCGTCAAAAGGGAATCGGAGTGGCGTTGTCGAATCCATGTTTTGAACTGTGGCTGCTACTGCACTTCGCCGAGTTTCCGAAGCAAGATGCCTCTTGCTCGCAGCTTGGCGACCAAATTCGCAAAGTCGTCGGATCGTACAATAAGACAAAGGTTTTCAACTTGCCAATCACAAACGCAGGAGTTGCAGAAGCAATCCGGAGATCCAAAGCCAACTTCACGCAGTCCGATACAATACCCGACCATCCACAAACTGCCGTACACCTGATCATCGGAAGTTTGGTCGAGCAAGGTGTTGTGAAGATCTTGGAGTGATTGCGACTCCAGCAATGAATGTTAAGGGCCAATACGGCAATAAAGGGCAACAACCGATCTCCAACTACGACATCATCGGCGACATCCACGGGCATGCGGACGAACTGAAACGGTTGCTCGATTCACTCGGCTATCAACGGCATGGCCAAGGATATCGCCATGCGGATCGGAAAGTTGTTTTCGTTGGTGACTTCGTGGATCGCGGTCCGGCGATTGGTGAAGTCGTTGAGATTGCTCGGGCGATGGTGGACGCGGGAGATGCGTTGGCGGTGATGGGGAACCATGAGTACAACGCGATTGCGTTTCATACTCCGCGACCGGGGAAGCAGGACGAATGGTTTCGGCCTCATTCGGAAAAGAACTTGACACAGCATCAGGCGACGTTGGATCAGTTGTCGACGAGTGAATTGGCGGATGCGATTGCTTGGTTTCGGACTTTGCCGGTGGCGATTGAGGTTGGTGGGATTCGTGTGGCTCATGCGTCGTGGCAGACGCGGGATATCGACTGCATCAACGACGCGTTGGCCGACGCGGGAAGGTTCACTCCCGATTTCCTGGCCCTGTCGGAAGATGCCGGCAGCGATTTGAACAGTGACCTAAACCGGGCGATCGAGAATGTGTTGAAGGGGCCGGAGTTGCAGATGCCAGATGGACACTCGATTGTCGATAAGGCTGGACATTGGCGAGGCTCGGTGCGGATCAAATGGTACGAGGATGGTACTGGTCGAACCTATCGCCAGCATCACCTTGGCAGCGACGATGTTCCTGATGTCGACATTGCTGCTGACGGTCTAGCCAACTTTGACATTTACCCCCGCGACGCGGTGCCGGTGTTTGTGGGCCACTATTGGTTAACTGGCACGCCGACGCCACTGGCGGCTAACGTTGCTTGCACGGACTACAGCGTGGCGAAGGGTGGTAAGTTGGTGGCGTATCGCTGGGATGGCGAGTCGGTGTTGTCGCCGGAGAAGTTTCATTGGACAGGACGAAGTTTAAAGAGTGAGGGGTGAAGTGTGAAAGTTTCGGAAACCGGACGCTAGCGAGGGCGTCCGGCTTAGGAATTCACTCTCCTTTGGGAGAGTCGGGCGTTTCAACGACCGGAGAGGGGTCGAGTGTGTGGTCATCCCTCCCCGGCCGTTGAAACGTCCGACCCTCCCGCTGCGCGGGAGGATGAAGTCCAATGAAAACTGCGAATTTACGGAACAGCTAAGCCGGACGTTCTTTAACGCGCCAGCGGCTGAAAAACAGGAGTGGATTGAATGCTTGATTGGATCAAGGTTGCTGGGAAGCTGGCTTATGACCGGCCGACACGGGAACGGTTGCTGGGGTACCGGCCGGTGGTGATGTGTTTGATTCAGTCGCTGGAGCGGGATGCGTTTTTGTTCGTTCAGCCGGCTGCCGGACGCGGAGCTTGGATGCCGCCGCAAGAAGGGATTCAGCCGGACGCTTCGGTTGAGTCCGCGACGGTGCAGTGTTTGGACGTTGAGCTTGGCATTGGTCGGAACCAGATGCATTTTCGACGCTCGGTGTGGCTGGGTCGCAAGGCGATCCCCGAACGAGAGGGCAGCCGCGATGTCGAGTTTTCGATCCGGCCCATGCAGGGCAAGGCGTACTACGGATCGCTGACGAAGGTCGCCGAAGACACGGAGATTATCTGCAACCCGGCTGAGGTGTCGGCCCACGAGTGGCTGACGATCAACGAGGTTCGTGATCGAATCAAAGGCAACTCTACGAGGAAGGTTGGACTGTTAAAAAAGCTTTTTGCGAGGTTGGCGAACACGGAAGTTTGAATAGTTGGCCACGGATTGACACGGATCTTCACGGATTTGGTTTTTGGAATTATCTGTGTCGATCGGTGTGTATCCGTGGCTGGAAGATGAATTGACCAGACGATTGCCGATCGATGACGCTATTTCTTAAAGCAAGAGGGAAGTCGTTCAACTTCCCTCTGCAAGTCTTGCGTTGTTTCTGGTGGTTTACCAACCGCGGCCGTAGGGCGCGTATCCTCCGTAGCCGCCATGGTGAAATCCTCCGGTTTGGAAACCACCGCCGTGGAACCCTCCGCCATAGACTGGGCGGGCGACGGATGGGCGACCATAGAACGACTGGTATCCGTGGCCGCCGTGCCCATGGGAATGGCTTCGTTGAATGTGAACGGGAGCCCGGTTTTGAAAGCTGTGACCATATCCCCCGCCGTAATAGCGATTGTCTTGGGAGCTTCCGATTGCTCGGCCCGCTACACCACCGATTAAACCGCCGATGGCCGCACCAGCGATTGGTCGATCACGACGGCCTCCGACGAGCCCGCCGATGATGGCTCCAGCGATAGCGCCATTGCGAGTACCGCGCTGAGTGAAGTTTTGGGCCTGGGCGTCCGGTACCATCATGAAAATAACAGCGACTGCGAGGGTTCCATATTTGATCATGTTCATTGTGTTTGCTTTCGATTGAAGCTTTGAGGAGGGGACGACGTTAGATCTAAGCATCCGCCGTGCCAAACCATTTGAAACACGGAATCAACGTGTTTTACGTGTTTCCGAGTGAATTCTGAAACCAGGGCGCCGTCAAGTCGACCTCAGGGCGACGTCGTAGTGATGGCACCGGAGCCGCAAGGAATGGATGATCGCTCAGGCATACGGGGTAATGAGTCGCTGGTCGTACCGTCGGGATAGTGCGAAGCTAAGTGGAACCCGGGGGAGAACACGAAACAATGATGAACGAAGCTGACGAACGCCCACCGAGACAAATTCCAACTCCATCTAGCGATCCCGCGTGCCCGGTTTGCGGTGGCGGATTACTGCACCTTGGGCGGACGCAGTTACTTGTTCGCTCGCAAGATGGTGGCCGGCGGCGTGGATGCGGCAAACTATCGCGACAGTATTTTGAGGTGGTGTCGCGCTGGCTTGCCGTTTGAATCGCAAGATGAAAAACCGACCAGCGCCTTGCATCACTACTGGCGGATCTTTCACGTCCCGGACCAGCACGAAGTAAAAACCAAGCGTTTGGACAAGCAGGACGCCTGAGCAGCATAGATAAACCGAACGAATCGATTCGTGCCGGGACGAGCTGGTCAAGGCCGACAGAGTTTGAAGATTGAAGTATTGGCCAAGGATTGGCACGGATCATCACGGATTGGATGACTTGGGTTTATCTGTGTCGATTAGTGTGTATCCGTGGCTAAAAGCTGTGCAGTCCGCTCCGCATTGATGCAGAATCCTCAGCCGACTTCACAAGTCTCTTTCGTGCAGCGGCCGGTCAGGCGGAGGCGATTCTTGGCGAAGACTTGGTAGCCGAAGTTGAGGGCGTGCGAGATGCCGGGGAGGCGGGTTGGCCAAACGAGCGGGCCGAGGCCGACGGCGGAGTAGAGTTGGCGGAAGACTTCGACGCCGATGATCCACTGGCCGTCAGGAAGTCGACCGTGGATTTCATCCATGAACTGAGCGGGCGTCTTTTCGTATTCTGCCGCGTTGAAATCGTCCGCTGCGATGTCAGTGAATTGGATGCGTTTTTTGCGATCGAGCCATTTCAGCAACTTGATTTCACGCAGGCAAAGTGGGCACTCGCCGTCGTAGAAGACTTCGACGCGCCATTCTGGTTGTGAAACCCTCCCCTCGCTTCGCTCGACCCTCCCAGGAGTAGGGTGAATCAATGGAGCATCGCTATTCATCACTCAGCCTTTCTCCTTCAGCCTTATCAACACTTCATTCCGGCGCAGTGGGCCGGGCGTGAAGGGCGGATCGTAGGACGCGGATTCGACACCGCTGGCTTCGGGCGATTCGTCGGCAGCGAGGCCCTTCGATTCCATCCAGGCTCGGAGCTTGGTTTCGGATTCTTTGGCGAGTTTTTTATTGAGTCGGCCGGAGAATCGGAGGACTGCGAATCGTCCGCCAGTGCGTTTGCGAACATCGACATCGGGACCGGTGGGCGATGGGACGCCTTCGACGG
>JBAUHR010000744.1:0-2223 GCA_049680385.1 Rubripirellula sp. | reverse complement strand
CCACATCACGCGACCTCGTGTCTCGCCAAGTGCTTATTCATTGGGTTCCGTCCAACATCAAGCTGGAAGGTAACGAAATTGAAGAAGTCGACGCAAACCCAAGTTTCACTTGCCCAAATTGGGGGTGCACATCGCAGTTTGCGAATGGCACGGGATTTGTCAGAATGCGGCACGGGAATCTCGGTGGCGAGGTTCAAAGTTCACGTGACCTGTCAAGATGGAGAAGAGCATGGACGCTCAGAAGCGGGCAGAAGCCGACGAGTTGATCGAGAAGTTGGCGAATCTTTTTGCCGAGGCCGAGAATCCTGACGGCTCCTGGAAGACCTTCGACCAGATGGAATTGGCCGCCAACGAAGTCGGTGACAAGGTCTCCGAACGACTCGCCCAACGAAGTCTCGATGCCAGCCTCGGAGGCAAGCCCGAGGCACCCCGATGCCCCAAGTGCGATCAGCCCGGTTGCAGGCTTGAAGATCCTGACCCGAGGATCATCCAAACCGCTCGCGGTGAGGTCCAGTGGAACGAAGACGAGTACTTCTGTCGGAAATGTCGGAAGGCTTTTTTTCCCTCTGACGGGAAGATTGGGATTCCGCGTTGAGTCGACCGCCAGTCCGCTGGTTGAACGCAAGATGACGCTCGCGGGCGTCGTTGCCGAGAGCTTTCCCAAAGCCGAAATCTATCTCCGCGAGTTGGCCGACATCGAAGCCTCCGCCCAGCGAATCCGACGCATCACATCGCTTCGTGGCCGAGAACGAATTGCTCTGCGGAAACAAATCACTCAGTACTATCTTGACGCCTCGATCCCCGATCAACTCGGGCGAGTTCCCGACGGAGTTTCCTCGCCGAGGATCGCGGCGATCAGTTTTGATGGAGGC
Source organism: Rubripirellula sp. (assembly GCA_049680385.1). GTDB lineage: Bacteria > Planctomycetota > Planctomycetia > Pirellulales > Pirellulaceae > Rubripirellula. The sequence goes on along the minus strand of JBAUHR010000744.1, from coordinate 1,351 downwards.
CGCCTTCAAGTCCTTGACCGCAGTGACGAGGCAACGACCGCGCGATCACAGCAGCGACAAAGTGGTCACCGTCGCAAAGGCGAACACTGGAAAGAGAGCCGAGTGGCGTGCGTGATGTCGATGACCGGGCAGACTCACGAGGTCGATCCGATGCCGGAATTACCGGCGTTTTTGGCGGGCGGAGCGGAACTGCAACGCAAGCTGACCGAGATCGGGCATGTGATGGCGTTACCGGCTTCGGCGTCAGATGACAAACAAGAACAACCGTCCACGCCGAAGCCGAAGTCACCACGGCGAAGTCGAAAGAAGACACTGCCTGCGAACGAGCGTCCGCTTCCTGGTCCCGACTTGGTTCACCGAGACTGCATTGCTAGTTCGGAGTGCTGGCGAGATTTTGGTGAAACGGTTGCGGCTGAAGCTTGGCTCAAGGGTTTCGCCGGCGCGGATCGAAAGGTTTGCATTTGTGACGGCAACGATGCGATCCGCCGAGTCTGCGAAACTCACTTTAGCGACTACGTGCATGTGCTCGATCTGATGCACGCGTTGGGCTACGCGATGAATGCTGCTGGCGCGGTCGGCGGCAGTCGCGAAGAGATTGACCAGCGCTATCGCCGATGGGCCGAGCAGGTTTGGCGTGGTGAAGTGCGGCTTGTGATCGAGGAACTTGATCGCCACCAAGAGGCCCTCGGTGAAGCTCCCAAAGATGCCCCGGCGGACGACCCGCGCGAGGCAATCCGCCGGACTCGTGTTTACTACACCAACCAACAATCGCGGATGAATTATCCTGCGTATCGTCGGCAGGGTTTTCCGCTGACGAGCAGCTTGATGGAATCGGCGGTCAAACAGATCGGCCGGCGAGTCAAAGGAAGCGAAAAGTTCTGGTCGGCTTCAGGTGGTGACGGCATGCTGGCCCTTCGCGGCGATTTCATCAGCGACGAAGCCCGGCTCACGAACTTTCTGGCCCAATTCGCCGCCCCCACCGACGGAACCCGAGCCTACTCCACCGCCGCATGAAACAATCACATGAAACCAAACCGCGAAATGCACCCAGCACCAGCAGCCGTCACCAAGGTGGTACTCACATCCTGATGGGCGACGGGGCGGTGGTCTTCATCACCGACTCGATCGAAACCGGAGATCAAACCGCTCCGTCGATCAGTTTCTACAACACGCCCGGCAAGAAGAGTCCTTATGGTCTCTGGGGTGCTCTTGGAACTCGTGCCTCGAAGGAAACGATCGAAGAGAGCTTCTAGTTCATCTAGTGAGCTTCAACTCAATCGTTGATTGTCTAGCGAAACCTCGCCTGTATCCTCAGGCGAGGTTTTTTTTTATATTTGGGCAGTATGCGAAC
>JBAUHR010000743.1:0-6454 GCA_049680385.1 Rubripirellula sp. | reverse complement strand
CAATCCGATTCCGAACTCCACACGGGTATTGAATTTGGTCAGCCCCGGCAAGTATCCGAAGTTCGCATCGGCGGAAATCATCAGCGGCGAATCTTACCCGCCGGCGTGGCAAGATTCGCTGGTGACGTGCGACTTTCGAGCCAACCGGGTGACCCGTTTCAGTATCGAAGATCAGGATGCCGGGTTTGTCACCAAGCAAGAAGACGATCTGATGCGGTCTTCGTCCAGCAGTTTCCGACCGATCGACGTCAAACAGGGGCCTGACGGTGCGTTGTACGTTGCCGATTGGTCCAACCCAATCATCAACCATGGTGAAGTCGATTTTCGTGATGAACGGCGGGATCGTTGGCACGGGCGAATTTGGCGAGTCACATGGAAGGGGGCAAAGGCGAAGCCGATCGAGGATCTCACGGAGCTGGACAACAAGACGCTACTGATGCGGCTAACCAGCGATGATCGTTACACGCGCGACCAAGCGCGTCGTGTCTTGTTGGAACGAGGCGATCAGATCGCGGCCGATGTCCACCTGTGGATTTGGGAAACCGACAATGAACTCAGCAAGCTGCAAGGTGTCTGGTTGCAGCAAGCTCTCGGTCGTGTGCTGCCCACGGATCTGAAGGCAATCCTATCGTCGAAGGATCCCAATGTTCGCGCAGCCGCCATCCGGATCGTCAATGATCTGGCCGATCCCGAAACCGATCAGTCGCAGCCACTCGACATGGTTTCCTCGCTTAGGATCTTGACTGATGCCGTCAACGACAATCATCCACGCGTTCGCTTGGAAGCCGTTCGTGCGTTCGGAAATCTGGGCACCGCGGCGGCCGCCGCCGGGGCACTGCAAGCGATCGATCATCCACGCGATCGTTTCATTGATTTCGCTCTGGCGACCACCATGGACGAACTGACCGATCCGTTCATGGCCGCGCTTGAGTCCGGTGCGTGGACGTTGGATACGCCGCAATCACAAAAGCAGCTCGAGTTCGCATTGACCAGCATCGAACCGTCGCGAGCCGCTTCGTATCTTTCCGAACAAATTGCGTCCAACGCAATCCCGGCCGACGGAAGCGGTCCGTGGATCGAATTGATTGGCAAAGCGGGCGGCAAAGCGGAACTAACCAAACTGCTAGAACAAGTGATCGCCGGTGGCTTTGATACGGACGCGATGACGCGAGCGGTCAATGCGATCTCGGAAGCACAGCGGTTGCGAAAGCAGCGACCGACGGGTGATTTGCGTCGAATTAGCAAACTGTTTCAGTCGGACAGCGAGTCGCTCGCCATCGCGGCGATCCGTTTGGCCGGCAACTGGCGACTGGGTGCCCAAGTCGAATCGCTGACCGATGTCGCCAAAAATGCAAAGTCCGAAACACTCCGCGAAACCGCAACCCAGGCGCTGCGAGAGATTGGAAAGCCAGCCGTCGCTGCACTTACCGAGCTCGCTGAGTCCACCGATAAAGCAATTCGCGCATCCTCAGTGATCGCACTGGCATCACTTGATCCGAACCTCGCCGCGAAATCGTTTTACCGAGTCCTTGCGGATGCTGAAAGCGAAAACGACGCGTTGATGTTGTGGCGCGGCGTTCTAACTACTAGCGGCGCTGCCAAGGCTCTGGCCAAAAACCTTCCCGGTGACGGCGTCTCCGAGAATGCTGCTCGAGCTGGGCTTATGGCCGCTCGTGATGGTGGGCGACAGGAACCGGAACTGGTCGCGGCACTCACGCCGCATGCGAACAACACCATGAAGGCCGAAGACTTAACGCCGCAGCGAGTCGGTGAGCTGATCGAGTTGGTGCGGACAGAGGGCGACCCGGTTCGCGGCGAGCGCGTTTACAGCCGCGCCGAACTTCAATGCATCAACTGCCATGCCATCGGAGGCGTGGGCGGCAAAGTCGGACCCGACATGACGAGTCTGGGCGCGAGTGCGCCGATCGATTATCTGATCGAATCAATCTATTTGCCCAACGCGAAGATCAAAGAAAACTATCACTCGGTCAATGTGTTGACCGTCGATGGCCAAGTGGTCAACGGCATCGTCGTCGAGAGTAGCGATGACGAACTTGTGTTGCGGAACGTGAGTAATCAGTTGGTTCGCATTCCGCGAGACGACATTGAGTTCGAAAAGGCTGGTCAATCCATGATGCCGCAAGGCGTTGTCGATCGCTTGACCGCAGCAGAACAGGTTGACTTGATCAGCTTTTTGACGCAGCTCGGTCGGCCCGGCGAGTTTGACGCCAGCCAGGGTGGTGTCGCGAGATTCTATGACGTTCTTGCTGGTACTCATCGAATTGAACAAGGTGGTGGATCCCAGCGAATCATTTCCGGGCAGATGACGGAGGGATGGAAGCCACTGATGTCACGCGTCAACGGCATGGTGCCGTCCGGCATGCTGACGGAGATGACCAAGCAACAGGTCAATATCTCGCTGATCCATGTGTATCTGCGTACCAAGATTCAAATGTCAAACGATGGCGAGATGACGCTTCACGCCGAAGGTGGCAAGCCGGTCGATCTGTGGATTGACGGCGCAGCGGTCGAGGGCAAGACGAGCTTCACGACATCGATTTCCGCCGGCGAGCACACGGTACTGATCCGATTGGATGCACGTGATCTGCCCGAACAGTTCCGCTTAGTCTCGAACGATGTAACGTTTGTGATTGAATAAAACCGCTAAGTCATTTGCAAACTGCATACCTTCAAAGTACACCCAAAGGCAAGTGGTTGAGGGTGCCCAACGTTCGATGGAATTGGTTCACAGATGACGTATTGAGGGGGCTGGGGGACTGTCGTTGGTGGACCAATCGCGAGTTTAGGATTTGTCCGTTGGTGGTTCATCACGATCGTTGAATCTTGCAGGTGGACTGGTTGCTTCGATCGCAATGATTCGCTCGTTGATGCGGTAGCGGTGCTGGGCTCCTTGTGGGACGAGCCAGGAATCGCCGGTGCGCAGCGTTACTGTTTCGCCATCGAGATCGAGTTTAAGCACGCCTTCTAGCATGTATCCGACGGTTTCGTAGTCGCGACAGGTTGGATCGCTGAAGTCGCAAGGGGCTTCTTCCCAGCGGCGCAGTGCGACTTGCTTTCCAGTGGCTAGGTACTGCTGCCCCATCGCGCCGGATTTGGCGTCAGATTTGGAAGTGATTTGCGGGATGTCCATGTTGGGTTCCTTGTTAAGGTCGTCGGTGAGATCGGCGTCGAAGCCATCGTTGTCTGTCATTCACAGCGAAACGTTCCAAGAGCTTCGACCCCAAGTTTCGACCCCAAGTTTCGACCATGTCCAACTCTGGATTTCTTGGCGGCTTTCGCTACGTCATGCGGCGAACGTCGGATGCGAAGGTTGGGAAGGCGAAGAGTGTAGATTTGATATCCGTGGCGGTGAGTCCGTGTTTCATTGCCAGTGCGAACAGGTTGATCGTTTCCTCGGCGGCGGGCCCGATCAGGTGAGCGCCGCGGATCTTGTCCGTCTGCTTATCGATCAACAGTTTGTAGCCCGCGACGGTGTCTCCCGTTTTTCGAACGCTGCCCCAAGATGACGTGTCCTCGAATCGAACGTCGAGATCGTTAATGCTTTTCCTAGCATCGGTTTCGGACAGACCAACCGCAGCGACTGCGGGTGTTGTGAACGCGACCTTCGGAACGACGCCGTAGTCAGGTGTTGCTTCCGGGCTGTCAGCGAAAAGGTTTTTGGCGACGATGCGTGCTTCTTCGTTTGCGACAGGTGTCAAACGTGGCATCCCGCTGGCGGCGCAGTCGCCGGTCGCAAAGACTCGGTCGTTGGAGGGGCTTCGCATGAATTTGGTGACGGTGACTCCGCGTTTGTCGTGTTGGATGCTCGCAGCATCGAGGTTCAAATCCGCGATGTTTGGCACTCGACCAGCACCGTGAACAACCAAATCGGCGTCGATGGCTTGGTCGCCGCTAAGTAGCACCCGCAGTGAGCCGTTTGCTTGCCTTTGGATTTCATTGACTTCGCAGTTCGTTCGGAAGTCAATGCCTTGCTGCCTTGAGTACTCCATCAGCAAATCGACGAGGTCGGAATCGAAGCCGGTGAGGACTCTTGGGTTGCGGTCCACGACCGTCACTGTGGTTCCGCACCGCGCGACAACGTGAGCGAACTCCATCGAAACATAGCCGCCACCGATGAATAGAACTCGGTCGGGAATCTCTTTCAGCTCGAAGAATTCGTCGCTGCGAGTGATGTTTTCGTTGCCGGTGAACTTCAGCGGCGCAGGTGTGGCTCCGGTCGCGATCAGGAATTTATCGGCGCTAAGCGTGATGTCTGCGATTGCGATTTCGGACTCGCTGGTGAACTTTGCGGTGCCGTGAAAGGTTGCGATGCCGTCGTTTTGGAATGAACACTCGCTTTTCTGGGCGACCGGTTCGGTGAAGGTGGATTTGAAGGCTTCAAGCTTGGACCATTCAATCGCAACATCGGACTTGCCGACCAATGTCCCACTGGCGCGAAAAACTTGATCGACAAGCGAGCCGGCATTGGCGTACACCTTCTTGGGATTGCAACCACGCAAGGCGCATGTTCCGCCGAACTGGCGCGACTCCACAATCGCGACGTTGTGCCCTTCCTTCGCAGCTTTGCGGGCGACGGTTCCGCCGGATGGACCCGTTCCCACTACGATTAGGTCAAAGTGTGTTCCACTCATGGCAATTCGACGCCGAGGCCATGATTGACTCGGTTGGTGAAGTTGGCCAGGGCGACAGCAGCAGCGAGCGTAACGAGTTGACGGTCATCCAAGAACTCCTTCAGTTTTGCGACCACGCTTGCATCCACGTTCGCCTTTTCCGTCAACTGTTCTGCATACTTAATCACGATCTTTTCCTTTGCGTCAAACAGATTGTCAGAATCGGCATTCATTGAGTCGAGCTGCGCATCGGAAAGACCGACCTTCTTGGCGGCTTGGCGATGGTAATGCGAGCAGTAATCGCAGGCGTTCAGTTGGGACGCTTTGTAGTACGCTAGCTCGCGGTACTTCGCTGGCAAATCATTTTGCAAGCCGTCGTTGATCTGTGTCACACCGCCAAGGACATCCGGTTGATGTGCCAGCGAATTGAAGAGGTTGAGCGACTGTCCGAACTTCTCCTTGATCGCCTTGAGTATCGGTTTGGAATCCTCGGGGGCTTCATCGATAGTGAGTGGTTTTACGTGGGGCATGCTTCTTTTTCCGTGACGTTATTGAGATGGTGAATGGGAATGGTGCCGTGTTGGTCGCCGGGGACAGCTGGAACCGTCTCTTGATTTTCCCCGGATCTTGTCGTCACTTCGTCTGGAACTTCGGCACCAAGGATGTATGCCAGCGGTCGCAGTCCGTCATACCCTTCACAGGCCATCCTTGCGGCGATCAAGATTGGGACGGAAAGGAACACGCCCATGATTCCCCACATCCATCCCCACAGAACGATCGACAAGAAGACCAGGATCGGACTCATGCTCATCGATCGGCCCAGGATCGAAGGTGTGATTAACTGGCCTTCAAGGGATGTCAATGTCAGGAAAGTTGCCGCGACGACGAATGCGTAATAGGTCGGGTCGAAGTTTACTAACGCCACAACGAAGATGATGATTCCGCCTGTGATCGCACCCACGATCGGAATGAAGTTGAACAAGAACGCCATTGCGCCCCAGAGAACAGGCGACGGCATTCCGAGTAGCCACATTGCCAGTGCGACACACAGTCCTAAACCGGCGTTGATGGCTGAAATTTTCGCGAGATAGTTTCCCAGTCCTTCCTGTACGTTGCCGATCACTTCGACTAAGCGACGTCGGGCTGTGAAATCAGGAAGTGCATGCATGACACTGCGTAACAAATTGTCACCCGTCGCCAGCAAAAAGTACAGCAACGCGACACAGATCGTGACGAACGAGACGACATTGCCGGTGCCGCTTAAGTAGGTGAAATTGCTTGTCCATTCCGGTTGCTTGATTTCGACCGGGACGGGTTCCTCGTCGTTTGTCGCCGTTTGTGGTGACTCCGTATCGCTGGTTGAGTCGGCCAAGTCTTCGGTGGCTTGATTGACTGCTCGCAGCTTATCGGTGACGAAGGCAAGCTTTTCTTTAACGGTGGCGATATGGCTAGGAGCCTTAGCAATCGTTTTCTGCGCTGGTTCAAACACCAAGTAGGTCGCCAAGCCCAAAGCCACCAGCAGCCCAAAGATGATTCCAGCCGAACCGACAGCGGGATGGATTCCAAACCGCTTGCCGTGACGGACCAATGGACGCAGCACCATGTAGACGACGAATGCTGTAACGACGGGAACCGCCATGCTGCGCGCGAAGTACAACGCATACAGAATCAGCATGCCAGCACAGATACGGTTTGCGACTGCGCCGGCCCGCGGTTCGGTGGAGTTCAGGTTGTCGTCCCGCAATTCTGTGTTGCTCATAGGTTCATTCCGAAGAATCGGCATTGATAGCGAAAGTCGCCAAGACTTTCGCTTCGTCGTTTGC
>JBAUHR010000742.1:0-3363 GCA_049680385.1 Rubripirellula sp. | reverse complement strand
GTGGCGTCGTTGTGATGCGGTATGGCGAGAATCCGCGTGTCGTGATCGACCGAGTGAAGGCAAAGATCGCTCAAATTGAACCAGCACTCAAGGGCGTTAAGATTCATGGTGTCTACGATCGCAGTGGGCTGATCGACGAAACGATGCAGACGCTGACTCATGCACTGCGTGACGAGATCATCATCACGGCGATCATCATTCTGCTGTTTCTGTTGCACATCCGCAGCAGCATCGTGGTGGCGATCTGCTTGCCGACGGCCGTGTTGATGTCGTTCATCGCGATGCACTTCGTGGGTGTCGGATCGAACATCATGTCGCTGGCCGGGATCGCAATCGCGATTGGCACCATGGTCGATATGGGGATCATCGTTTCGGAGAACATTTACCAGCACTTGGCGGATTGGGAAAAGGAACCGACGGGCAAACGAGCGGATCGTTCGGATGTCATCTACAACGCCGCAGTAGAAGTCGCGCCAGCCGTGGTGACAGCGGTAGCGACAACGATCGTTAGTTTTTTGCCGGTGTTCTTTCTCACAGGTCGCGACTATCGACTGTTCTCACCGTTAGCATTCACTAAGACCTTTGCAATCGCCGCTGCGATGATAACGGCGGTGACAATCGTGCCCGCGCTGAGCCGGTTGATGTTGCGAAGCGCAAACTATCGCAAGCACACCGCGTTGATTGCGGCCTTCATGCTTGGAACCGCACTGGCCGTGCTCGCACACCTTTTCTGGGGCGATGACGTCGCCACTTACTTCGGCGTCAAGCCTTGGGTCGTTACCGTCCTTTCTGCGGTTGCAGGTTTCGTAATCGGCTGGCAATGGACACGCGAGCGGATTCGGCCTCTGGAAGACATTCCGACCAGTCGTGTGATTCACTGGATTTATGCCGCACGACTTCGGCAAGCGTTGAATCACAAGGCTTTGGCGTTGTCATTTCCTGCGATTCTACTGGTGTTCGGAATCGGAGCCTACGTCGGGCTGCCGACAGTTCTCAAACCCGTCGAACGCGCAGCAAAATGGGTGGGCACTGACCTAAACGGCTTGCCCGGTTACGTCGATGCGAAACACGTCTTCACCGGATTGCAAAGCGACGATTGGATCGCACTGGACGAAGGCAGTTGGTTCTACATGCCGACTCTTTACCCGGCAGCGAGCTTCTCGCAAGCCATGCAGGTTTTGCAGACTCAAGATGTTTTGATCGGGCAAATCCCCGAAGTGAAAGATGTGCTCGGCAAAATCGGCCGGGTGGAGTCGGCACTCGATCCCGCTCCCGCAGCGATGATCGAAACCTACGTGATGCTGAGACCGGAAAGCGAGTGGCGTGAGGGAGTGACCGCTCGTGATGTTTGGGACGAGATCAATCGTGTCGCCACACTTCCGGGCGTCACGCCAGCGTCGGCACTGCAGCCGATCGAAGGCCGCGTCGTGATGTTGCAGTCAGGCATCAAGGCTCCGATGGCAATCCGAGTCTACGGTGACGATTTGAAGACGCTTGCGACGGCAGCGATGGACGTTTCGGCTCAATTGAAGAAATCCCCGTACATCAATTCTGGCACCGTCAATCCAGACATCGTATTGGGTAAACCGTACATCGAGTTCACGGTCGATCGCGAAGCCGCATCACGTTATGGAATGAGTGCGTCGATGGTCAACCAAGTGATCGAGACCGCACTTGGTGGAATGAACCTCATCAAGACGGTCGAAGGCCGCGAGCGCTATCCGGTGCGTTTGCGATACAACCGAGACTTGCGAGAACGGATCGAGGGACTCAGTCGACTTCCCGTCGTCACGCACAGCGGAGCCGTCGTTCCACTTGAAGAACTTGCCAAACTAGAAACGACGTGGGGGCCGGGCGCGATCAACAGCGAGAATGGACGATTGATCGCGCACGTAGCGTTCATGACCAACGGCGCGGCGGGTGATCTCGAATCCATCGAAGCGATCGAGGAACAACTGCGCGAGGCCCAAGCACTTCCCGCAAACAACCCGAATCATCTTGCGCTGCCGACCGGCTACTCGCTCGAATCCGTTGGCAGTTTCCGCAACCAAATCGCCGCCAACCTGCGATTGATGTGGATCATCCCGTTCGTGATGGTCATCAACTTGTTGCTGATCTACGTCGAGTTTCGCAACCTACCGATTTCACTTGCCGTGTTTTCCGGCATTCCGGTCGCGTTCGCAGGCGGGATGATCTTGGTCGGCTGGATGCAAGTCGAACTCAACACAGCGGTCTGGGTCGGGTTCATCGCGTTGTTCGGACTCGCCGTTGACGATGGCGTCGTGATGGCAACCTACATCCATCAACTGTTGCAACGCCGCAAAATCGAGTCTGTCGAAGACATCCGCCAAACGGTCTACGAGGCGGGATTGAAACGCATTCGCCCTTGCATGATGACGACCGTGACAACACTGGCCGCACTCATCCCAGTCTTGATCGCGACGGGCCGTGGAGCCGATGTGGCGAGAGCCATGGCGATTCCCGTGTTCGGCGGAATGTTGGCCGAGCCGTTCACGTCCTTCATCGTGCCAACACTGTATTGCGGCTATCTCGAATTGAAGATGCGGTTCGGTTTGCAAGATGAGTTATGGAAGGGTGTCGAAAAGATGCCCGACGTCAAACTGATGGAAGTTGTTCTGGAATGAGTTTTAGCCTTTACGGAGAAATGATGATGAAATGGTTTAACCAGAGTCTGCTTGTTGTGAGCATGTTGTTCGTCGCTTGCGCGATGAACTCGTCGTTGCTCGCAGATGATCCACAAGCAACTACACCGACGGTGGTTCGCGGTCCTCACGGTGGTGCGCTGCGACAAGTCGATCATTTGCAAGTCGAAACGATCGTGTCCGATGCCGGGATTCAAGTCCATCTGTTTGAACGCAGCGGCAAAGCGATTGCGGTCACAAAAGGTCGCGGCGTCGCAGCGGTGCGAGTTGAAGGAGCGTCTAAGCGTTATCGCTATGATTTGTTGCCAGACGAGAAAGGAACTCTCACCGCGCTTGCGAATTTCTCACAACTCGCCGGTCGTCCGATGAAGATCGAAGTTCAATTGGTCGACGTGGGATTGACTGGAATGGATCGTCTCGCTTTTGACGAAGTCGCCACGGTTCCACTGAGCGAGTTGCAACTCGCAGCCAGTGCGATCGCTCGCCAGAAAACGTGCCCTGTGAGCGGCAAGCCACTGGGCAGCATGGGCGATCCCGTCGCGGTGGAAGCGGGCGGACAGCGATTGTTCGTCTGCTGTGCCGGATGCGTTGACGCCGTAAAAGCTAACCCTGAAAAGTTCACGCAAGCCAGACCCAAAGTCGAAGTCGTCAAATTCACCGATTCCGATGCGGCACTGATTGCAAAGCAAGCGGTCTGCCC
>JBAUHR010000741.1:0-1528 GCA_049680385.1 Rubripirellula sp. | reverse complement strand
GAAGGCGATTGATGCCTGCCGGTTCATCAAGAAGTGCAGCAATCACATCGGCGGAAAGAGGTGCAGTGGGTATCAATTCCGCGGTCTGCCTGAGGTCGAAACGCCCTCTCAAGCAGCGCCGACATATATTACCTCCGCCCCTGATTATGACTCTCATCTTCCCGCCCTCTTTCTCCCTCTCTCACTCTCGATAGGAGTCCAACGGTGTTCGGAGTTTTGGTTTAATCGCGCTCTACGGTGGACTGACTTTTGTTTAACCCGTGATCTCGTTATTCCCTGCGACTACTTCGGGTCCACAACGGTGTCCCGAGCCGTGTTCGATGCGCTGGACGCAATCGAGCTTCCCGACGACGACTCGTGGTTGGACGAACTATCCAACGAAAGGTCTCACGAACTTCGTCAGAGTCCTCGTGAGCACGGTCATTGGTACATCACCAAGTCGCGTGAAGGAATAGTTCGGAAGCTGCGACACACGAGCGGTCGTTACTACCACCACATCACGCGCTGCCCCCGTGTTTTGCGTCGCTTGCTGCTTCTTGACGGTCAGCCGTTGGGAGAAGCTGACGTTGCCGCAAGCTATATCACGTTTCTCGTTGGGCAGATGAACAAATGCGAGGAAAAGTCGCGGATCGTTGCACTCATTAACAGCGGCGATTGGTACCCGTTCTTGGATGAAATCACAGAAGAAGTGTTCATCAACGGCGACCATCTGAAGCGAGAAGTCCAGCGTCAATTGTTGTTCGGAATCGACCGGCGATTGGAGAATGTCCCGATGTGGACAGCGTTCAGGAAGGAATTCCCACGATTCGCTTCGATGATCAATGGCGTTCGCAAAAAGTGCGGCAGCGTCTCGGCGTTTGCCAAGTATTGCAACCAACTTGAAGGACAGGTGATGAACCGCGTCCTGCTGGAGGTCATTCGCGGGGGCACTCTCTGCCTGCCTTTGCACGACGGCATTCTCTGCGGCAATGAGCACGTCGACTTCGTAGCCCAAACCATTCGCGAGGTCGGACATTCCGTACTCGGATTCACGCCTTTAGTACGCAGTAAGTAAACCGAAACGCCACTAGCAGGAGAAACCAACGAGAAGGAAGACGACGATTTCAACCCCAGACCTTTTGATTGAAGAGATTTAAGATGATTGCTAAGCGAGAAGCGTTCCGTGTCAGTAAAAACCTGGAATACCTAAGTGAACCCGAGCTGACCAAGCAAACTGGCTACACACGCGCTGTGTGGACTCTGGCGCTGATCAAGGAATTGGTGGACAACAGCTTAGACGCTTGTGAGGAACACCGCATTTTGCCGGAGATCACAATTACTGTCGGAGACGACTTCGTTTCAGTCGCGGACAACGGCCCCGGCATCATAGCCGAGAGCGTTGCTGGTATGGCTGATGTTGGCGGGGACCGCATCAGCAGTAGGGAAGCGTACCGATGCCCAACCCGTGGGAAGATGGGTAACGCGGGTAAGTGCCTGATTGGAATCCCGCACGTCATGGATAGGGACAACGCCAAGGTGACCATTGAGT
>JBAUHR010000740.1:0-12204 GCA_049680385.1 Rubripirellula sp. | reverse complement strand
TGGATACTCTGACAATTTCTTTGCCTTCACTGACGACTTCAATGATGACGGCTGGGACGACGTCCTGGTGTATGGATTTCCGGGCAAAGATGCTGCGTGGTTTGAAAATCCTAAGGGGCAAGATCGTTTTTGGCCGCGACATCAAGTGCTCGATAACGTTGACAACGAATCGCCAACGTTCGTGGACATCAATGGCGACGGATCGCGAGACATCGTCTGTAGCAGTGACGGGTACTTTGGCTTTGCCGAAGTTCGCCGCGACGAGCCGGCGGCAAAATGGAAGTTTCGCCGGGTGAGTGATCAGTCCGCCGGCGGTAAGTTCACGCACGGCTTGGGCGTGGGCGATATCGACGGCGACGGGCGAATGGACTTGATCGAAAAAAGTGGTTGGTGGCAGCAGCCCGAGTCGCTGGACGGGGATCCGGTCTGGACGAAACATGCGTTCGAGTTTGCGCCCGGTCGTGGATCGGCGCAAATGTTTGCCTACGATGTCGACGGCGATGGCGACAATGATGTGATCACGTCACTCGATGCCCATGGTTACGGGGTGGCGTGGTACGAACAAACCGGCGGCGAAGATTCGGCATCTGGATACACGCCGCCGGAATTTACAAAGCATCTGATCTTGGGGGCGAAGACCAGCGACAGTCCGTATGGTGTTCTGTTTTCGCAGTTGCATGGCGTCGATCTGGTCGACATCAACGGCGACGGATTGAAAGATATCGTCACGGGCAAACGTTGGTGGGCGCACGGTCCTCACGGTGACGCTGATCCGAATGATCCGGCGGTGCTGTATTGGTTCCAACTCGATCGATCCGCCGAAGGAACCGTGACTTGGATTCCTCATCGAATTGACGATGCATCCGGCGTCGGTACCGACGTGTGCGTGACAGACATCAACGGTGACAATGCGCCCGATGTGATCGTGGGGAACAAAAAAGGAACCTTTGTCAGCGTCCAAAAACGGTCGAAACCGGATACGGTCGGCAGCAGTCGATTCCAACCACGATCGACCGACATGAACGCTCTGAGCCGAACGGATGGGTTGCCCGAGAACGAAGGCTTGTCGCCGACCGAGGCGGCGAAAGCGATGACGGTTCCCGAAGGCTTTCGCGTGCAGTTGGCGGCCGGCGAACCGATGGTCCACCAGCCCGTTGCGATGACCTTTGACGAACGTGGGCGGTTGTGGATCGCCGAAGCACACACCTATCCAGTCCGTGCACCCGAGGGCGAAGGTGATGACAAAATCATCATCTTGGAAGACGTGGACAACGACGGTGTCTTTGACAAACGAACCGTGTTTGTCGACGGATTGAACTTGGTCAGCGGACTGGAAGTCGGATTTGGCGGCGTTTGGGTCGGCGCCGCACCGTACTTGATGTTCATTCCCGACGCCGACGGCGATGACGTTCCCGACAGTGCACCGAAGATTTTGCTAGATGGTTTCGGCTATCAAGACACTCACGAAACTTTGAATGCGTTCATCTGGGGCCCCGACGGATGGTTGTATGGTTGTCACGGCGTGTTCACACACTCGTTGGTGGGAAAACCGGGGACGGCAAGAGACGAGCGGACTCCGCTGAACTGTGCCGTTTGGCGTTATCATCCGGTGCGGCATGAATTCGACGTGTTCGCACGCGGTACCAGCAATCCGTGGGGCGTCGATTTCAACGAATACGGCCAATCATTCATCACCGCTTGTGTGATTCCGCACATGTTTCACATGATCCAAGGCGGCCGATACCATCGCCAAGGCGGACGGCATTTCAATCCGCATATTTACGAAGACATTCAAACGATCGCCGACCACGCGCACTACGCCGGCAACATACGCGACCATGCTTGGTGGGGACGCGATCAACCCGTGGGTGCTGATGACACGGATGCGGCTGGCGGTGGGCACGCTCACTGTGGTGCAATGATTTACTTGGCCGATAATTGGCCGCACCAATATCGTGGGTCCATCTTCATGGCGAACGTTCATGGTAACCGAATCAACAACGACATTCTTAGTCGCCAAGGCAGTGGCTATGTCGCATCACACGGCGCCGACGTGTTGTTTGCGAACGACCGTTGGTTTCGCGCGATCAACATGAAGTACGGCCCCGACGGCAGCGTGTACATGATCGATTGGTACGACAAGAATGCCTGTCATCGCGCGGACAAAGAAGTCTGGGACCGCAGCAACGGGCGAGTTTACCGAGTCTCGTTCGGTGCCACCGATTTGCCAGCGCTGTCCCTTGCCGGCGCGACGCTGAACGAACTGGCGTCGATGCATCGCAGCACCAACGAAAACCACGTGCGAACCGCTCGCCGGTTGATGCAAGAACAAATGTTGCTTCGTGTTGATTCGGTCGACGCCGAGGACCGCTTGGCGGCCATCAAGACGCTTCGAGAAATCGCGATGGGCGATGAAGATGTCTCGCAGAGACTGCGAGCGATTTGGACGTTGCACTGTGTTGGTGAACTCGACGAAGCGGATGTCGAAACGCTGCTGCAAGAAAGCGGTCACAAGTCGGAATACCTGCGTGCTTGGGCGATCCAGCTTGTCATGGAGGACTCTGCCCTCAGTGAGGCACTGTTGGGGCGTTTCGCCGAGATGTCACGAAGCGATCCGTCGCCGTTGGTCCGGCTTTATTTGGCGTCGGCGCTGCAGCGTCTGCCGCTCGAATCGCGATGGGAGATCGCAGCAGGTTTGCTCAGCCATTCGGACGATGCGAACGATTCGAATTTGCCGTTGATGAATTGGTATGGCATCGAGCCGCTTGTGCCGGCCGACACGGCCCGGGCGCTCGCACTTTCGGCCGAATGCCGAATTCCAAAGGTCCGTCAGTTCATTTACCGCCGTGCGGCGGCCGATGCGAGCAGCATTGGTGCGCTGCTCACCTCGCTTGGTAAGACCGACAAAGTAGAAACACAAGCCATCATGTTGGGCGAAGTCGTGGCGGCGATCAAGAATCAAGGCAAGTTAAAGATGCCCCAGGCTTGGCCAGACGTTTACGCCAAGCTGTCGGCCAGCGATGACGCAAAGATCCGCCAGCAAGCTCAATTGGTCACCGTCAAGTTTGGCGATGCGTCGATCTTCCCTGTCCTGCGATCGATTGCGGGTGACCGCGCGGCGCCAGCGGACCAACGCACCAGCGCGTTGCAAGCACTGATCGCGGGCAAGGACAATGAGTTGGTGCCGACCTTGATTTCAATCTTGGACGATGACACCATGCGGGCCGCATCGATCCGTGCAATGGCGGGTTACGACGATGCGAAAATTCCCGATGCGATTCTTGCACGGTATAAGACTTTTTCGCCTGACCAGCGATCCGACGCAGTGGCAACGCTGTCGTCGCGATCTGTCTGGGCACACAAATTGTTGGATGCTGTTGAAGCTGGTGTCGCCGAGCGAAACGATCTGTCCGCGTTTACGATTCGTCAGATGCAGTCGCTCAATGACGACGCACTGTCGGACGCAATCAACAAGACTTGGGGCTCGATGCGTGCGACGGCGTCGGACAAAAAGCAACAGATCGAACAGTGGAAACAACGGCTTACGCCGAAGGCACTGCAATCCGCGAATCGCTCGCACGGACGAATGCTCTACAACAACACTTGCGGAAAGTGTCACCTGCTATTTGGTGAAGGCGAAAAAATTGGCCCGGACATCACGGGCAGCAACCGTGGCGACCTGGATTACACATTGCAAAACATCTTGGACCCAAGCGCATTGGTGGGGCGAGATTATCAAGCCACCACGATCGTGACGATCGACGGTCGCACGATCAACGGTCTGGTGCGCGAAACGAATGAGACCGCTATTGTGATTCAAACGGCAAATGAACGGTTGGTTGTCGATCGCGATGACATCGAAGCACAGAAGTTGACCGACGTTTCGATGATGCCAGACGGGCAACTCGACCAACTAAAGCCGGATGAAGTCGTCGACCTGATCGCCTACTTGGCGAGTCCTGTACAGGTACCGCTTCCTGGCGAAGGACCGGTGCTTAACGAAGCAACCGGACGCGTCGAAGGAGCGCTGGAGGCTGAGTCGCTGAACGTCGCTAAGATCACAGGCGGTAGGGCGAACCCGCAGGGAATGGGCGGCTTCAAGGCTGGCAAATGGAGCGGCAGTTCACATCTGTGGTGGACGGGCGCAAAAGCGGGCGATCGACTAAGTTTGACGGTGCCGGTTACGACGACCGGACGCTACGAAGTGTTTGTCGCAATGACTCAAGCACATGATTACGGAATCGTAAGTCTCGCCGTGAATGATTCACAAGTGCCGGAAAAGTTCGATCTGTTTAACGGCCCCAATGTCATCTCGACCAGGCCGGTTTCAATCGGCACATTCGAAATGGCCGCCGGCGACAACGCATTGCATGTTTCGATCGAAGGAAAGAACTCGCAAGCAACGCCCGGATTGATGTTCGGTTTGGACTATGTTTACTTACAAGCAAGCGATGCCGAATGATCTGCCCGCCGGCGTGACAACGCCAACAACGATGCACCATCATCGGTGCTCTCGAAAGGTCAACGTTGTCTCGCCAAATCGAGCCATGGAAACAACTTCGCCGCAATTCGTATTGAATCGCTGGCTAGATCTTTCCGTCCAAGCCCATTTGGTAGTACTTGTGAGTGATCTTGTCTTGGTTTTCTAGCAGCCAGTCAATCGACGGTTCGTTGTTCATCGCTTTGTGAATCGCCTGCGTCATTGCCTTTCGGTGGATATCAAACAGTGCCTTGTGGTCCAGATTGTCATCATCGATGACACCGGGGTTCAGCCAAACGCTGCAAATGATTCCAAGCTCGTTGACGCGGTCCTTGGGCAGGTCGCCTGCCCGAACTGCATCAAGGACACCGTTGGCAATCGCTGCTTGCACGGTCCCCATCAGAATGTTTGTGTAGCGACTGTTCTTGACGGTCACCTTGCTGACGCACAGCGTGACCGGACGAACCTGAATGTCCGTGTTCAAAATCGCGAACACCTTCGAGTGGCCCATCGACTGATCGCCCGTCAGTGTTGCAATCGCGGTGCCGACTGGACCATCCAATTCGCCAATCACGACTTCGGGTTCGGCGGCAGTGAATGGTGGGCCGCCGGCAACCAGTGACTCACCGGTTCGCATGATGATTCGTTCGGACATCAGGTGACACTCTCAACAAACAGAGGATTCAATCGGGAAATGGCGACTTCCGCAGTTGGTGTCGGTATCGCCTTTGGTGGACCCGAGTGTATCGCGAATGCGGTGAAGCGTTAACCGTGCCGCCAGCGATCGGCGGTCGTCTGTTTTTGGGGGCTATCTATGCGCATAAAAAAACGCGGCGACTGCTCACGCTTTGCAGTGTGAGCAACATTGCCGCGTTCACGGTCGCAGGAAGCGACTACTTCTTATTAGCGACAGCCTTGGGAGCTTGCTTGGCTTTCGGAGCCGACTTTGCGGCTACCTTAACGACAGCAGCTTTGACGGCTGGCTTTGTTGCGGCCGGAGTTTTTGCGGCTGGCGATTTCGCAGCAGCAGTGACAGCGACTGGCTTGGCAGTCTTAGCGACCGACTTTACAGCAGCCTTTGGCGAAGTCTTCGCCTTGGTCGCGGCCGTTGCTTTTGCTGTGGTAGTTGCCTTGACGGTGGCGACCTTTGCTTTGACACTGGTCGCCTTTGCCGTGGTGGCGGAAGGCTTGACGGCCTTAACCGAGGTGGTCTTACTGGCCTTTACGTTTGCTACTTTGGTAGCCATCTCGAATCCCTTTGAAACGAATAAAACGCGGGCGAAAGCCCAACGTCGAAATTCATTTAGCAGAAGAAATTGAAATCAAAAATATCAGTTCGGCATTGATTTTCGAAAAGGGAGAAAGAAAAACGATGTCCGCGATCACCTGATTGTCCTGCGAGACTCTTCGTTGCCGTTGTGCTGTTCAGAGTATCAAACCAAATGCAGATTTCCTAAACCCGCAGGAAAATTTTGTGGCGGTAGAGGAAGTACAGCAGCAGCCATTTTACGGTGATGATGCCAACTAGCAGGGTGAGTGTGGATGCGTTGCCTGTTGCTTTTGCTATGCCCCCGAAGAAGAACTCGGAGATGTCGCCAAAGTCGACGATTCTTTGGCCGACGTAGATGGTGATTGCGTTCATGCCGATCACGATCCAGAAGAACGCCGATCGATGAAACTTCAAGACGTCGACCAGTGCATAGAAAACGCTAAGCAGTAAGAGACTCCATCCGCCTGCTACCAATACGAAGCTGCTGGTCCACAGATTCTTGATGATTGGAAACGAAAGTCCCCAGAGGTTTCCGATGATAACGCAGGCGATTCCGGCGGCTGCTAAACGCCCGACTTTTCGCCATGGTTTAGCCGGCGATTGCAAGAATATTCCCGCTAGTACTCCTAGCAGCGCGGTTGCGACGGCGGGGATTGTTGATAGGAAGCCTTCGTTGTCGCCGTGTCCGTAGTACTTGTCCAGGATGATCCCTGGCATGTACGTACGGTCCAGATAGCCGGCTAGGTTTCCTTCCATCGAATAGTCGCCTGCGACGCCGCCCGGGGCGGGAATGAACTCGAAAATGCCCCAGTAACCCAGCAGGATCACTGCGGTCGCAGCGGTCAAACCTCGCCATGAAGTGTGCAGGTAAAGGACTGCGGCTAGGGCGTACGCGATTCCGATTCGCTGTAGCACGTGCGCGTAACGCATGTTGGCGAAATCAAACTGTAGTGCGCCGTTGACTACAAATCCCAACAAAACCAACAGCAGCCCTCGCTTTGCGATCCTGCCGTAAACGAGCTTGGGGTTCCCCGCATACTTCCGTAACGAGAATGGCAGAACACACCCGACCAGAAAGATGAACAGCGGGAAAATCAAATCGTAGAATCG
The DNA here is from genome assembly GCA_049680385.1 of Rubripirellula sp. Taxonomy (GTDB): domain Bacteria; phylum Planctomycetota; class Planctomycetia; order Pirellulales; family Pirellulaceae; genus Rubripirellula. The sequence continues at coordinate 5,344 of JBAUHR010000740.1, read as the reverse complement.
GAACCCTTCCCAGCGAACATGCTCGAACTGCTCGGCGACTCTTTGAGTCCAGTGTTGCGGATCGTCATGGGCGAGTAGCTTCGTTGCGATTTCACTGCCACCGATGATCCAAAACATGTCGAAACCGCGTAATGCGTCGATCGACAACACTCGATCGTTTTTGGATTGCGGCGTTTCGATTTCTTGGCCAGGTTCGGACCGTGGCTGAGACTGTGGCGATGAATGGATTGAATCGCGAGGCATCAATGAAACTCTTGGTCGGTGGCGTCAGGAGGCGGTTCTAGCGTGACATTTGTCGGTCGAATTTGGTGGTTGATTCGCCTCTTAGCAACGATGTGGGGCGATACCTTGCGGTGGGAAGTCCGCCATCTGTGTGTGCGTCACGAAATTTATTGGGCAGTTGGAGGCCGGCGGGAATTTCGCCGTTTGGTTTGTCGCTTGGCACTGCGCCTTGATAGATCAAGTTATCGCCCCACACGATGACGCCGAGCGGATAGGTGCTCCAGAGTGTGCGTTTTTCGCTGGTGAGGGTAAAGATGTAGCTGCCGCGATCGTTTGGGTTCTTGGGGATTCCGTACTTTGCTTGAAACTGTTGCGATTCGACGTGGTTGTTGTATTCGGCCTTGAATACCAAGTCGGCATTTGATGCGACTGACCAACCGATGTCTTCGATCATGGCGACGATCGCCGCAGTGATCCGCTCGTGGGCTGCGCCGTTTTGAACGTCGAGTCGGACTTGGGGGCCTTCGCCAAGAGACGCAAATTCTGGATTGCTAGTGATCGAGTCTAGAAATTGCAGCACGTCGGGGTTGGGGACTGGGACCGTAGCGATCCGTTTGGTTTCGCCACGGTCCGATGCGGTCAGCAGCGTGTCACCGATGAGCTGAGTCAGCGGTGCTCCTGCGGTGTCGAGGGCGTCGTTTTCGAATGTCACGAATGACATTCCCAATTCAAAGTCGATCAGTCGGCTGGATGCATCCAGTGCGTAGCGATCGCTGAGGATATGGAACGGACGCGAGACACGGCCCCATTGATTAACGCAGTGTTCGACGCGCGCGACTTCCCACGTTTGCACGTCGTACCAGATCAATCGGGGCGCTACTAACGCGATGTAGTGTCGCCCGTCTGGCGAAAAGACTCCGCTAGACGATCCCATCAGTTGGCTGCAGTGAACGACCGAGCCTTCGGTCAGGTCGATGATGACACGTTTCATCGGCACGTCACGATCTAACATGGCCGCAAAGTATCGTCCGTCGCCAGAGATGACGGGGGGACGGATCTGTAACCCTTGTAGATTCATCTCGACATCCAGTTCGATTTGCTGGGTGTTCAAGTCAACAACGAACATGCCGCGCGGATGAGGCAACAAGACTCGGTCGGCTGGTAAAAAGCATGGAACCGGACTGCCGGTCAAAGCGGTGCCGTTGCCAGGGCCAAGTTCGAACAGCAGGTCAACTGATTGAGTCGTTTCGTTGGGCTGGTAGATTCGCCACACGGTCGGCAGTTGTTCGTGCCGCGTTCGCTGGGTCATGAACCGGCCGGACTTGCGATCAACCGTGACCACGCGTTCGTTCGATGGCAGTCGCCAGGGGGCCGAAACGGCGCGGTCGGAAAGTGAGCACCAGCGAATTGCATCGAACCGGTCTCGATCGACTTTTGCTTCCACGGCCAACAGCACTTGGTCGGTTCCATAGTAAAACAGACGATCGATGTTTTCGTCGCGATGGCCTTGGTATTCCAAGACTTGCGGTTCCAAATTGGGGATCTCGGTCGGTGCGATCTGCAGCGGTTGCATTGGCATGATTTCAGGCCCAACCATGATCGATGTTCCGGGCTTGAAGAACGTTAATTGCTTTGCCGGTGCTTGCGTTAGATCGATGGTGGTCTGCGGCGACAGCGATGGCTCGCTTGCGATCGCCGGCGCCATCGCTGCATCAGGCGAAGGCGTGATACGCGACGCGGTTTCGTTCGCACTTGCCATCGGTTCGGGTTCGGGATCCGATTTCGGTGCCGCGGCCGCCATCATCGCGATGTAGTCGTGTTTGGCTTTGGCAAGCGACTCGGCGACTCGTTGATTTGCGTCACTCAATTTTGCGGCCGGCACGCTGATCGTACTGCCGTCTGGCTTGAGCAGTTTCAGGTAACCGTTTTTGACATCGACGACCGACGCCTTGATTTTGAAGTTCCCGCCAGCGTCACTCCAGAAACGTGCACCGGTTGTCCATGGCGGTCTTCGCAATGCAGTCGCAGCGAAGACCCCAACTTGAGTTTCGCCACTCATTTCGGCCTGCACTTGCACCTGTCCACCGGCGACAGCGGTCACTGAACCGACGTGCCAACCATCCTTGTCAGCAAAGGCGACGCTTTCGCCGACTCGAAAAGATTCTGCTCCGGCCGCGGTGCCAGCACCGGCAATCGCAACCAGTGCCCAGAGCAAGCTCCTGAGCAAGCCGCCCCTGAGCAAGCCGCCCCTGAGCAAGCCAAGGTTCCGTGCTATGCGAATGGGCCGGCGACAGTAGCTTCTCATCACAACGACTCGGGTGAGGACTCGTGTATCAAACCAAACAGGACCGTCCACTTTACCCGAAACTCGGTCGACTATTGTCCGTGTGGCGAAACAGTGTGACCGTTCATTTTGCCTGTTCGTCTTTCAGGCCATCCATTTTGCTGGCGTCTGCACCCTGTGGGGCTTTGGGCCATGGTGTTTCTCCGGGTTCCCACTCGGTGGGCTGAGTGGCGCGGACGGCGTCGACGGCTGTGACCAACCATTCGGGGACGTCGGTTTGTTCGTCCAGGCCATAGACGTACGGAAGTGGTGGGTCCATCAACAGTGGTTTGTCGCCTAGCGGTGGTCGTTCCGATGCGGCTTGATCGAGTCGTTGTTTTAGCTCTGCGACAACGTCCGGATGTTTGTCGGCAACGTTGGTTTGCTCGCCGGGATCTTTTGCGATGTTGTAGAGTACGTCGCTCATTAGCTTGAAATCACCGCGGCGAATCGTGGGCAAACGAACGCTTCCTGTGACGTCGTAGATGATTTCTTGACGAGGACTTTCTGCGCCGGAAAACAGCATCGATGTCATGTCGATCCCGTCGATGGGCCGGTCTTGTTGGTGATTGCCGTTTGCCAAGGTGATGAAGGTTGGGAAGAAATCGGCGATGAACATCAGGCCTGATTTTGTGGTGCCCGGTTCGGTGTGTCCTGGCCAGCGAAGGATCGCGGGCTGTCGCACGCCGCCTTCGTAGGTCGTGTTTTTGGTGCCACGAAACGGCCGGCTCAGTTCCTCGAGCACGGGTCCATTGTCGTTGCAGAAAACCAGCAGCGTGTTGTCTCGAAAGCCGTTCTGGTCGAGCGAACGTTTGATGCGGCCCACCGCGCTGTCGAGGCTGCTTAGCATGTCGTCGCGTATCGCCATCGGGTCATCGGGATCGCCTGGGTAACCAGGTGGCGGGTTCAGCGGACCGTGAACCGCATTGAAGGCGACGTACATAAAGAATGGTCGGTTGTCGTTCTTTCGGGCTGCGATCACGCGGTCTGCTTCGGCCGCGATCAGGTCCGTCGCGTATCCGGTTTCGTGAACGGGTTGTTGGTTGCGGTGCCAGTCGTAAACGGCAAAGCGTGCCGGCGCGTTGTGGACGATCGTCTTGTTGAAATAGTCGATGCCCCAGCCATAGTGACCGTATTGATGTTCGAACCCCTGTCCCATCGGCAAGTGCTGGGGCAACCATTCGCCAAGGTGCCACTTTCCGATCAATGACGTGAAGTAACCTGCATCGCGAAGGGCTTCGGCGATCGTGCGTTCGTCCGTGTCGAGCGCATGGATGCGGCGAGTGGGTTCGCCGCGCTCGTTGTGCGCCAGTGTCAGGCCAAGCTTGGCAAGGTAGCTGGGTTTGCCAAAGTCTTCGGTTCGCCAGTCGGACCAGGTGCGAAAGGCGTAACGTCCGGTCAGCAATGCGGCACGCGTCGGCGCACAAACGCTGTGCGTGTAGAAATCGCTAAGCCGCATTCCTTCGGCGGCCAGCGCATCCATGTTCGGTGTCAGTGCCGGGTTGCCGCCGTTGAATCCGGGCTGAGCCCATCCCATGTCATCGGCCATGATGAAGACGATGTTGGGGCGGCTTTCCAATTGAGCCTGGCTGGATGATGGAATGCCAACTTGGATCAGTGCTACGACGGCAGCGATGATGAATGGTCGCATAGAACTTTCACGCGCGGGTGAGAATGGGCAGAACGAGGGAAAGACCGCAGACGTTAAGGATTGGACGGGCTGTTTTTCCGCTCGTTGCTAAACCGACAAACCGCAAGCGCGAACAGCCGCAACCCCCAACGGTTGACAGCCCCGTCTAAGCCTGTGATCCGTACGGTCGTGTGCTGATGACGCCTTCGGTGGGGCTGCTGGCGGTGCCGTAGAGTCGTTTGGGGATGCGGCCGGAAAGATACGCATCGCGTCCGGCCAGCGTGGCGTACTTCATGGCGCGAGCCATGCGAATCGGGTCGCGAGCATGGGCGATGGCGGTATTGAGCAAGACGCCGTCGGCGCCAAGTTCGAACGCTTCGCTGATGTCGCTAGCCGTGCCGACGCCGGCGTCGATGATGACGGGATAGTCCGCGTCGTCTTCTTTTAGATATTCAAGGATGATTTTCAAGTTGTTGACGTTCAGTAGTCCTTGGCCACTGCCGATCGGGCTGCCGGCGGGCATCACGCTAGCGGCACCGGCGGCTTTCAATTTTTGCGCCGTCACGGGGCAATCGCTGGTGTAGCACAAGACTTGAAAACCATCGGCTGCTAGTTCGCGGCAAGCAGCGAGTGTTTCGGTTGGATCGGGCAACAGCGTCTTGCTGTCGCCAAGGACTTCCAGCTTGACCCAGTCGGCACCTGGGTTCCCAAGCGTGCGCAGGATTTCGCGTCCCAACTTGGCGGCTCGAATCGCGTCGGCGGCGGTGTAGCAGCCGGCCGTGTTGGGCAGCAGGATGTATCGGTCGAGGTCCAAGAAGTCCAAGATGTTTTGACCGGACTTGTCGTAAAGTCGTTCGCGCCGCACGGCGACGGTGACACAGTCCGCACCGGACGCATCGAGCGACGCTCGCATCTGGTCCATCGTGTCGTAACGACCCGTGCCAACGATCATGCGGCTAGCCAACGTATGCGTTCCGATGGTTAGCGGTCGGTCATCGGCAATGGTTGGATCGTTGGACAAGTGGAGGCGATTGGTGTTGGAGGTCGTGCCGTGGTTAGGTTGTTGACTCATGAGCGTTTACATCACTTTACGTCGGGCGGATTCGACAACTGAGCCGACGGCGCTAGCCGCGGGTTTTTGGTACGTCACGTCGCGACCACGGTACCCG
>JBAUHR010000739.1:0-2367 GCA_049680385.1 Rubripirellula sp. | reverse complement strand
CTGTGACGGACGCGGTTTCTGAGCGGCAGATGACCGCGGCCGAATCCATTCCTTCTTTCACAGAGGTACCCTTTCATGAGTGATGCAAGACGCAGCAATATCGCTGCCATTCTATCGCGTGCATTGACTCGCTGCCGGACTAAGGCAGAGCAACCTGCGACGCAATGTGCGATCTACACTCGTCAGTCGAATAGTGTCGACGTCGAGCAAGATTCCGAATCGCTCGACATCAACGAATTGTCGATCGTCTCCGAAACGGAGCAAGCTAACACGGAGGTGAGCCGATGACGGATGAAACTCGATTGGCGGTTGCTGCGCTCGAGGACAAGACAGTCAATGAATTGCGAACGCTCTATGAAGAAGTGTTTGATGAAGTTTGTCGCAGCCGACACAAAAAGTATTTGGTTCGACGCATCGCTTGGCGGCTGCAAGCGTTGGACGAAGGCGGGCTGAGCAACGAAGCGAAACAGAAGGCTCGCGAGTTGGCGGCAACATCGGATCTTCGTATGACGGCTCCACGCGAAGAGGTTCTGGATAACGTTCGTCGGGCCACGCCGGAGGAAGATGGATACGTCGACTGGGATCCTCGATTGCCGCCGCCGGGCAGCTTTCTGGAACGGCGATACAAGGGCCAGATGGTTCGCGTGCTCGTATTGACGGACGGATTTGAATACGAGGGCAAGCGGTTTCGTTCGCTGTCGAAAGTTGCGGGCGAGATCACCGGTGTCAGCTACAACGGATTCCTCTTCTTTCGGCTTGGAAGGAGACAGAAATGAAGAAGCAAACGGAATCTGAACGGCGGATCATTCGGTGCGCGATCTACACTCGTAAGTCGACTGAGGAAGGTCTCGATCAAGAGTTCAATTCGTTGGACGCCCAGCGTGACGCCGGCGAGAACTTCATCGCCAGTCAATCGCAAGAGGGCTGGAAGGTCATTTCCACTCGTTACGACGATGGCGGGTACTCGGGCGGCAACGTCGACCGGCCGGCGATGAAACGATTGTTGGAAGATATTTCGGCGGGCAAGATTGATTGCGTGGTCGTGTATAAGGTCGATCGACTGAGTCGTAGCTTGCTGGACTTCTCGAAGATCATGGATACGTTCGACAACCACGGCGTGTCGTTCGTGTCGGTGACCCAGCAGTTCAACACGACGCACTCGATGGGTCGGTTGACATTGAATATTCTGCTTTCATTCGCACAATTCGAGCGAGAGATCATCGGAGAGCGGATTCGCGACAAGATTGCGGCTCAACGACGGCGTGGGAAATGGGCGGGCGGTATCCCGGTGCTGGGGTACGACGTTGACCAATCCGGACCAAGCCCGAAGTTGGTGGTCAACGCGGACGAGGCGGCGAAAGTGCGGCGTATCTTTGGGTTGTATCTCGAGATGGAGTCGATGACGCCGGTAGTCGAAGAACTTGACCGTCGTGGCTGGTGCTTGAAGTCCTGGAAGACGAAATCGGGAAAGACGAGAGGCGGTAAACCATTTGATAAGTCGTCCTTGCACACGATGCTGACAAACCAAACCTACATTGGTCGGATCAAGCATAAGACGCTGACGTTCAAGGGTGAGCACACGCCGATCATTGATCAGAAGATTTTCGACGATGTCGCTGCGATGATGCGCAGTCACGCTCGCGGCGGCGGCAATCACCTGGTCAACAAGTATCAGGCGTTGTTGAAAGGTTTGATCTATTGTCCGGCATGCAACCATTCGATGGTTCACAACGTCGCTCGTCGCCGGTCGAAAGTGTACCGCTACTATACGTGTGTGACGGCGATCAAACGTGGGCGGAAGTATTGTCCGTCACCCTCGCTTCCAGCTGCAGATATCGAAGCGGCCGTGGTCGACCAGATTCGCTGCATCGCGGATGATCCTGGCTTGCGCCGCGATGTGTTGGAGCAGTCGAGTAAACGTTGCGAAGCCGTGTTGGCGGAGTTGAATACCCAACGAACGCAGCTCACCCAACGGTTGAATCACCAGCACGACCAGATGAAACACGTGAGCAGCTCGACTGACGTCGGGTCTGGCGATTCAGAACGATTGGCGGCATTGCACCAAGAGGTTGCCGGCATTATCGAGTCGCTTGAAATCGTTGACGGCGAGATCAAACGCTTGACAGCCGAACAGATCGACGAGCGTGATGTGAATGTGGCCTTTTCTGACTTCGGCAATGTCTGGAATGAGCTGAACATACGCGAGAAGTCGGCGGTGCTGACATTGCTAATCAGCCGGATCGAATTCGACGCTGAAGAAAGCTCGCTTTCGATCTCAATGCATCCGGCGGGCATCAAAACCTTTTCTGCCGAAGCGACCGAACAACAACAGGAGACGAACTCATGATCACGATCAAATGTAAGGTC
>JBAUHR010000738.1:0-2115 GCA_049680385.1 Rubripirellula sp. | reverse complement strand
CCGGCCCTACTTTCTTGAGCTGACACAGAACCCTAGTAGTGCGGTGGTTTTTCATCCAGCGGATCGGTCGCGGGTTCGGCCGACTTGTTCTTGACTTCTTTCAACTGGACGGTCAACGCATCGACTTTCCGTTGGATCCGATCACCACGCATCGCCTCAGTCGTGACGACGTCGTTCAACTGTTCGTACATACGTTGGACATGTGCGAGCTGGATTTCCAACTCGGTCAAACGATCAGCATTGTTTTTCTCGGATGCCATGTCAGGTGTACCGGCTAGCTGCAGGATGCTTTGATGTCGGCGAACGAACGCAGTGCGTACGGGATGCCCACATAATCCAGTACTCGGCACAAGCCACGCATGGCAACGCCAAACCCGTCTGGTCCGCTGAATCCACCGAACTGGCCGCCGCCTTTGACGTGTGGTTCCAGATCCATGAAGACACCGTCGGCACCGCGAGCCGTCATTCGTTTGTGCAGCTCGGGCATGAAGTCGCGCATGTCGCGAAGGATCGCTTCGTGTCCGCTGTCGCCCATGTCGGCAGGAACAAAGTTGCTGAGACTGGCTTCGTCGACGTGATCGATGCGGCCGGTTGGTGACGGATCGTGATAGTCTTTGATGTGAACCCAACCGAGACTCGGTTTCATCGCCAAATATTGCGAGTAGGTTTCGTCGGCAGTGAATCCTTGCGTGACAATGTTGGCGGCGTCAAAGATCGTCAACATCGCCGGATGATTGACCTTGGCGGCGATCGTGTTGAGCAGGTCGCCGGTTTGCCCGACCAAGTTCGCTTCGACTTCCAAACCGAACGTCAAGCCGCGCGAATCACACAGCTCGGCAATCTGGCTCAACTGGTCCGAGACTTGGTTGATGTGGTCGGCGGGATTGGTACCTTTGGGATGATAGAACGCGAAACCGCGAAGCAGCTTGGCACCAAACGCTTCGGCCCGATCGCAGGCGGTGGTAACGTCTTCGCGCAGGTACTGGTCGAACGGCACATACTTGTTGCTGGTGCCGTCATCGACGTCTAGCAATTTGACCTTACCGATCGGCGAACCGATGCTGCTGACCTTCAACCCGTAATCGCCTTGCATTTTGACCAAGTGCTGGATCTCGGGTTCGGACAACGACATCACATTCTTGATGCCTTCGCCGGCATCAATGAAGCGGATCGAGTAGTACCTCAGGCCGAGTGCCGCGAAGGCGCTGTACTGCTGGACGGCTTGCTTCTCGTTGGCCGCTTCGTCGCCGAAGCCGCTGATCAGAACGGGAGGAATGGTCATGATGGGGTGAATCTAAAAAGTAGGTTTGTCGATCGTGTGAATGCGAAGATCGGGAAAATCAGTTTTCCGGATATCGGACAATGATATTGCTGTGCAGGCCGCCGCGGGGCGTCCAGCGGCTTTCGACGCTTGCACTGCGAGGCTTTACGACGGCCAGAAAGTCGTCCATGATTCGGTTGGTCACCGCTTCGTAGAAGATCCCTTCGTTTCGAAAAGCCTGCAGATACATCTTCAGACTCTTCAATTCGACGCAAATCTCGTCCGGCACATAGCTGAACACGATCGTGCCATAGTCCGGCTGTCCCGTTTTGGGGCAGACCGAAGTAAACTCGGGGCAATGATGCTCGATCGTGAAGTTTCGCGACGGGCTGGGGTTGTCGAAAACCTCGAGGAGTTTCCGAAAGTTATCTGAGTTACTCAATTTTAGCGTCTCGTTATCAATGACTTCCACGGGTGAAATTCGATTCTCGCACGCCTCCGCCGACCCGACCAGGGGCAGCGATGATGAGATGCCGGGCAGCGACCGCGAGATGCCGAGCAGCAGCGACGAGCTGCGGATCAGTGAAACCTTTGTCAGCCGTCAAGGCGAAGGAAAATTGACGGGCGTCGAGAGCTATTTTGTTCGCACCAGCGGCTGCAACCTGCGTTGCTGGTTTTGTGACACACCGTACGCTTCATGGAAACCCGAAGGGGATCGCCAGTCCCTGGCGTCGATCGTCGACCAGATTCGCCAGTCGGGCGTTCGACACGTCGTGCTGACGGGCGGCGAACCAATGCTGCCTTCGGCGATCGAGGCCATTTGCCGGCAACTTCGAGAAGCGGAAATTCACATC
>JBAUHR010000737.1:0-8139 GCA_049680385.1 Rubripirellula sp. | reverse complement strand
AGCCAGCAGACCGCCACGTTCATGATTCTGGGTAACGTTTGTACCCGCCCGTGTGGGTTCTGTTCAGTGATGCGTGGGCGACCGCCGCAGTTGCCCGAGGCGGACGAGCCGGCGCGCGTCGCCGAAGCCGCCTCGCGACTAGGCCTGAAACACGTCGTCATCACCAGCGTGACTCGCGATGACCTGCCCGACGGCGGCGCCCAACACTTTGCCGACTGTATCGTTGCAGTCCGCGAGCGCACGGGGGCAACGACCGAAGTCCTGACGCCAGACTTTGTTCACTGCAAAGACGCTCTGAAAATCGTCATCGACGCGGCTCCGGACGTGTTCAACCACAACATGGAAACCGTCCCCCGACTGTATCGCCGCGTCCGTGGGCCCAAGAGCGATTACCGATGGACGCTGGACATGATGGACCAGGTCAAGAAATACAATCCGAAAGTGAAGACCAAGAGCGGCCTGATGCTGGGACTCGGCGAAGAACGCGGCGAACTGCTCGACGCACTGGCCGATCTTCGCGAGCACGATGTTGATTTCCTGACGCTTGGCCAGTACCTGCAGCCCGGCGAAAAGTACTTGCCCGTTGTGCGGTTCGTTCCGCCGGAAGAGTTCGACGAAATCGGCGAACTTGCCAAGGCCATGGGATTCAAGAAGGTCGCCAGCGGCCCCTTCGTGCGAAGCAGCTACCACGCACGAGACATGGCCGAAACGGACATTTCATAGCGAATCGTCGCCAAGACGCTCGGCGAATCGCCTGATTTCGTCCTTTTGGCAACCCGCTGCGTCAGTTTTCCATCCAACCAGCAACCCGTCGAGGCCGTTGGCTAACCGCCGACAACGCCGTCGCAAACTTCGGCCACGACGTTGTCCCAACTGCCCAGTTGTTGCTGGCGAACCAGCTTCATCGTTGGATACCAGGGCGTCGAATCGCCGGTTTGCAGCCATCGCCAATCCGGTACTCGGCCCAACATCGTCGTCACGTCGGCGCCGACCGCGCCGGCCAAGTGAGCAATCGCCGTGTCCGAGGTGATCACGCCGTCCAGACAGGCAAGGATCGCAGCGGTGTCCGTGAACGCGCCTTCGGTCGCATCCACATGCTCGGGTAATCGCACGACGCGATCGCCAAAGCTGCACGTATCCAACTGCTCGGCACCAAAACCGAACTGCAGGTTCACCAGCGTGATTCCTTCGACCGTTGACAACGGTTCCAAAATCGACAGCGGCACGCTTCGATAGACATCAGCATGGTGCTGTGGATTGCCCTGCCAATTGATGCCGATGCAACGTCCGGTTGTGTTGGCCGCCAACCATTTCCGCCAGTACTCGACCAACTCGTTCGACACGCCCAAATAACCACTGTTCGGCGAGACCAAGTCGCTGCGATAGTCGACGCGGCCATCCATCTGATACAGCCCATCAACGGCTTCGATCATCGAGACCTGATAGTCGACCGGCGGCGCAGCATCCGTATCCGCCATCAAGCGAGACACGCCCAACGTGTTCATCGTCGACGAGAACAGCGGGATCAGTTTTGCAGCACACTGCAAAATCACAGTCGCGCCGCGATCGACCATCGTCCGGGCGACCCGCACAAAATGGATCGCATCGCCAAGCCCTTGTTCGGGATACAGCAGCACCGTCCTGCCCGCCAGCGGCTGTCCACCCCAAACCGGCGCCGGCGACTGCGGACGCGTCAAACCAGGCATCCGCCATCGCCAACGATAATGTGGCCATCCGGCGTCGTAGTTGCCTCTTAGCAGCTCGATCACCCCAAGGTTACGGTGCAGTTCGGCGTTATCCGGATCGACTTCGAGACCGCGTTGGTACCACTGCAACCCCCGCTCGATATCGCCGGTCCAAATCCAAAGCGTGCCACGATTCTTTAACGCCGACAAATAGTTCGGGTCTTGGTCCAACGACGTCTGCAAACACCGATCCGCTTCGTCGACATCGCCCGCCATGCGAAGCGAATTGCCAAGGTTGTTCCACGCAATAGGGAAAACACGCTTGATCTTGATCGCCCGGCGATAGGCGTCAACGGACTCGGCAAATTGCCGCTGATCAAACAGGGCGATCCCCAAATAGACCCAAGCGTCCGCGTTCTTGGGCGACTGATCGATCACGCGGCGATAGATAGCCTCGGCACGTGTCACGTCACCAGACTGGTGAATCTGCCAAGCTTGCTGGAGAGACTGCGCGGACATAGCGAGATCGAAAAAGGAGGGGACGATGCAATACGTTCGAACGCATAGCCTACCCAAAAACGAAAAAACGGCGTGCTTCTGAAAAACAGAAACACACCGCTTCGTGGATGATCAATTCGCGATCGCGAGTTCGCTTTACTCGGCTTAGTCTAAGAAACCGACCAAGTCTTGGCTGCGGCTTGGTTGCTGCAACTTACGAACGGCCTTTGCCTCGATTTGCCGGATACGTTCGCGGGTCACCTTGAAGATGTGACCGACTTCTTCCAGCGTGTAACTGTAACCGTCGCCCAGACCATAACGCAGCTTGATGATTTCGCGCTCGCGGTACGACAACGACTTCAACACACCCGAGATGCGATCACGCAACATTTCTTGCGTCGCACCGATCTGTGGACTTTCGGCAGTTCCGTCGGGCAGCAAATCGCCAAACTGGCTGTCTTCGCTGTTGCCGACCGGACGATCCAGCGAGATCGGGAAACGCGACATCGTCAGTACTCGGCGAGCTTCTTCGACGGTGACGTCAGCACGACGAGCGGTTTCCTCGATCGTGGGTTCACGACCAAGTTCTTGCAGCAATTGGCGAGCGACGTTGCGAACTCGCGACATCGTTTCGACCATGTGAACCGGAATCCGGATCGTACGACTCTGATCGGCAACAGCACGAGTGATCGCTTGGCGAATCCACCACGTGGCGTAAGTACAGAACTTGAACCCGCGACGATATTCGAACTTGTCGACCGCCCGCATCAGACCCGCGTTGCCTTCTTGGATCAGGTCCAAGAACGACAGCCCACGGTTGCGATACTTCTTGGCAATCGAAACGACCAACCGCAAGTTGCCTTCGCTCAGTTCACGCTTGGCTTGCTGATACTCGCCGTAAACCTTGTTCAACATTTGAACGCGGTTACGAAGTGACGTCGGTGTTTCTTGGCACGCGGTCAAAATCTGGCGACGTTCACGCAGCAAGTCTTCGCGGACTTCGCGGCCATGCTTGGTTCGTTTCTGGTCGCTAATTTCGTTTTCGATTTGCGTCAAACGATGCGAGAACTTTTCCAGCAACTCGATACGCGTTTCAATTCGCTGAGTCCGCAGACCAAGTTCTTCGATCAAGCGAACGGCGCGTCGGCGACGGCGAGCAAGTGAACGCCATGCCTCGGCCCGACGACGCTGTGATGCACTCTTGGAAAGCGAGACCTTCCAGTCGTGCCGATTGCGGCGAAGCAGGGTTTGCAGGGTTCGCAAGTTGTGTGGCAACCGGCCAAGGATCTGTTCTTTTTCCAAGCGGTCGGTGACCGAAACTTGAACGGTACGATCGAAGGGCAACTGCCCACGATGGACCTTTTTCAACGTCTTGTACGCTTCGACCAAGACGTAATGATTTTCCAGCAGTTTGGTGCGGAAACGGCGGCGAGTCTCTTCGATCCGTTTGGCAAGTTCAATTTCTTGCTTCCGGGTCAACAGAGGAATCTCGCCCATCTGGGTCAAGTACATTCGAACCGGGTCATCGGACCACGATTCGCTTTCATCGATCGCAAGCAATTCATCGGGGCTGTCCAATTGGACTTCACCGTCGGCTTGGCCGGCGAGATCAACGGGGCTGCTTTCTTCGTTTTCGTCGGCAGGAAGCTTCCGAAAACCACCGGTCATGGCTTCGGTGCTTTGTGCGTCGACGGACTCGAAGTCATCCAATAGGGTGTCGAACAAGTGAGAGACTCCTGGCGAAAGCTGTTTGGGGTGATATGAGCGGACGCGGCTTTCGCGGCGGGCAAAATGGTGGGAATGACTTCTGGGATGATCGGTGTGGGCTGTCCGGCGGCATCCTACGCTCTCATCATAATCGATCGAGCGAGGGCGACCAGAAAACGGCCAAGGAACAAGTCATATTTCGATTTTGCAGGCGTATTCTGCGGCGCAGGAAAGTCAGCGTTAGAGTAAACGGTGTAGTAAAACTGGGACAAATACGAATAACAATATGTCGGAGCGAAATCAGTAAGCCAGCTCCTCCTAGCGTGATTCAAATTTCCCCAATTAGGTTTTGTTGGTCTTGTCTGCCGCCGGAAGTGACTCTGTCGAGCCATCCCGTCGATCTACAACGCCGAGCCACGACCACAGTGAACTGTACCACCACACTAGCGGCACGCCTTCACTGCGATCCAATTGGAAAAACATTGCGATTGGGCAACTATTCTCGATCACGACATCTCTAACGATATGGCGCAATAACACCTTTGACATCGCTGACGCGAAAACTAGACCCAATCAGAATCGCTAAAAACACTGGCAAAGAAGGATCTGGACCGATATACACCATCACGGGCGAACACTGTCGCCAGTTCTAACGTAACCGATACACTTCCCCCGAATCCCTCATCCCTGATTTCCTTGGGCAAACGTCATCCACTCAAGAAGGTTCTTCCATCCTTGGAGAATCTGATACGAACAAAACAGTTCGCTGTTATTACGTCCGCAATTCACCCGATCGGGTGCCCCGCAGTGAAGCGAGAGCGGAGCGTTGGGGCTGGTGGTGCCGTAAGCTCAGTGGGATTCTAGTCGGGCCCGCGTTTCGGTCCAGGCGTCCTCACCGCAATTCTTCCCCATTCTTCAACTCTCATGCATTTGCTGACCTGCCCTGCCTGCCAGGACTCGATTCCCGTCACCACCAGCCAAGCCGGTGAACGGATGACCTGTCCGGCCTGCCAAAGCCCTGTCGATGTGCCAACCCTTGGCCAACTGCGCAAATTGCCGGTGACCGAGGAATCAGCCGCCCAGTCACCAGAATTGCGAGAAACCGCAGGCGGTGGTTCGATCGCTTTTGGAGTGTTCGGATTGATCGCGACAGCAGCCCTGCTAGTGGCCGGATTTTGCGGCATTCGGTGGGCTTTGATCGACATCCCCATCAACACCGAATCGCACATCGCCGAATTCGAACAGGCTTACCAAGAGATCGAAGCGGCCCAACTGATCCGCGAGTACGAACAGATGGAAGAGTTTGGCGTCGATGTTGCAATGCCCTACAAATACAAGACGCTGGCCAACACAAAATCCGACTGGGGATGGTCGTCCGCAATCGCCGGTGCCGTCGCCGCGATCGCAATCATCCTGGCGACAATTTTTGGAATCGCGGGCCGCAAACGAAACTGATTTTCACAGCCCGACTTCGCCGGACACTTAGTGAACAGGCGACTTCTAATTTGACGAATCTAGATCAGGCTGATTCGGCGGAAGCGTTCGCGGGTGGTTTCCGAACTGAACTCCTGAAAAACCCTTCCGCCGAGCCCATCTCGGCAGCGGAAGCAGGATGCCGTCGAACGAGCCGATTTACTGCTGCTTGATCACGGCTCGATCTTCGGTGGAAAGCTGTTCGATTGGAATCTGGATGACGCGGCCCTCTGGTGTTTTCAGTGTCACGACTTCGTTGACAACTCTTTCCAAAGTAGCTTCCACGCTGAACTTTCCGCTCGCGTCCTTCCAAGTCCTGATCTCCCTTTGCCGCGGATCCGGTTCGGCCCTCGCGGGCGGGACTTTCCCTTCGGCATGACGAAGTCTCGTTGCCATGACCAGATCTCGCTGCGCGATGAGCAACTCCTTTCGAAGAACTCGGTAGTCGCGTGCCCTGTGCTCGTCTTCGAACCGAACCGGAACCCAAGCGGTGTCGGCCGTCGAATCCGACAGTGCCATGACTTTCTGCCATTCACCGGATGAAGAAACCATCATCTCGGTTCCGATGTTGATCGGCTTATCCAACGGTGCCAACTGATATCCACCGGGCAACTCGGCTACGACCGGGAACGACCGCTGCGGAATTTCTTCGACGTTGTCATCGGAAAGGATGACGTTTTCGAGGTACGCTTCCGCGGCGACTCGGCTGCGTGCTTTTCTCGCATCGATAGGACGTGCGAAAATTTGATCGCGATTGATCGGCACATCGCGTGACGATGGTGTCCCCGGTTTTCGAATGAACAATTTTTCGCCCGATGTGGACGCAATGAAGCCGTCTAAAAGCGTTCCGTGGTACACGCACTGGACTGGCATGCCCAGAGGAACGCTGGGCAGTTCACTGACCGGCTTCGCGTTTCGGTCGACGTAAAGTCTCGTGCCCGGAACGAGCAGTACGCTGGGTGAAAACCGATTCGGATTTGACCGCGCCATTGCGAGCGTCTGAGGTGTGGCAGCGATCCATTTGGAAATCGGACGATTGACGATCGTGTTGTCATGTACGGGGTAGCGCACCACGGCCCAGACGTTATGGTCGACGGCTACCAATTCAGCTTTTTCCCATTGGCCTCGCCAACCCGCGATGATCGGCATGCCGGGGGCGCACACGCTGCCATTGGCAGGTCTCATGTAGCCGTTCGGAACTTGCTCGGGCGGATTGTTTTCGAGCTGAAATTCCATCCAGTCGGCTCGATCAACATCGGCCATCGGACGCGGTTTCAAAGGCGGATCAGCTCCGACACCAAACTGAATGGAGTTGCTGTGCATGAAATAGCGGTTGTCTGGCCCTTCCGATTCGGCCCAGAACTCGATCCATTTGGTTTTGCCGTTAAAGAAATCGAAGATCTGCTTGTACTTCTCGGTCCCTGAAGCTCCACGGATGGAACTGCCGAACGCGATTTTGACACGTCCATTTTCAGTTCGTGCCGCGATCCGAACACGCCCTTGCCCAGGACGCATCAACAGCCAATCGAAGACTCCGATTGGTTCGTTAAATCGGTCGTGCTCAACTCGCGGATTGCTAAGCTGGTAGACCGCCATTTCGGGTGACGGTTCGAGCATGTCGAATTCAGTCGCGTTGGCGATAGTGCCAAACTCCACGCAACACCAGAACAAAACGAAGGTACGGAACATTCGCACTGGACCGCTCGGGTTACCATCGACGATCATTGCTCTCTCAAAACAAATAAGCAGTATACATCAAGGCTTGTGGGCTGACGCTCGCGCATCGGCGCTGCCGCCACTTCGACGTTCCATGTTCGTATCGGACGAAGGCCAAAACGAAGGAGACGGACTGGTTCGCTTTGATCACCATTCACCTCGTCCCCTTTGACTTGTCACCGCGATCCCACTCTACGTTTTCTTTTTTCGCCGCATCACATAAACGACATCTTCGGTCGTTGAATCGACTTCGATTGGTTCGTCCAAGTCGTAAGCAAAGTCGTACGTTTCGACGACTTCCCAGCGCTGGCTCGACGCAATCAGTGTGTCCATTTGTTTGGGCGTGTAGCTTCGCAAAACCAATTCGTCGACGATGCGAAAGCTTCGCGACGGACTGTGCACATCGAACCGTATCCCGAATCGTTCGATGCGGCTTTTTTTGTCGCGCGAGTTCGTCCACATGTGTGTGTTGATCGCCAAGTGACCTCGCCGAGCCGACCATGACTCGGTCTCACTTGGCGGTACATCGGTTGGCGTTAAGTGAACGCCCAACAAATACAAACCGCCGACGCGAACGGCTTCACCCATGCAGTTTAAGTGATCACGAGCGGCCTTTTCGGTACCCAAATGGCGAAAGCTGTTGATCGTATTGAACGCAATATCGTAGCGACGCTTTACTTTGAAATCGGCCATGTCCGCGACAAAGGCTGGCTCGGGGCGATCGTGTTTGCGAAAACGCGCATTGCAAAAATCGACTGCCTTGGCGTTCAAGTCCAAGCCGCCGATCTCGTAATCTTTTTTGGCCAACGCATACAACAACCGGCCGGTGCCGCACGCCGGTTCGAACATGCGGTTCGTCTTTCCGCTGCCATGCTTGGCGGCGCACCCGGTGATGAATTTGATCTCGGCGGCACAGTCGGCGCCAAACACCAAGTCGTAGTACTTGGGATGATCGTAGATCGATTCGTCGATGACTTCGAGTTCGCTCACGAGAGCCTTCTGCGGTGTGACGGTAGAGTTGTGAGTGTCTGTTGGGATTTGCCGTGGGGCCGGTTCCCAC
>JBAUHR010000736.1:0-13699 GCA_049680385.1 Rubripirellula sp. | reverse complement strand
GGTTAGGCAGCGTCTTTCTGTTGGTGGCGGGTGCAATCGCTGTCTTGTTACGCCCGATCGCACGACAATTTCGAATCGTCGAGAAGACAGCAATCGCGATCACAGACGGCGACTTCTCGGCGCGAATCGATGAAGGCAAACGAAGTCGAGCGTTACCGATTGTGGGAGCGTTCAACCAGATGGCCGAGCGTGTCGAATCACTGCTGCGGTCCCAAAAGGAGTTATTGCAAGCCGTATCGCACGAACTTAGGACGCCTCTTGCGCGGATCAAATTTGCAACCGAATTGGTTCGGACCGCGGATAGCCAAATTAAACGGGATCAACGTCTCGATTCGATTGACGAAGCTACCGACCGACTCGACGACCTTGTGGGCGAACTCTTGGACTACTCGCGTCTTGACGAAGGCGCCGAAACGGCGACGCAAGAAATCGTGCAAGTAAACGAGTTGGTTGCCGACGTAATCTCGCTGTATGAACCGCTGTACCCTGAAATTCAATTTGAGTTCAACGATTCACAGGTGGTAGAGCTGACCACCTATCGAGCCGGACTGTCGCGAGCGATCGGCAACCTGGTTAGCAACGCCGGAAAATACGCAACTTCCAACGTCATGTTAAGTGTTTCGCAAGACCACGATTCGATGACAGTCACGGTCAATGACGATGGACCCGGGATTGCGGTGCCAGATCGGGAAGAAGTATTCAAGCCATTCACCCGACTGACCAAGCACGCTGAACCAGGATCCGGTTTAGGGTTAGCGTTGGTGCGACGCATCTGTCGCCGACTCAATGGCGAAGTGTCCGTGGAAGAAAGCAAGTTGGGTGGTGCGAAATTTGTGATTCGGTTGCCAAAGTGAGTGCATTCTGAGCAGCAGTTCGTCGTCTGTGTTGCGGACGAAACAGGATCTGCCGCATCACTGATCCCATGCGACTTGGTGTTTCATTTGCACCTTGCCATCAAGATCTCGGATCTCCAGAGTCGCTTTGGGTTTTGGTGCATCCCAATCAATCCGTATGACGCCATAGTTTTCATGATGAAACGTGTTTGCCATCAAACGAAATCGATTCTTGGTCGGAGTCCCACGCCCGTGCAACTGATTGAAACTGCTGGATGTAAGATCGCAGATAGGATACGGCATGCCGTCCGACAGCGACGACAGTTCGGCCCAATGTCGGTCACCACTGATGAAGATCACTCCGTTGGCTTTGGTTGACTTCAGCAGGTTAAGCATTCGCTGTTTTTCACGAGGCAGGTTGGACCACGTTTCCTGTCCGACGGCTTCGGCGAGGAACTGGATGCTGCTGGCTATGATGCGCACGTCGGCGGGTTTTGACAACTGTTCTTCCAACCACTTCCACTGGGGCTTGCCAAGCATGGTTTTCGACACATCGCGATCAGGAGTCCACAAACCACCGAGCTGTTTTTCGCCCTTCTTCAACGGCGAACGAAAATACCGGGTGTCCAGCATGATCACTTGCAAACGTTTCTGAGGCGGACCAAAGAACTTCGCGTCGTAAACACCGGGACGCGAACAGGCTTCGCTATTTGCATTGTCAAACCAGAAGTCTTCGAAGATCTGTTCCGATTCCAATCGCTTCGGAAAGTCGGCTCCCCCATCGTTGACACCGAAGTCGTGATCATCCCACGTTGCCAGCGTTGGGCACGATTGTCGAAGTCGCTGAAACCCAACATCCGCCCCAAGCAAGTTGTACCTCGCTCGCAGCAGATCCATGTCTTCCGTGTCGCCGTAGACATTGTCACCCAGAAAGATCATCAGATCAGGCGACTGGTCCGCCATCCTCGCTAACAGCGGCATCGGTTGTTCCTGCTTGATGCACGATCCGAAGAACACTTCGCTCACCGTTTCCCCGGGATCGGCGATTGGCTTTCGAGCCGATCGAATGGAGTCGGCGACCTGCGTGGCGAGTTGCCGATATCCTTCGTCCGTAAAATGAACGTCACCAGGTTTCTTGAACAACTCTTCTGAGAATGTCCGCGACAGCTTGTTCAGGTCGTTGATTTCGACGCCGTACTTCTGCATCACACGAGCGGCAACGACGTTGTATTTCAAGTCGTCGTCGACACGCCGGCCAGCTTCTTGTTCGGGAACCACGGTTGTGCTGGCCCAAATCAAAGTCGCGTTCGTCTTGCGTAGCCGACGAACGAGTTGATCCAGATTCTGTTCGTACTGTGCTAACGAAGTCGTCAGCGTTCCGCGAACTTTGTCGCGTTGACCCTGAACCTTCGATTCTGGATGACGATAGCACAGATCCCACAAGCCCCAATTGAAGTGGATGACGTCCCAGTCCGTGTCGCCAAGCCACGCATCAATACTTTCCAAGCCGTAGGTCGTGTGCTTGGCGTTGCCCTTGTGGTGAACCACGTTTGCTTCGTCTTGCAACATCGTCGTGACGTGCGGCGTGTATCCCAACGAAATCGAATCGCCGATCATCAAGACATCCGATTTGTCAGCCGCACTCGCGTTCAGACAAGAAAACAAGACGACGATTGATAGCAGAAACTTCTTACTCATCTATTTGGCTCGCAGGTCATAGCACAACAGAATGTCTTGATCACGAAGGTACAGTTTCCCGTCTGCGATGACGGGATGGGGCCATGCCTTTTCGTCGCTTCGGTCAGGTTGTTCGAAACGGCTTTTTTCATTCAGACCTTCGGGAGTGGCTTCGATCAACGCAACGTCACCCGATTCGCCTCGCAGGTAAAGATGCCCATCGGCATAAATCGTCGCTCCCTTGCCGACGCTTCGGCCCTCGAAAGCGAGTTCGCCATTGGCGACATTGAGACAGCGAAAAACTCCTCCGCTGGAACCAAAGACGTGACCGTCGACTAACACGACACCACCGTGATGATTGGCGATCTCCGTATTGGCGTACCGTTCTTCGGCACTCCATTTTCCACCTTCATTTTTGATTTCGAACGCATTGCACCCGACTCCGTACCCCGACGTCACAAAAACGATGTCATCCGCAACGACTGGCGTTGAAACAACAGCGGTTTTGCCTTGGCGATCAGCACGCCACAGCACTTCACCGGACTCTGGATCAACGCCCGCCAAGCTATCGCCAGTCAACTGCACGTACTGTCGTTTACCACCGATCGTGGCGATAATCACCGACGAATAGCCGGACGTGTCGGTCCACTCGCTGGTTTGCCAGATCTTCTCACCTGTGTAACGATCCAGTGCCAACAACGTGCCTTTGCTTCCCCCCGGTGTACAGATGACTTGTCCACCATCAACGAGCGGTGATTCGCTGTACTTCCATCCCGACATCATCTTGCCACCGAACTTGTCAACCAAGTTTAGCGACCAACGCAACTGACCGGTCTTCTCGTCCAAACAAACCAGATCCGAGTGTTGGTTGAGGACGAAGACTTGACCGCCGTCGACTGTGGGCGTGCTGCGCGGGCCTTTGTATTTCTTATGTCCACCAGATTCGCCAATCTTTGTTCTCCAGACGTGTGAACCGTCCGACTTGGAAACCGCAATCACGTAGTTTCCGTGGTCGAAATCGCCAAGCGTGAATACTCGCCCGTTGGCTACCGACACGCTGGAAAAGCCTTCCCCTAGCCCCAACGCTTTCCAAGCGAGCGGCGGTCCCGATACAGGCCAATGCGTTAACAGTCCTGTTTCTTGTGAGATTGCATCGCGGTTGGCACCACGCCACTGCGCCCAATCATCACCGAGGACGCTAGTTGTGTTCATGACGACCAAAAACACGGTCAACAAACCGCTACGCATCAAGTCCGAATTCATGGGTGACTCTGTCCGCTGAGGCGAGGAAAACGGTGCTTCGTCGACTTTGAATCGAAGCAGGACAACATCATACCCAACCGAGTATCACCAGGGTCGCCAAACTTCGAAGAGTTGCCCAGTGACTCACGCGTGACACCAACATCGCCACAAGCTGCGCAACTTGTACGACGTGACAAAAGCGGTCGACTGGACTGCTCGGCACAGATTGCTCAAAAGAAACCACTTCAAGCGTAGATTGACGAATGCATCGAGTCTGCCCACGGGCCACGCTCGACATTGACGATGACGTTGAATGACGGCATTGCGCAAGAACTGCGCTTGCAACAGCACAAAGGTCTTGGGGCACAGGTCGAGTGAGCAACCTATACTGCGATTTCGTTTCACGTTTCAACGGTCGGCGTGAGAAGAAGGCACAGACGAAGACGCACCGCGAACGGTCGCGTCGCAAATTGTTGGACCAACTGTGCGAACAGCTTGAAGATCGTGACCTTTTGGCGGTCGATGTCCTGGACGTAACAACGTTCACGCCCGCCGAGAACGCAACGACGACCATCGAAATCGGCGGGCTTACCGCTGGTCCCGGATCAACCAATCCGGACAACGGTCACGACCAGATCCGCGTCGCCGAGGGGGCAAACCTGAACGGCACGCTGGACATCTCGTTGATCAATGGATTCACTCCGTCGATCGGTGATTCGTTTGAAGTCATCACTTACGACACCACGTCGGGCGAGTTTGATTCGATCACGGGTGCGGACTTTGCTGGCGGAACGCTTGTCCCGGTTATCGGCCCCGACTCGTTGACGCTAGTTGCATCGGAACTTCCCAGTGGAGGAATGTCTTTCGCGGCGGCAACGGACCAGATGGCGTCGGATTTGGCAGACTTCTACCGAGGCATTTCGTTGAATGTCACGGTTTCCGGCGCAATCGAAATCGATGGCCAGTCGATTTCGGGCACGTTTGCGTTGACCAAAGAAACCGTTGGCGGCGAGACTCGCGTGACCATTGGTGCGTCGAATGTTTCGATGAACTTCAGTGATGCCGATGGCGCGGTCTTTGACCTGACCAATGGCTCGGGTGCGTTCTTGATCACCGCCGACGGCGTAGCGGCGCAGATCGATGTGACGATTGCTGACCACTTGGACGACGTCGACTTGTCGGGAACGTTCAGCCTGTCGATCAACACGACAGATTCAGCCGTCGATGAAACAGTAACGATCGGTGGAACCGACATTTCGATCTCGGCCTCATCGGGATCGTACGTTCGCGTGGTCGGTGACGACGCCACGATCTCGGCCCTTGGTCAATCGCTGGTGGGTGATTTTTCGATCGAATCACGACGCGATGCCAACGGAAACCGAACGATTGTCGGTGCGATCGCCTCGGCGACGGCGAACTTGGGCAGCGGATTCGGAACGGCGTCCGCAACCGGAATCACGGTCTCAGCGGATCGTGGTGGATTCCTGTTGTCGTCCGACGGGATCACAGCCGACATCACTGGTTCCGCTGCACTGGTTGGCGTCGACGATTTGACATTGGCGGGTGATTTGTCGGCGCGCTGGAACACGACTGGAGCGATCGTTGATGAAGACATCACGTTTGGTAGCTCGTCGTTCGCGATTGATTTTGACAGTGCCGATGACGTTGCGAACTTTGCCGGATCGATCACCATCCATGCCTCGGATTTCGCATCGTTGTCCGGAAACTTTGCCGTCAATCGCAACAGCAGCCAACAGCGATTGACGATTGCCGCATCGGGCGTCTCGGCGTTCGTGGGTGCCGGGTATGGCACAGCAGACGCAGTCGGATTTACGCTGAGCGGCGGAACCTTTGGCGCGTTCATCGACGAATCGGATGGCGGTTATGCGATGGCGGCCAGCGGTACAGCAGCGGTTTTGGGAACACCTCACATCGACGTGTCAGGTTCGCTGGCGATTGCGATCAATCGGACCGGCGATGTCGTTGACGAAACGATCACCACGCCAGGCGGTGACGTTGAACTAGATTTCACGACGACTTCAGACGTGACATCGGCGATCGCGACGGTCGATATGACGGTCGACGATTTCTTCCGCGTCTCGGGCGCGTTTGCGATTTCCAAGGATCAGAGCGATTTGAAATTGTCCGACGGCACGACCGTGACGACGGACCGTTTGATGATCGGCGGCAGCGACTTGGCGGCGTTCGCGGGAACGGGTAACGGAACCGACGTGGACCGCATGGGCGTTGAGCTTTCGGATCTAGGTTTCGGAATGTTGATTGCCGCCGACGCAGCGGATGCCAGTCGTTCGTGGACGACGTTGCAAGGTTCGGGCGATGGCAGTTTGGTCGGCACCGATCAAGTCTCTCTGGCGGGCGATGATTTGACGGTCGCGATCAATCGCGCCGCCAGCGACGGAACGCGACTGGATTTTTCGACGGGTTCCGTCAGCATTAATGCGGGTCCGGGAACGACGATCGACCTGGACATCGACGGGACTGAGGGCGAATGGTCAGCGATTTCGGGCAACTTGAATCTTGGTATCGACGACCTGTTTTCGGCCAGCGGTGATTTCGCCGTTGTTAAGAACAGCGACACCGTGACACTGGACGATGATTCAACGGTCAACGTCGATTGGCTGACCATCGGTGCATCGAATGTGGACGCGTTTGCCGGAATGAATGCCGGGACCAACGATGCGTTGGGTTTGCAACTCGCTGGCGTGCAGTTCGCCTTGGCGATGGCAACCGAGCGAGTCGCTGCGTCGGGCAATCGCCGGCGTTGGACAGGGTTCACGGCGGCAGCGGACGAAGTCAGCATCGTTGGTTTAGATGGATTGACGTTGTCGGGCGAAGACTTGGGCGCGACCGCCAACTTATCAGCCGCTGACGGCACACTGATCGATTTCTCCGAAGACGCTTTCGACATTGCGACCGGAAATAGCTCGACGATGTCAATCGACACCGACGCTGACCTTGGCGAACTGTTCGACTTCACCGGCACAATGTCGCTGGGCCTTTCCGATGTTGCGAATCTGTCGGGCGACTTCACCGTCGCTTCGATGGGCACGGGATCCGATCAGATGTTGTTGATCGGCGGCGACAATCTGACAGCGTTTCTGGGTGTCAACGGAACCGGTCTGCAGTTGGTCGAAGGCAAGATCGGCGTCCTGATTCAAGAAGACGGTTACGCGGTCACGGGCAACGGAACCGTCAACACGGTCGGTCTGCCCGTCAATGCGACGGGCACGGTTGCGATCGTTGGCAACGAAATCGATGCCGCCGTGGCACAAGTCATCACGGTGGACGGCGAAACCATTTCGATCTCGTACACCGGGTTGGAAGAGTTCTCCGTTGACGCGGACAACTTTGACGTCGTGCTGGACAACTACATTGGCGATTTGCTGATGGATCTGGCAGCGGAACTTGGCGACATTGCAGACGATTTGTTGGTCACGGCCGATGAAGACGGCAACGTGATCTACAACAGCGTGCTGGCCGAAACATTGCCGTTTGTGGGCGTTTCGATCGAAGAGATGTTCAGCGTTCATAAGCTGATGTTGATCGGCGACTACATCGAACACTACCTGTTGCCGCACCGAGACCCAGGTTTCGTGCCAGCCGACGACGACGACATTCCGCTTGGCACCTACGGTCCGGGCGGACCTACGTTGCAGGGACTGCTGGACTTTTTGGACCAGAACTGGAAAGAAACGCTGCCCGATGCTTACAAGAACGGCCTCGATTTCACGCTGGGTGAAAAAGGCTTCAAACTCGGATTCGCAGCCCGCGGTGAAGTCGATAAGACCTTCCAGCTAAAACTGGACGAAGCGTTCGTGGACCTCGGCCTGCGCTTGCAAGGTGACGCGTCTTTGGACGTGACCGTGGCAGCAGCGATCGACTTTGACCTGGAAATCAACTGGGTCGACGACGTCTATTCGTTCAACATCAATGAACTGGGCGGATCGGTTTCAGGTGGCACGACCGACTTCTTTGTCGGTGCCGACCTGG
Source organism: Rubripirellula sp. (assembly GCA_049680385.1). Lineage (GTDB taxonomy): Bacteria > Planctomycetota > Planctomycetia > Pirellulales > Pirellulaceae > Rubripirellula. The sequence continues at coordinate 5,936 of JBAUHR010000736.1, read as the reverse complement.
GGCCGCTCGGAGTCACGATCGGCGAAGACAACGGGCGCCGTGGCGAGATTCAGATGGATCTTGGCGGTTCGATTTCATTGGTCAATGGCGAGTTCGAATTCACTCCCTCGACGACCGGCGTGACGGCCGAGTTGCCGATCTTTGCGTCTCTGGCTGGCGTCGACATGACGACCGACGGCGTGCCGGTGATCAGAGCCCAGGCGATCTTGTTTGGCGAAGACGCAGGGTTCTCGTTCGAGACCGAGAACTTCGACAAGTTGTTTAACTTTGACGATTTCAATCTGGCACAAGTCATTCAGATGTTCCCGAATTTCCGGGATCTGTTGGACGACGCCGTGACCAGCAGCGAATCGTTGTTGAGCGAGATCCCATTTCTGGATGCGGCACTGAACGAAGTGCTGTTGTTCGCGGACGTGTTTGACGAGCACGTTTACCAAAAGATCGATTTTGATCGTGCTCGCGTAGATATCCTCACCGGAACCGGCGGTTCGATGGCCGAAGGCGTGCGTACTTTCGTCAACGCCGACGCGACCTTCACGGGGGAAATGGAAGAGAAGTATCTGTCGTTCATCGATGCCGACGGTAAGCTGGTCGGCACGGTTTTCATCACCGAAGTTACTGACGAACACACGTTAGAACTGTTGAAAGATGCGAAACAAGAATTCACCAATCTTGATTTTGTCATTCACGAAAAGCTAGAGAAGATCCGCACGCTGCAAGAGTTGGTCGAGCGTGTCAATGCGTCGGGCGTCTTGCCCCTTGACGCGCAGATGACGTATGACTTGGAAACCAACACGTTCACGTTGCCTGTCTCGTTCTCGGCGGCGATTGATCCGATCGGCAGCGGAATTGATTTCGGTTTCGACCTCGGCGAAATTCTGGCTCTGTCGACGACGGCCGAAGCAGAAATCAATGCGATGATTTCTGGCGGGCTAACGTTGTTTGTCGACATTGACGGTGAAGTCACCGAGGGCACCGACGGCAACGTCACCGAGGGATCGGACCAATTCGAGTCATTGTTGACTGATTTCGACGACGAATTCATCGATCAGACAATTGAAATCGACAATGAAAGCTACACAATCGTCAGCATTGTCAGCGAACACGTGGTGCAACTCGACCGCGTAGTTGAGTCGACGGTCGAAGACGGTGATTTCCGAATCGAATCGGGCGTCACGATGGGCATCGAAGACCCGAACTTAAACGCTGAGTTGTCCGTCGACGTCACTGATCTGGCCGTCAACGCGAAGCTCGGTTTCTTGGGCGCGACCGTTGGTGGCGCGGGTACTGGATCTGGCATCCACATTGGAGCGACCGCGGGCATCGTGCTGGACCGTGATCCGGACGCCGTGACCGAGGGTGACACCCGATTCTCTTTCACTGATTTGTTTAATGGTGAATTCTTTGATGCGTTCCAGCTTTCGTTCGAAGGTGACGCGTTCGCACGTTTGAGGGGTTTGTCGTTGGATGTCGGTTTGGGTGACGACATTCCGATCAGCCAAGACGCCGAGATCGGCATCTATGTTCAGGACTTGTTGAATTGGTCAGACGTCGAGTTTGTCGATCAAGATTTGGCTTCGCCGTTTGATCTGGCTGCGGCGGTCACAGCGGGCGACATTCAAGACAATTCGATCGTTGTCGTTACGCCAGATTTGTCGTCGGTATTGGATGTCCAGAACATCACCTTCGAGGACATCATTGACGGCATCCAAATGGGCTTGGACGTCTTGGACAACGCGTTGGACGACCAGGCGTTCTATACCGATCAATTGCCCGTGATCAATCGATCGTTGGAAGAGATCTTCTCGTTCACGGACGACTTCTTGGCGAAGGTCGAAGCGGCGGTGAAAGATCCAGCCGAAACGCTGCAAGAAGTCGAACGATTGCTCGAAGAAGCTTTGGGGATCACCGACGACAACAACGCCGACTTCCACGACCAAATGTTGTCGTTGCGATTGAATGACGGCGTGTTGGATTTGCACGTCGAAATGAATGCGATCTTCAACGAAATCTTCTCGTTCAACTTGGATTTGGATTCCTTGCTGCCCGGCGAGAACACGATCGGAATGTTGGCCGATTTGGTCAACGGTGGCGGCAACATCGAATTGGGCGCGTACGCGAGTTTGACGATCGACATCGGGATTGATTTTTCGGGCGATTTGCCGAATGTCTTCCTATACGACTTTGATGAAACCGCAGGCACCGGTACCCGCGTCGAACTCGGTACGAAGATCCGCGGCGAGAATCTGGAGCTTGGGTTCCGCGCCGGGCCGATGGAAATCGGTGTCAAGAACGGCTACGCGGTGTTGGACGGCGACGGCGTGATGGCCACCGACGACTACGCGACGTTCATCGTTAGCTTGGATCAAGAAACCGGCACACCGGACGACGACGGGCGATTCGATTTCGCATCTGAATCGATTTTGGACAACCTGAACTGGGATCTGAACGGCGGCTTTGATGTGAACTTGCCGTTGGCGTTGGACATCGCCGGACTGGACCTGACGTTGGACACGCCACTTCGGGTGCAGACCAATCCCGCGCTGGGCGAAGACGGTTTGGTCAACTTGCTGAACATGTTGCGTGGCGAACCGCATGCGGCCAGCGTGATTGTGTTCACGTATCCCGACATTGCTGGCACGTTTGAATCACTTGGCGGTGACTTCTCGATCGTTTCGATGTTGAACAACCCGGAAACGATCTTGGACGGTATCGACTTTGCGTTGGCAACGGTCGAAGACGCGTTTATGGACGCGATCGATCATGACTTGCCATTGATCGGTGATAAGTTGGTCGCCGCCGCCAACTTCTTGGGCGATATGCGAACAGGAGTGCTTTCGCAACTTCGTGAAACAGCCAGCGGTGGCGGGCTGGTTCAGGTCACGCGTGAAGCACTGTTTGACGTGCTGGGTACGAAGCTCGGTCTGCTGGACGACAACAACGGTGACGGTCAAATCACCATCGATGACGTCGGAGTCGCGTGGTACGACGCCGAAGGTAACTACTTGATGGACTGGGTGCTTGGCGGTGAATTCCCCGACTCCAATCCGGACGCGTTGCAGTTTGATTTGACGCTTGGCGGAATGTTGTATGGCGACGGCATCGACATTCCGTTGGACTTGGATCTGCCCGGTTTCAGTTTGAACATTGACGGCGGCATCGCTCTGGAACTCGGTTGGTCGTTCGACCTCGGGTTCGGGCTTTCGACGCTGGACGGTTTCTATCTGACCACCAATGACGACGAGAACGACCCCGAGTTTGAGTTCGAGGTCAAAGCGTTCTTGGACGGTTCGCCAACGGATCCAAATTCGACGACTGCGTTTGCTGGCGACGGCTCGTTGTTGTTCTTGAAGGCGACAATCGAAGACATGGACGGCGATCCGAACAAAGCCGGCTTCCAAGCCAGCGGTGTGTACGGCCATTTGTCGATCGATTACACCGGCAACGAACGTGACCGGTTGACGTTCAATCACATCGTCGCACAGCCGATTTCGAAACTGTTTGACATCAACTTTGGTGTCGATGCGCACTTGCAGTTGGACGCAACACTGGAGATCGAAGGCGCAGGCGGATTGCCGAAACTGCGTGGCGAGGTCGTGATGGATTGGGGCTGGGATTTCGAGAACGGCGCGTCCGATCCGTATGTCGCGATCGAGAACTTGCGAATCGACGTGGGCTCGTTCGTCGAAGACTTCCTGGGCCCGATCGCTCGGCAAATTCAGCAAATCTTGGAACCGTTCCGCCCGATTATCGACGTACTGTTGGCCGACATCGAGCCGCTGCGGATCTTGGGGCTCGAAAATCCCAACATGCTGGAACTGATCAATCTGATCCTGAAAATCCAAGGCAAACAGCCGGTCAACTGGGCGTTCTTGTATGCCGCCAAAGACATGTTGAAATTGGTCGATCAGGTCAACGACATGCTGGGGATGGGCGGCGAGATCCTGTTGGGCGATATCGTCGGATTGGGTAGCGCAGCGGTCACCGCCGTCGAAGCGACTGAGGTTCCGGACTTCCTGAAAGGAACGGGCGTGTCGTTGGATGGGCCGGAAGCGCTTACATCGGCGCTTTCGGATATCGCCATAAAATCCGAAGGCGGCGCAGAGAAACCGAAGAAGAAACAAGGCTTCTCGACGACGCCACGTAGCGGTTTCCAAGTGTTGCCGTACATCAAGGACATCGGCAACTGGATGAACCTGTTGACTGGCGGCGACGCGGTCTTGTTCACCTATGAAATGCCGCTGATGGAGTTCAACACGGACTTCTCCGTCTTGCTCGCCGAAGCTCGATTCTATGTTTTGTCGGCAAAGCTGACTGCGATTGGGGAATTGGGCGCGGCAGTCGACTTGGCATTCGGATATGACACCTACGGCATTCGCAAAGCGATCGAAACTGGCAACGGCGTCCATGCGTTGGACGGGTTCTTTGTCGCCGATGTCAGCCTGGACAAATTGGGCGAAAAGATCTACCGCGAAGACGACAAGGACGAATTCACGTTCCGTTTCTTGGCCGGATTGGAAGCCGCGGTTGGCCTGACACCGCTTGAGCTCGGCCTTACCGGAGCGATCGAGTTCTATGTCGGTGCTGACTTGCAAGACATTCAGATGCCGGAACTGACGAAGGACGACGACGGCAATGTCACGAACGTCGAATACTACGGCGACGGAAAGATCCGCGGTAGCGAAATCGCCACGATGTGGGACTACGAAGGCGGTGGCCCAGCGAACCTGTTCAACATCACCGCTGGGGCGGATTTCTTGACGCGGCTGCGAATATCGATTGCGGCCGGGCCCATCACGTTTGACTTCTTCAACGCGGAACTGTTTCGAACGAACCTGTTCGAAGTCGAGTACAACGCGCCGATCGTGCAGCCCTATTTGGCCGAACAGGTGGGCGACGTGTTGTACGTCAATGTGGGTGACCGCGCGGGACTGCGCCAATACTTCACGACTGAAGACGGCGACGAAACACTGATTTTGTCCGGATCCAATGGAACGGTGAACATCGAGTTCGAAGATTGGTATCAAACTTACAACGGAGTCAATCGAGTTGTTGCGAACATGGGCCGAGGCGACGACACGGTCGACGCGACTCGATTGCACGACACGCGGATCGAAATTGACGGCGGAACGGGCGACGACGTTATCACGGCGGGCACGGCCGGCGGCATCCTGTTGGGCGGCACCGGTGACGACCGTTTGACCGGCAGCAGCGTCGACGACGTATTGCGCGGCGGCAACGGCGAAGACCGTCTGACCGGCGGCGAGGGCGACGACATCCTAGAGGGTGGACGTGGGACCGACCGAATCTATGGCGGCCTGGGACGCGACACTTACTATTTTGCTGACGGATACGGCACTGACCGCATCGCGGATTACGGCGGCGATTCCGTTGTCGACATGTCGGGCGTGACGACTGATTTGGAAGGCACCGTGGACTCGCGAAAAGTCGAGTTCTATGACGGGCCAGACAATCGCTTGAAGATCATGCGCTCGCCAGTGACCGAGATCATCATGGGCAGCGGAAACGATTCGGTCTTCATCACCGACTTCGCGACTCACGATCTCGAATTCCGTGACGCGGGCGGCGACGATTACTATCAGTTCACGATGGGGCGTGCATCGTCGTCGAAGGCGACTAGTACGATCACAGTCAACGACAACAACGGTACGTTCGACGAAGTGTCGTTGTACCAAACTCGCTACCGCGACGCGTTGGAACTGGGATCATGGACCATCGTCAACGGACGTGAAATCGTCAACTACAGCGCTGGTGTGGAACGCGTGACCGTGTTCGGCGACGGCGGATTGTACAATGACGGCGACATTTCGAATTTTGGTGGTGTCGTCGCGGTCACAGGTATCGGTGGCTCGGCCACGGCCGACATGAAGACCACCGGTTTGCGACTGATCGGCGACAGCTTCAATGTCTCGACC
>JBAUHR010000735.1:0-2924 GCA_049680385.1 Rubripirellula sp. | reverse complement strand
GCGCTGGCACCCATTGGCGTTGGAGTGCTGGAAGCGGATGCTGCTTGTTTGCTCATCAGTTCCTGGGCGCAAACAGCTCGCCACGTTTCGGCTTCGAGTTCCAAGACCAAGCGGATCTCTTCGACTGCACCGAAATCGCTGTGATCTTCTGCTGATACCAAGTGCTTGGCAAGAAAGACGTACAAGTCGCTGATTTGATTGCACAGTCGTTTTTCCTCGGGCGCTTCACTGCCGGAAATCCCGCTTAGAAGTTCGCCGATCAGTTCAAGCAGGCTCAGCGAGTGCTCGTTTGGCCCCTGTTGCTCACCACTTTTCCAGACACGTGCGAGTGTCGTGGCGACCTCGACAGCGCGTTCGGTCACCATCAATCGCAGGCGGGCTGGTGTCGCCATTCGAATTGCGGATTCAAGGTATTGTTGGCTGCCCGACCCATGACGTGGGCGAAAGTTCTCTGGATTAGTCGACATCGTTGTCTTTGATTAGTGAATTACGAGTACTCAAGAATGTCATCGTCACGATCGATGGCGATCGTCTGCCCGACGAAACTTTTGACGATTACGAGGGGATCTCGATTCGCTGAATTTGGTCGATCGCTGTTCCGTTGCTCTGCAGTTTTGAAATCGCTGTTTCAGTTGCATAGAACTGGGCAAGCAACCGTTCGCGTTCTTTGTCCAGGCGGCTGTTCATTGAATCGACTTGGTTCGAGTTCCGTTCGATTTGTGTGGCCAGCGATTCTGATTTGTTCAATAGCATGCCGCCGTCGACGCCCGCGATTCGGTCGGCGACTACGTCTAGTCGGTTTGCCAGCCCGCTGTCTTCTGTAGCAAAGAATGCTTCGACGTCAGCTCGTTGCTCACTCAATGCTTCGTTTAGTTTTGACTTGTCAAGTTCAAGCCGACCATCATCTCCGAAGCTGATGCCAACCTGGCCGATCGACTTCAAGGGACCAGCGCCGTTGATCGTGCCTGATAGCAGCCGCGAGAAACTACTGCTGATACGCTGTGTTTCACTTGAACCGAACAGCAAACCGACTTCGTTTGTATCGGCGTTGAAGAAGGTCAGTGAATCGACCTTGTCCATCAGCTTGTTGTACTGATCGACGAACGTCTTTGCGGCGACTTCGATGTTGCTAGTGTCTTCGGCAACCGTGACGGTGATTGGCGACGCCGACAGTTCTTTTAGCGTGAATGACACGCCGGTCGTTTCGTCCGATGAAGTATCGCCGCCAGGACCGGTCAGGGACTGGGTGGTGACTGAGTCGACGGTTGTTTCTTCGGCTTCGCCTTCGATGCCCAGGCTTGCAGCCGCTGTGCCGTTGCCGACATCTGTGATCGTCATCGTCTCGCTGCCACCTGCGGTGTCGACGATTGAAATTCCGGTGCCGTCTTCGTTGATCGAAGCCGAAACGCCCACGTTCAATTCATTGATCGCGTCAACCAATTCGCCAACGGTTTTAATGCCTTGCGAAGTGATGTTGATTGCGCTGGTCTTGCCGGCACTATCGGTGATCGTAAAACTGCCGCTGGCGGCGCCGGCGGCTTGATCGCTTAGTAAGCTGGATTCGGTAACCAGATCGCCAGCATCGGCGGCATCAAGGCTGAAGACGCCGTCGCTCGACTTGATGAATCGTTCAAGTCCTTCGTCGGTCGAAACAGCAATCAAGGCATCACGACCGCGACTTTCGGTCTGCAAATCCAGACTGAAACCGGTTGTGTTGATTGCGAGTTGGCCGTCTTCGCCACCTTTGTTGCTGCGGACGCGAAGTGAAAAGCTGCCGTCGTCGTTGGACTGGATCGATGCTTCGCCGTAGCGGCCGTCTTCGTTGATTTTATCGACGAGCGTGGCCAGGGTATCGGTGGCTTCGATCTCAATGACGCCCGATTGCGACCCAACCAAGGCTGAAACGGATGACCCACCGATGGTTTGTGTCGTGGCGGTGCCGGCGATGCCGAGATCCGCCGCTGCGGTTCCGGTTCCGGTGTCTGCGATGGTCAGGGTTTCGGATCCGCCAGCAGTATCAACGATCGATATGCCGTCGCCGGCTTCATTGATCGATGCGGTGACGCCGATGTCTAGATCGTTGATCGCGTTGACCAAACCGTCGACGGTGGTGATTCCAGAGCTGGTCAGGTTGATTGCGCCAATCGCACCCGTCGAATCGGTCAGCTTAAAGCTGCCCTTGATTCCGGCGCCTTGGTTCAGGTCGGCTAGCTTTGTTGCACCCGTAACGGTTTGACGATTCAGGTTTTTGCCGACCGCAATATCATCGGGTGAATCAAACTCTAAACCGAGATCTGCGGCGGTAGCATCGGCCGATGAGATTTTGAGGTTGCCGGTTCCGCCCGACACGTCGCGAATTTGCAGACCGTTCTTAGCGTCGTTGTACTTGACGATCAGCGACAAACCGGACGCTTCGATCTTGTCGATGATCTCGCTGGTCGTGGTTGCCGTTGACAGGTCGATTGACGCGCTCGTGCCGTCGGACAACTCGATGTCCAGATTGCCAAGTGGGCCTACGCCATTCCCGCCGCCAAGTTCGGACAGTGCGGCACCGCGCAGGGAGCTGACGCCGGATGGCAATTCAAGTGCCAAACCACTGGCGGTGTCGGACGCTTCGTCGATTCCCCACAAGCCGAGGTCGGCTGCGGTTTCGGCGGATCCAAGTTGTTCGACTTTCAGATTCGAAAGCGTGCTGCCAGTCTTGTCGACTAGCTTGATGGCGCCGTTTTCAGTGGTAGCTTGCACGTCGATTTCGGCGTCGTTGATCGTTTGCAAAACGTCGTCGATCGTACGTGCGTCCGAGAAGTCGATCTCTGCCGATTTTCCGGATCGATCTGTGATGCGGATCTTGCCAGCTTCGACGCCACGACCATCGTTGAGTTTTGACAGATCGGCTGACGAGTCGATTGAGCCACCCTTGGGGC
>JBAUHR010000734.1:0-6915 GCA_049680385.1 Rubripirellula sp. | reverse complement strand
GTGTCTGGTCACTAATCGCAAGGAAGTCTCGCATGGTTTCGTTGCCCGACGGTCCGGGTAATTCGCTGGGCAGTTCGGCGGCGACTTTGTACAGGCTTGCCAATTGTCGATAAACCCAGATTCGATCCGAGGCGTTGTCGCCGTCCATCAAGCGATGGGTTTGAGTGATCGCGTGTGCGTACCAGCGTGCGATGTCCCCGCGTTTTTGTGCCGCTAAGCGGCCGTCGACTTGCAATTCGTCGATCGACATTTGATCGCCACCGACCAGAGTGCGGTAGCGGCCAAACTGCAACCGCGGCGAATCCCAACCGCCGACAGTTGCGAACGTATCGCCGACATAAAGTGATTCAAAGTATCCCGCGATGCCCTCGACGAGCCAGAACCCCGACTGTTCGCCCGGCATCGATCGGCCCAGTCCACTGCGTGTGGATTCACGGAAAAGTTGATGAACCAGTTCGTGCCGCCGCGTTGCTGCGTCATCGGTTTCGGACGCGTACAAGCACATCGTTTTTCGGACGTCGCTATAAAACCCCGTCGAACGCTCGATGGCCGGTACGTCGCGGCTCAACACGCGTGCATATTCGGTGGCGTCACGGAATAAGACGATTCGCAGTTTGCGTTTGGTCGAAATGCGACTGGGGTGTTCGTCCAGATACGACGCGATTGGTTGGTCCGGCGTTAGTTGTTTAAGCATCACCGTGACTTGGTCGCTCGCTTCCCAGATGGGAAAGAACATTTGCGTCCAAATCCAATAGCATCGTTCCAAGTCCTCCGCGACGGCGGCCGAGTCGGTTTTTCCAGCTTGGCTGTAGATAACAAAGTGCGGCGTTTCAACTTCGGCGTACGTTCCGGGCCGCCAGCCAAGCCAAGTCGGCGCCGATCGACTGCGTTTGGCCGACCACGTCGGTGCGTCGCCAAGTGGCAGTCCCAGCATCCGGCGGATCGGCGTAGCGGACGGGTCGGCGTGGTGCGCTTGCCATACTCGCAGGTAGGCACTCCATCCTGCGTCTTGCGAACCACCGAGCGATTCATCGGGATGCTGCACCCCTGTTAATCGGGCGTTTGCCTTGTGGTTTGCCGCCAGCGGAATGTAAACCGTCGTCCGATCAGCATCCGAACCCACGGCATCCGAACCGATAGCATTCGACCTTAGGAAAACGGCGAACGAAAACCAAGCCAGGGCAAAAAACATCGCAGTCGTTTTTCCCATCGCATTGTTCCTGTTGGTTAAACTGCTTAGGACGAGCGATCCTGGCTCGTTTTCGCCGTCCAGTATGGCGGTCGAACTCCGCTCTGACACCCACCAAGATGTTGCCATGCCGATGACCCGCTTCGTCCTCAGTTTTTGTTTGACCCTTTTGCTGGCAGGCCCATTGTTGGCCGCTGATCGCAATATCCTGTTCATTATTGCCGATGACGAGAGTCCCACGCTTGGCTGTTACGGCGATACGGCTGCGAAAACGCCTGCGATCGACGCGCTGGCCGCTGACGGGATGATTTTCCGTAATGCCTTTGCGACGACTGCGTCTTGCAGCGCTAGCCGCAGTGTCGTGATGAGTGGTGTGCACAACCACCGAAATGGCCAGTACGGACATCAGCATCATTATCACAAGTTTTCATCGTTTCACGATGTCGTCCGTTTAGCTTTGCCGCAAGTTTTAAGTCGAACCGGGTATCGCACCGGACAGATTGGCAAGTATCACGTTGCGCCGGAAGCCGTTTTCCACTACGAGACCTACTTAAAAGGAAACCCACGTAACGCCGTTGAGATGGCAGAAGCGAGTCGAGAGTTCATCACCGATACGACGGACGATCGCCCGTTCATGCTTTACTTTGCAACATCCGATCCGCACCGCGGCGGTGGCGTCGACAAGACATCCAAGTCGGAACTGAAACCGGACCTGTTCGGTAACAAGCCCAAGCGTGGTTCGTATCCTGGTGTCGAAGAGGTGTTCTACGATCCGGCCGATGTGGTCGTCCCACCGTTTTTGCCCGACACCAAAGAAACTCGCGAAGAACTTGCCCAGTACTACCAGTCAATCGCTCGGGTCGATCAAGGGATTGCTCGGTTGGTTGAGATTCTGAAAGAAGCCGATCTGTACGACAAAACCATGATCGTGTTCACCAGCGATCACGGCATGGCTTTCGCCGGTGGAAAGACAACCGTGTATGAAGGCGGTCTGCGTGTGCCGATGGTTGTTCGAGATCCGTATCAGTCAAAACGTGGTGTTGAAAGTGACGCGTTGCTAAGCCACATCGACATCACACCGACGCTGTTGGACTTTGCTGGCGGACTGGATCCGAAAACCAACGGACCGGTCAATCCGATCAACGCCAGAAAGTTTTGGAACGACCGCGACGAAGCGGTCAAAGACAACCGCGAAGGCGGTCAGGATTTTGATTCGTATCAGGGCAAGTCTTGGTTGCACTGTCTAGCAAATCCCGATGAAACACACCACGAATCGATCTTGGCGTCGCACACGTTCCACGAGATTCAGATGTACTATCCGATGCGAGTATTGCGAGACGCGAAGTACAAGCTGATTTGGAACATTGCTCACCCGTTGCCGTTTCCCTTTGCCTCGGATCTATGGGCGGCCAGCAGTTGGCAGGCCCAGTTGGCTAAGGGCAACGATGCTCCGTACGGCAACACGACGGTCGGGCGATACGTCCAACGACCTCAGTTTGAGTTGTTTGACATTGCCGCAGACCCCAATGAAACGACGAATCTGGCCGGTAGCCCCGGCCATGCAGACGTCCTGGAAGCCTACAAGGTAAAGCTCAAAGCGTTACAGAAAGAAATGCAGGATCCGTGGATCATGAAGTGGGACTACGAGTGAGTCTATGAGTGAGACTATGAGTGAGACTTAGAAATCAACGATCTCTAGGTCGTCACGCAGTTCAATCAGTTCGTCCAGGACGCCGAAGCTGATCGACGTGTTGGCGACCTGCAGTTTCTTTAGCTTCGGCAGTTTGCTTACCGCTTGAAAAGTTTCGTCAGTCAACTTTGTGCCGCTGACGTTGAGTTGTTCAAGGTTCTTGAACTTCATCAAAGTGGGCAGTGAGTCATCGGTGATCTTGGTCGAGCGGACGTCTAGATTGTTTAGTTTGGTCAGTTTGCCAAACTCGGCAAACGCTTCGTCGTCTAGTTTTGTTTCCCAAAGGCTAAGCAGCGTCAAGTTCGACAACTGACCGATCAACTTGAATCCTTCGGTCGTGACCAAACGGCATTCGCTGATATCAAGAAAATTGACATTCGGCAGTGCGGCGATGATCGCCATTCCAGCGTCGTCAAGGGACGAGTCGCGAAGTTCAAGCCTTTGCATTTGTGTAAGGCCTTTGATGTTTTCGAGTCCCTTGCCCGTTACATCAGTGCCTCGGATGCGAAGTCGAGTCATGTCTTTGAAATTCGCTACCGCCGACATGCCTTCGTCGTTGATTTTGGTGTAGTCCATTTGCAGCGACTTGAGTTTCGGATTTTTCGCAAGCGCTTCAAGCGTTGCGTTCGTGATCGTCGTGCAATAGTTCACGTTCAACGAAGTCAGTGGCAGTGCGGCCAATCGAATCGCGCCTTCGTCATTGATCTTTGCCTTTTCAAGTTGAACATCCGTTAGCGATGTCAATTTGGCCAGCGAAACGGTTCCGGGGTCCGAGATGTTGGTGTTCCGCAAATCGATCGCGCGCAGCTTTGGCAGACCTTCGATGTTGGTCAGGCCTTCGTTGGTGACAGTGGTTCGCCGCAGCAACAAAACCTCTAACGTTTTTGTGTCTTTGATGGCGGCAAGGGCACCATCACCGGCTCCCGAATCGGATAGGTCAAGTCGCTTTAGTCCGGTCAATTCCGACAGCACCGCCAAGCCTTCGTCCGATAGTCCTGGGCCCGACAAGGTTAATTCTTGCAAGCTGTTCAGGCCGGCCAGTTTCTCCAACGCTGCGTTGCCACCTTCCGAAACGACACCGGAAACTTTGTTAACAATTCCGGACGAGTTTTTCACCAAGGTGAAGCCGGCCTCGGAGAGAATTTTGACGGATTCTGCATCGTCCGGTTCTGCCGCTGGCAACGGTTTCGAAGGTGTCTTCGCGGTGGCCCTAGCGTCTGCCTTGGAAGCCGTCTCAGCCGTTTTCTGGCATCCGGTGGAAATGATGGCAAACGTCGTCGTAAAGAAAACGACGGCAAAAAGTGGCGAACGAACAGTCATTTCAGGTGTTTTTCAGCGTCATGGGGGCGGGGCCGCGGACGACCGTGTTTTTACGAGTGAGAATGTATGATGGTGTCGATGAGAATGATTGTCTACCTATTCAGCCCTTGTTATCGTATTAGGGTGATCTGGATGCACCGCAATGCGTGTTTCCGCCCATGTGCATTGGTTGCATGGGGTCCGGGCCTCTCCCCACTGTTTCCCACCGATCTGAAAGATATTGAATGAGCAAGAAGTCTACGCGTCGAACATTTTTGGGCCGGTCAGCCGCGCTGACTGCGACTGCCGGTGTTGGTTACTTCTCGAGCACGACTCCGCGATTGTTTGCTGAAGAATCGCCGATGCAGAAGTTGTCGGCAGCTTGCATCGGTGTCGGTGGCAAGGGCGGCAGTGATACCAGCCACATCGCTGATAACGGAGTTCAGATTGTTGGTCTGTGCGACGTCGATGGCGACGTCTTGACCAAGAAGGGACGCGAGTTCACCGACGCCAAGCAGTTCAACGACTTCCGCGAAATGTTGGACCAGTTGGGCGACAAAACGGACATCGTCACGGTCAGCACGCCTGACCACACGCATGCTGTTGCCGCCGTGAAGGCGATGCGGATGAAGAAGCATGTTTATTGTCAGAAACCGTTGACGTGGTCGATCGCCGAAGCTCGTTTGATGCGAGAAACGGCCGAAGAGACTGGCGTTGTCACGCAAATGGGCAATCAAGGCACCAGCCAAGACGGACTGCGTGAGGGCGTCGAAGTGATCCGCAGCGGCGCGATCGGCGATGTCAGCGAAGTTCACATTTGGAGTAACCGTCCGGTGTGGCCGCAAGGTCAAGGCCGTCCCGAAGGTTCAGACCCAGTACCCGAGAACTTGAACTGGGACGGATGGATCGGCCCAGCACCAATGCGGCCTTACAAGGCTGGTGCGTATCACAGTTTCAACTGGCGTGGTTGGATCGACTTCGGCACCGGCGCCTTGGGTGACATGGCTTGCCACACCACTAACTTGTCGGTGATGGCGCTGAACTTGTGGGATCCGATTGCGATGACCGCGATCAGGAATCCAGGAATCGTCGAAGGCGAAACGTTCCCAGGCAGTTCGGAATTGATGTTCGAATTCCCCGAACGTGATGGATTGCCAGCATGCAATTTCCATTGGTACGACGGTGGCAACTTGCCGCCCGATCGCATTACCAGCCAATTGCCAAAGAGCTTCCGTCGTCGCATCGATGCACTGAAGAACGATCCTTCGCAGCGTAAGACCAGTGGCGCCGTTGTGGTTGGCAGCAAGGGCATTCTGTTCTCGCCTGATGATTACGGCGGACAGTACGTCTTGTTGCCGAGCGAACAGTACGTCGACTTCAAGCCGCCAGCACAGACGTTGCCGCGAATTCCGTTCGACAGCGGAGTGGACGAGCGTCAGAAGTGGGAATTTGTTAGCACCATCAAGGGTGAGTACGAGCCGGGCACGATGTCGAACTTCGGTTATGCCGGACGTTTGACCGAAACCATCTTGGCAGGCAACTTGGCAATGCGTGCTGGCGAAGGTCAACGCATTGAATGGGATGCCAAATCGATGACCAGCCCGAACGTTCCTGAGGTCAACCAGTTTGTCAGCCGCGATTATCGCGAAGGCTGGGCATTGGAAGGCTTGATGGAAGCCGCGAACGCGTAATTTCAGTTTCATATTGAAACCAACAAATAAAACCCGGCGCGTTGTCGACGTGCCGGGTTTTTCGTGCGCCGTGCGAAAACAGATACGATCGCACGGCGGCCAATTCAGGCTGGCAGACTGAGCTACGTTGCAGGTTGCGGTTCGGTTGGCTTCGTCATCAATGAAACGATGATCAACGTCGCAAACGCCAGCGGGATCGTCACAATCCCTGGTTGGCTGAACGGCGCGATGGCGTCGGCCGCGTCCCATCCGTAAACCTTGGCGTACGTGTCAGCGGACAATAGGATCCATCCGAGCGATGATGCTGCACCGACGACCACGCTGGCGATGATGCCTTCCTTGGTTGTTCGTTTCCAGAACAGCAGCATCACCAGTGCCGGCAAGTTCGCACTCGCCGCGATGCTAAATGCCCATCCGACCAAATAGCTGACGTTTAGTTCCTTGAACAGGATGCCCAAGACGATGGCGATCGCGCCGACCAAGACGGCGGCGATTTTGGCGACGCGGACTTGTTGGTGGCCTTCAAGTTCAATGCCCATCACGCCACCGATCAAGTCGTGCGCGACGGCGCCGCTGCTAGCCAGGATCAGTCCGCTAACGGTCCCCAACACGGTTGTAAATGCTATCGCAGAAATGACTGCAAACAGCCATGGGCTCATGCTGCGCGCCAGCAACGGCGCGGCCATGTTGGAATCGGTCAAGTCAAGCGAGCCACTGACCATGGCACCTAGACCGAGGTAAAGCGTCAGTACGTAGAAAAAGCCAATCGTGGCAATCCCAACGATCGTGCTCTTGCGGGCCGCTGCCCCGTCTTTGACGGTGTAGTAGCGAATCAAAATGTGCGGTAACGACGCGGTGCCACAAAACAACGCCAACATCAACGACAAAAAGTTCAACTTGTCGATGAAGTTATCGCCACGGATTCCGGCGAACGTTGGGTGAGAACCAGGACGCAGAACTTCGGCGCCCTGCGTTGGCTTTTGAAAGTAGACCGTCGTTTGAGACTGATCATCGTGCGTGACCGTTTCTTTTCCCCACAGCACCAC
>JBAUHR010000733.1:0-3175 GCA_049680385.1 Rubripirellula sp. | reverse complement strand
CGAAAATGTCGAAAGCCCTCACGCATTGGATCCCACGCCACTAGGTAAAGCATAATGCCGAGCTTCGGATTATGCCGCGCTGACACATCAATCTCGCGATACTATGGGCTTTTCAGCGCGGCACGTTGGCATAATCTACAGGGCTTCGAGGAATGACAAAAGCTCGTCACCGGGTCGATAACGGCCGTTTGGCGCATCAACAGGCTTCGTCAAAGCCATCGCCTTTTCCTTCAACTGGATATCAGCGTGGATATAGATCTGCGTCGTCTCGACCGATTCATGGCCCAGCCAAAGGGCGATGATGGTGCGATCCACACCGCTTTGCAGAAGTTGCATGGCTGCGGTGTGGCGCAGAACATGTGGTGTGACGCGCTTCAATCTAAACGTCGAGCTGTTCAGCGCTGCCGTGGCTGCATGTTTTCGAACAATTCGTTCAATTGCGTCCCTGCTCAAAGATGCGCCCCGGATCGTCGCAAATAGTGGGTCGTTGAAACCAGCGCCGGTTTGGGCCAACCACGATTTCAATGCATTTTGACTGTCTTTCCGTAAGGGTGTTGCGCGTTCTTTTCGGCCTTTGCCCATGCATCTGAGATGAGGGCCTGTTCCGAGTTCAACATCTCCTATACGCAGACTGATCAACTCCGATACACGCAAGCCTGTCTGGGCCATGGTGAGAAGTAGGACGCGATCACGCCGACCAAACCAAGTCGACTGATCGGGTGCCTTCAGCAATGCCTCCATTTCATCGCGCGTCAGAAAGTCCACGACACGTTTTTCGTGACGTTTAGACGGCATCGCCAACACCCTTTGGCAATGATGCAACAGTTGAGGCTCACAACCCGCCACATATTTGAAGAATGAGCGAATGGCGGCTAGGCGCGTGTTTCGGCTTCTTGCGCTGTTGCCTCGCTCTTCCTCGCAAAAGGTCAAGAACTGGCCGATGATATCGGCGTCGATATGCGCAACATGCAGGTCAGTCGGCGGCAGTTTGGTCTGTGCTTGCGCGTATTTGAGCAAAAGCCTGAAGGTGTCACGATAGCTGGCAATAGTGTTTGGGCTTGCCTGCATTTGCGTCAAAAGTCGCTCGGTAAAGAACCGCTGCACATAAACTGGCAATGGATAAGTCGCGATCATGATTCATCCTCCAAAAGCTGATGTTCTGCCCGCGCGGCGGCGAGTTGCATGAGTTCTGGCACGGCCTCTATGTACCAGAATGTGTGCTTTGGTTCGGAATGCCCCAGATACGTGCTGAGCTTGTACATTTCGCATTCAATGTCCCTGCCATCGCGGAACCAATCCAGGATGGTGTGGACTGCAAAACTGTGCCTCAAATCGTGAATGCGAGGTCCGTGACCGTGGCGGTTAAAGGATTGAGGGGACCGCAGCCCAATATTTCTGCCAACTTGCGCAAAGTTGTAACGCGCTCCGCAATCGCCCGCCGGTTTACCGTCTTCCTTGATGAAGAATCTTCGCGACTGATGTTCGACCAACCTATCTCTTAAGTCAGCATAGGATGCCAACCGCGTAGCGGTATCCTTGTTGACCGGAAGCTGTCGATCCTTTCCGTTTTTGGTTTTCCTGACGACCAGAACAGCGTTTTCCAAATCGACATCATGCTGCTCCAAAGACAACGCTTCATTGACCCGCATTCCTGTCACAGCGATTAGCCCAAACAGAGTTTGCCACAGTGCAGCCCTCAGGCCATAGGGCGACGGCAATCGACCTGCCTCAGCGACGATATCGGCAATCTGCTTGGGGGCGTATATGTACGGGGCACGCCTTCTATAGCGGCCCGCAACAAGCTGACTGGACGGGATCTCAGTCTGATAGTCGTGTTCGGCAAGCCAAAAGGCAAACCTGCGAACCATACCGAGGCGACAAGCCCACGTGTTGTTGGCCGCACTGCCATAATTCTCTTTCCAGTCGAGGAACAAAGCTGTCGAGATCAAATGACGCCCACTTTGCTCGCCGTAGGTCGCGAACTTTCGGAGGACCCGTTCATCGAACGATAGGTCAAAGCCCATCGCGCGGCGCAGTGCAAGATATTCGTCAAGTCGTTGGGAGAGCGTTTTCATTGTACGTCCCCTGCAGTTGCCAAGGGCGCGAGATTGAGCGCAGGGCATCCACATCATGTTGCGCATAAATCGTCGTGGTCAGCGGGGACCGATGACGCAGCACGTCCCCAATGTCAGAGAGCGAAGCGCCCTTACGCAACATATCAGTGGCAAGGCTGTGTCGTAGAATGTGCGTGCCGATGTAGGCCTGAGGCGGGCTGATACCCGTTGCATCATAGGCATCTCGCAATATCCAGCGCAGGATTTGAGCATCCTTAAATCTCTTGAATGGCGGCTTCACAGAGACAAACAATGCGCGCTCTGGCCCCCGGCGCTCATTCTGGATGTAATCCACTATTGCTTCACCGACCTCTGCGGGCATTGGCATCCGATCATGCAATTGTCTCTTGCCTCGGATCAAGATCTCACCCGCACGCCAATCGATATCGTCCAACTCTATCGCAGTGACTTCGGGTGCTCGAAGCCCCAGACGGGCGATGAGTACGAGCATTGCACGGTTGCGTCGGCCCGTTTTCTTATGGCTCCGAACCACGCCTATTAGGCGGTTGACCTGTTCTGGCTCAAGGTATCTTGGGATACCGGTCGGCTTTGGTTGCCGCGCCTTTGGCACCGATTTACTCAAGTTTCGTTCAGTTTTTCCACTCCAGAACAGGAATTGGAAAAGGTTGCGAAGGTGAGACGGCCCGGTTTTGTCGCGCGGCGCATTTTGCTCTTCACGCATTCGAAGAATGAAGCCAGTGATATCATCGGGCTTGATCGCGTTGAGGTCACCGAGACCCGCGCCGAACTTCGCTGTCAGAAATCGGTCAAAGAACCGTAGGCAATGATAGATTGTATCGTTGGACAGCCCACGCTGAACGCGGAGATAGGTCTCATATTCACGTTTTAAGCAGGCTCGCGGCGACTTATCCAGAGGCGGCGCAATCCGTGCCGGGGCTTTTGCGTTCTCGATCAGATAATCTCTGAACCGACTAAGGCGATAGCGGCAATGCTTCTGGCTTTTCGAAGAAGTGGCGTTGATGATCGGCAAGGCAAGTTGTTCCATGCGGTCGTCTGTCAAGTCAGCGGGACCGATGTTGTCCGCCTCCATTGCAGACCAG
>JBAUHR010000732.1:0-10089 GCA_049680385.1 Rubripirellula sp. | reverse complement strand
GTCCAGGTGTGTGAAACCAGCCGAATGCACCAAAGATCAACGAAGCTGCAAGAGCACTCAAGGCCAGCCACCATGGAATCGCCCCCTTCGTGATCCGCGAAACAGATTCTCGCTCGGTCGGCGCGCCCACCGCGTCGTCGGCCCCGAGTTGCTGCCACTTCGCGTCGATTGTCGCAAGCGAACGTAACGTGGCACGAGCATCGGCGTTGGTGCGCAGCAAACTCTCTAGCTGACCGAGTTCTGCGGGTGTGATGGCACCATCCAGGTATCGGTGCAACAGGCTGAGTTCGTCATCTTTCATGATTCGGCACCCGGAAGAGAACTTGCCATGCAACGATGTAACTCTTTGCGGATACGTGATAGGAGTTGATAGAGCGAACCTTCGGTTCGCTTCAGCCGCGCAGCCAGTTCACGAATCGTTGTGTCCTTGGCGTATGCCGCCAGCGCCAGCTCGCGACGCTCACGTGGTAGCTTCGCGATGCAAACATCGAGTGCGTTGAGTTGTTGCTGTCGCAACGGCAATTCGTCGGCGCCTTCGTCTGCCAAAAGCGCAACGATGTCCTCGGAGAGCACCAGACGATCCCGGGCGAATCGCCGCCGCGCCGAAAGCAGTTCGTAACGAGCGATCAGGCAGGCCCATGCACCGAAAGCGGAATGGTCATCTAGCGTCGAAAATTTGCGCAGGGCAGCAACGCTGACCTCCTGCATCACGTCGTCCACTTCCTGCGCTTTCGGACAGCACGATCGTACAAACGCGCGCAGGCTAGGCTCGTGCAGCGTCCAAAGCCGCAGGAAGGTCTCATGCGGATCAGGACGTTCGTTTTGCCGATCGAAATCTGTTGCCATTCTTTCTCCTCATCGGTTCGCTGCCGATGCCCGCAGATTCTAACGCGAAATTCTTCACTATTTTTTGGAATGTCGACGCGGAGTGTTTTGCCGGAAGCGTTTTCGACCGTGTGGCAGAACTGGCCGTCGGGACAAAAACGCTCGATGACGAAACGGGCGATGACTCGAGCAAATCGTCGCGAAGCCCATTCGTGGTTTGAGAAAAGTCGGTTTTGAGATGTCGGGAGCTAGATGACGACGTCACGAAATCGAGTTTCAGTGGACATCCACTAGCCAGAGAAAGCCTACAGAGGACGCAAGTAAAACGACAAACCCGAACAAGGGATGGCAGGATTTCAGCCTGCCGGTGAACTTCCGAGGGAATGGAACGGGGCTCTATCTGACACTACCCGAAGGCGGTCGCGTTGAACTGCGTAACATGCGGATCGCCACACCCGAAGCCACCGCCATGATGACCTATGATGAGGGATAGAAAGTTGCGGACGGTTCACGGAATCGTCCGAGCGGCCCAAGGAATGTTGAGGCAACTCAAAACCGTTGTACGCCGTGCCAGTATTGGGCTCTGAGGTGGCCTGTGACCTCAGCGACGTGGCCGCTTTCACCGGCTGCTACGGCAATCGATCCCTCCAAGCGTTCTATGGGTATTACCTTACCCATCGGTCACGCTGAGTTTACTTCCCATCACGAGCCCAACGTTTGTAGATTTCGGCGTTCTCGCGGTAGGCCTCGCGAGAGGCTTTGTTTTTCGTTGACTTCATCTGGTCTTCGATTTCCAGAGCATAAATCTCGGCCGTCTCGGAACCGGGGTCTCCGGTTTCTTCGATCCATTCGTCCAGACGCTGGCGATGTTGTGCGAGTGCTTCGGTGTGGCGGACGTCTTCGGCGAGGTTTTTCGTCTGCCAGATGTCTTGGCCATAAAGATAGAGCTCTTCAGACGCCCGCGTGGGAGCAAAGAGTAGTTTCTCTGCGAGCAGGCTAAGTGCGTCCTGCGTATGCAGCTCGCGCAGTCGTTTGATAATGAGCTTGCCGTCCTTGTAGGTGCTCGGCATCAGAAGAGGACGCTGGGGGAAAAAGTTCCTGACATAGAGGTAGTCTTCGGTGCGCACCGAGCGGATGCGATCGGCCGCCTCGCCGCAGCGGTCACGCGCCGCGAAGACCGCTTGTTTTGGTTTGAAGTCCTGCGCAAGAATATCCTGCCCCTGCATCTGTTCGGGGACCCTAATTCCCGCTGCGGCGAGCGAGAATGCGGCCACGTCGATGTGCTCGACTAGATCGGTCCGCGTTGCGCCGCCTTTGATCCCCGGCCCGCGTACGATCAACGGGATATGCGCACCCTCGTCGTAGAGAAACTGCTTGCCACGCGCGTGGCTGATGCCGTGATCGGTAAAGAAGACGACAAGAGTGTTGTTCAGGATACGTTCTTGCTTCAATCGCTTCATGACCAACCCGACGTGGTGGTCAGTAATCCGCACACTGTCCAGGTAAGTCGACCAGTCCTTCAACAGGACTGGATCACGAGGGTAGTAGGGAGGAAGGGTGACGCTGCTGGGATCCGTGACATCCCCGAAGACAGCTTTGGCCTGTTTGTCGAATTCTTCGTAATGAGCCTCAGACGCACCCCGAAGCTTGCCACCGTGAAGCTGTACCTGCATGAAAAACGGTTGTCCGTCCTTGCGCTCGGACCAATCATGACTGTCGTAGATCGATTTCTCCCAGTCGAAGTTGTAATCGGTCTTGCCCAGTCGACTCTTGGTGCGTGAGCTGAACGGCTGGGACCGGAAATCAAGCTCCTGCAGGCCGCTACCGATGCAGGTGTAGTAGCCCGCTTCCTGAAATAGCGAGGGAACGGGCCGGACACCGCTGGGTAACGTGATGCGATGCTCACCGCGTCCACTTCGATGGTGGTGCGCTCCGATCGAGGTCTGATACATCCCCGTGATCATGGCTGACCGGAAAGTCGAACAAACCGGCGACGTCGCATAAGCGCGCGTGAATCGCAGGCCGTCTTTTGCCAGTTGATCCACATGCGGCGTCTGAACTGTCGTCTCGCCGTAGCACGAAAAGTTTGCCGACATGTCGTCGATCACAAACCAGAGAATGTTCGGACGCTCGTTGGCGCTGGCGTTGAAGGCGCCAAGTACGATCAGGCCGAACCACACGACCGATAGCATCAGGGCGTTCACCGTTCTTTTGACATTGAACATCATTGTTGCGGCACCACCTAACTTGCAGTATTCAAGAACAGCTGTCTCGATCTTCATCGGTCATCGCGATATAGATCAACTGCCTCGTCCCCCGGATACGTCGGCACGCCACCAGTATAGGGGTAGTCGTCGAATTTGATCGCGGCGTTTGTCTCACGAGGGTCATTCATTTGAATCAAAGCGTCGGTAAGCTGATTCGCGAGCTTGCTTTTGATGGAGGCGTACTCCGGGTCATTCGCCAGGTTCTTCACCTGATTCGGATCGTCTGCAAGCACGTAAAGTTCGTCTGCAGGCCGCTTGCCGAAGTTGAGCTGATACAGACGCTGCATCATTGGACTCGAATCGCGATTGGCCCACAGATAAGACTTCGTCGGCCCGTTGTCGCAGTCCCCGAGCCAAGCGTTCTTCTTGTAGGCGGTCGCGTAGTTTGGCGTTCCCGCTGGCCATCGATGCGGAGCATAATTTCGAACGTAGAGATAATCGTCCGTGCGGATCGCGCGGGACGGGTATCCGTCGTCGCTGTCCTGTTGGCAATCGGTGTGTCGCTCGCGGCCATAGACGACCGCATTGCGGTCGGCTTCTAAGCGACCGTCTTTCTCACTTTTCAAGATCGAGACAAGCGACCGACCGGACATCGCCTCGGGCACGTCAATTCCAGCGGCTTCCAAAAACGTCGGTGCCAAATCAGTCGTGGAAACGAAATCAGTGACGGTTCGTCCCGGATTTGGAATCTCTTTTCCCCATCGTATCGCAAGCGGAACACGACTGCCCCAGTCATAGAGATTGCCTTTGCATCTTGGGAAAGGCATTCCGTGGTCGCCAGACATGACGACGATTGTGTTCTCGAGCTCACCCGCTTCCTGAAGCAGCTTGAGTGCCGCCATCACATCACTGTCCCATCGCTGGACTTCGAAGTAGTAATCCGCAATGTCGCTGCGAACTTCCTCAACGTCCGGATAAAAATCCGGTACTGGAACGTTGTCAATATTCATTCCGCTCTGCCGTCCGGTTCCTTTCTTGTACGTCCGATGAGGATCGGAAGTGCCGAACCAGAAGCAAAACGGCTTGCTCGAATCGCGCCCCGTCATGAACTGCGTAAAATTCTGTTGCTTACCGCAAGGGTGTGACTTGTAGCCGCCCTCGGCGAACTTGCCCGGTCCCCACGCTTTTCTCCAGTGCCCCGTTTGGTAGCCCGCCTCTTCGAGCAAGTTGACGAACGTGGGGTGCTTGACGTCGAGTGCCCCATAAAGATTGGCACCCGTGCCGAGACGAAAGAATTGTTGGCCGGTGAGAACGGCGTTCCGAGACGGCGTGCATGATGGCGACGAAATGAACGCGTGATTGAATAACACCCCTTCCTTTGCGAGTCGATCAAAAGCGGGCGTCTTGACAACGGGGTCGCCATACACTCCAGCGTGCGGCCATCCCCAATCATCGGCAAAACAGAACAAGATGTTTGGGCGATCCGAAGTTGAATCAGCGGCGTTGGTGATCGCAACACTACCGGCGATCAATGCAATCGCAATGATCGACTTCAGACAAGCAAGTCTCATGATGTTGTACTTCGGTCGTGATGGAACGTTTGGCGGATTGAGTTTGATCAACGGAGATAGCTCGAGCAAGTCTAGCGTGAGCGAAGTCTCGGTATTGACATTGGGGATATTGATCAGCGTTTTATGACCTCAACGGATTCTGGATTGAAATCCGCGAGCTCCGGTGCTTTCGTTGTTACGCCATCCTTAGGGACATCGATACCACCGGTCCAAACGATGCCATTGAGGATGAGCCTTCGCAGTTCATCTACTCGCCAGTTTTTGTAAAAGTGCGGCATGACGATGCCGAATCCTCGACCACCATCAGGCCTTTCAACGGACCACGCGACGGACTCAAGCTTTGGCGCTTCAGGAGGAAGCATCGATGTGGCTAGCGTGGTTACATTCGGGGCGAGTTGATTTCCGTCTGGGCCAAAGTAATTGTTGATATAGGGCTCGTCATGCAACGAGAATTCTTCACACCCACGTGTGACCGGATGCTCGAGTGCAGCGGGCGTGATGGTCGCTTTGGGAAAAACCCTGGCAATCGATTGATGATGCGGGCAAGAACTGTGTGCAAAGTAACCACCCATCCAGCGCAGCAATGGATGACTACCATCGGACAGCACATCTTCACGACGGACTCCGGTCGCGTAGTGAACGCACACGATTCCGGCTCCCCGGTCCATCATCACTTCCAGATCGGCAAGGTTCTGTTTTGGGTTGGGGAGCCGATTGGCAGGAAACATGTCGCCGATAAAAACGATCGTCGACGCCGCGTCCCGCAGAGACTTATCTGGCCAGCCTAAAACGACATCTGCCTTGACACCCGAGAGATTCTCTATGCTCTCAAGGCTATGTTTCATCAATCGTCCGCTAGCGGCGACCTCGTGCGTCCCCGGCTTATGATTACTGGGACCAACGACGATCAAGACGCGACCGCGGTCTGCCGTCGTCAGCCCCGACCATGCGATCGCCGGCGATATCGCGGCGCTCGTCGCCAAGACGCCGGAGGTCGTTTTTATGAATTTCCTGCGTGAATCGCGTTTCGGATTGTGGGCACTCTGGCCGGTGTGTTTGTTCATAAGTTCTAGCGATTTTCCGAGCGGTCTTGGTTTCCGAATTCGACTGAGTCTATCACGATCAACTTCTTCACCACGATCCGATTCACCGAGTGGGGTTCTCGTACCAGAACACGCCCAGCTGGGCGTTTTCCTCGCAGCACATCAGGTCCAGGTCTCCGTCGCCGTCAAGGTCCACCAGTTGGATCAGGTCGTACTTGGCGCCGCCGGGCGGTGAGATGGCGTGGGATGCCCAATCGCCGTCCACGCCTTCCGGGCCGTAGCTCATCCACGCCACCGCCACCTTGGTCTTGTCTGCTTTTTTGACGTTGGTGTTGGTGGTGTGGACCAGGTCGAGCTGGCCGTCCAGGTCGATGTCCGCCACTCGCACGCTTTTGCCCGCGAACACGCCGAACGGATTGGGGATGTCGCGCGTCGTCCACTTGTTAGGACCGGCTTCGCGGCGCATCCACCGGATCACGTCGTTGCGGGTGCTCGTGACCACGTCCAGGCGGCCGTCGGAATCGAGGTCGGCGATGTCCATGAACAGGGGCTCATAGCCGATCGGACCGATGCGATGCTCGACCCAGGCCTTCGCGTCGGCGGCACGATCGACTCCGGGATTCTCCAGCCAAAGGATGCCCGAACGATCCCCCTTGCGGTCCACCGTGACGATGTCCAGGTCGCCGTCCTGATCGAAATCGTGCGTCTGGGTGTTCATGATCCAGCCCGCGGTGTAGAGCTTGACCAGCTTCCAGGCGTCGAGATCGCGTGGGTTCTTCGGCGCGATCAGCAAGCCGATCATGCCCTTGGGTGATTTCGAACCCACGACCAGGTCCACGCCGTGTTGGCCGTCGACGTCCATGGGCAACGCGAACATCCATCGCGACACCCCTTTGGCCACCGGGAACGATTCGGTCTTCCAGGCAGACGCGTCGAGGTACCGCGACGCCCGCTTCGGCGCCCAGTGCGCAAACATCTGCATCGTCTTGCCCTCGCACGACGAAACCACGTCCAGCGCCCCGTCCCCGTCCAGGTCCGCGAACACGGCGTCCTCGGCGCTGGCGACCTCACCCACCGTCACGGCGGGCCAGTGTTCCGTCACGCGTTGAACGCCGGGGTTCAGACACACACGGATCGCGTTGCCCTGCTCCCAGCCCGTGACGGTGTCGAGCAGGCCGTCCCCGTTCGCGTCCGCCAATCGGATGCCGTCCGCCCCGCGGCGCGTCTGTGTTGAAGGATCGATGGTGTGGATCGGCCACGGTTTCTGCTCCGCCAAGGCCCCTCCGCCGCAGAAGCACACCGTCAACAGCCACGCGCAGCTATATGTTTTCTGTCTTTCCATGATCACTCCATTCGATTGTTTAACCGACACTGTCAAACGTGTCGTCGAATACCCACAAAGAACTTGGATGGACCTGATCGATCTGTTGCCTAGTCTTGTCGGAACAGCGGGCTATCGATGACAGCGGCGATCGTTTCCATCATTCGATAGTCGTGCTCGGCGGAGACTTGCAGGATCTTGTCGATCTCTCCGTAGTCTGTGGCGACGGGCTCTGTGCCGTTCGCGTAGGTCAGCAGTTTTGAGATAAAGCTGCGAACAAAACGATCGCGATTGGCGTCCGATAAGACCAACTTTCTGAATTCGGAGATGTTCTTGTATCCGGTGCCATTGCGAAAGTTGGAGCTCGCATCGATCGGAATCTCCCGTGATCCAGATACGTAAATATCTCTCCATGCGCCCGACGGATCGAAGTTCTCAAATGCGTATCCCCATGGGTCGATACTCTGGTGACAGCTCGCGCATGATTGGTCGGATGCATGCGCCGCGAGTACCTCTTTGATTGTCTTGGCGTTTCGAATATCCGGCTCGACCGTATTGACATCCGGTGGGGGTGGGGACGGGTGGATTCCCATCAAAGTCTCCATCACGTAGACCGCCCGATGGATTGGCGAAGTCGTTAGGGTGTCCGCGGTGGAGGTTAGGAATGCGCCCATGCCCAGTAGCCCACCTCGGCGACCATCGGTGAACGTGTACTTTCGCAGTCGCGAATCCATCGGGACATCGTCAAGACCATAGATCCGCGCTAAGTCTGCGTTAACAAAACTGTAGTCGGCTGAGAGCAATTCGGTCACCGGGAGATTCTCTGTGACGACATGGCAGAAAAATGCGAGGGCCTCGTCCTTCATGTCTTCGCCCAGTTGCTTGCGGTCGTAGAAGTGAAACCGCTTTGGGTCGGGCGCCATGAAGTTGATGTCTGCCAGCTTGAGCCACGAGTATGGGAACTCGTCGAGGAAAACGTCCATTCCGCCTTGAGGGTTTTCGCTCAGCAGCTTTTGGAGGATCTTTTCGTGGCTACCGTATCCGCCGCGTGCCACTTCTGCTCGCAACGATTGAGACGGCAGAGTGCCTTTCAGGAAGTAACTGATCCTGGTCGCCAAAGAGTCGTTCGTGTTCAGACTATTATCGTTCACCATCAAAAAGCGAGGCGACAACATGATTGCAAGAATGCCTTCCTTGAACGCTTCGATCGTCCCCATGCTCTCTGCAGACGTTTCGACAAAAGCCACGATCGAGTCCAGTTCACCCGGCTTGAGATTTCGCTTCCAGGCCCGGCGTGCGATAGGCTCGAGGATGTCGTGGGCATTTTCGATTTTGGGATTCGCGCCAACGAGAGCGATGTGTCGTTTGGGTGGCCAAGATTCGAAGGTTGGCCCGTCAATTTCGACGCTGTAAATTGCCGGACGCGCTCCCCGCCATAGGTACCGCCAGTATTTTGACTCGGAAGGATCTCTGTCATGCTTCGTTGAGGGCTTGCCTCGGGTCATTTCCTGGTATCGCCCCTCAAACAACCTTTTCCACTTTTCCGGATCGTTCTTTTCCAGATACTCTCCTTCCAGGATGGCTTGGTGCTTGAAGCCGCCATTGTGAAGCATGCGATGTGCGTCTGTCGGATGGTGAAGTGACAGTTGGCTTCCGTCGGCAAGCCACTCGTGCAGAGTAATCTCCGCGAGCTCTTCATCGGGCAATTCGAAGACATGTTCATGCGCCCCCAATTTTACCAGCAGCCGGATCATGTCCCCACTGTAAAACCCACTGCCACTGGTATCGTATCGAGTCCGGTCGACACCGGCCGCTCTGATCGTGATGGAATAGTTTCCCGCCAGCGAAACGCTGTCGAATCCGCGGAATCGCTTCCCTACCTGCGGGTCCCCAATGCTGACACACTCTTTTCCGTTAACTTCAGTTTCCCAATTGAGACTCTTATTGATATCGCCAGTGTTTCCGATAAGCGGTTTATCAACGATTCTCTTTGCGGGAATGCGGACCCTCTTTCTCGTCGGCTGGTCGCCCGAAAGAATGGTGGCGTCAAGCACCTTCCGAAGCGACGCAGCATACTTTTCCATGTGGTAGCGGCTAATGCCGAGCGTGGCGACCGAGTTGTCAAATCCTTCATGACGATTATCCGCCAGCAGATCACCCGAATCAAAATTCGGTGGCAGCTTATCCAGCAGCAGCGTGTCGCGAACACTTGCGGCAAACTCTCGGTTGTTGAGTCGCCGCATGGGTGACCGTGTCGCCTGCGAATTGAACGCAGCAGCTTGCTTCGCGAAATAATCCACAAGCTGCTTCCGGTCAGCCTCATTCAACTTGCTGTCTTCGTTCAACTTGCTGTCCTCGCTGGGCGGCATTTCTCCCGCTAAAACGAGATCGAGCGCATGGGTCCACATTTTGATCGTCTCAGCCGTTGGGTACAAACCCAATGCATTGATTTCGAAGTCGCCGTTTGACTCATCCTTGTTGTGGCACCGGAAACAGTGCGTTCGCAGTAACTGCTCGGAAGCGTGTGTGACTCCAGAGAGTACGAGCGAAGTCAGCAATGCGAATAGTGCGAGTCGGGTGCAGAGCCGTTTCATTGCTTTATCCTCAGCCGAAGTTGAAGGTACCCGTACTGACATTGAACGAGTCACGTTCGATGCCAAAGTGCTGGATGAGCGTGAGAAACAGGTTGCAGAGTGGCAGGTTCTTTCCATTACTACGGCCATTCACATGTCCCAGATGTTTCAAGCCGCCGCCCGCGACCAAGATCGGTAGCTTCTTGCAACTATGAGTTCCACCATAACCCATGCCGCTTCCAAAAAGGACAACGGTGTGGTCGAGCATCGAGCCGTCTTGGTGAGGCTCAGGTATCGCGTCAAGCTTCTTTAAGCAGCGCGAGAGATGTTCAATTTGAAATCTTTCAATAGCCAACAGCTCGTTAACGATTTCTCTGGACTTCCCATTGTGCGTGACACTGTGATAGCCACGGGAAACCCCGTCGATATCCGTGTATTCGAGGGTGCGTGGAAAGGCGACGGTCGCGATGCGTGTGAGGTTGGTTTCGAACGCGTACGTGAGCATGTCGAATATCGCCTCGTAGTCATTGTGAATGAGTTGTTCGCCAT
>JBAUHR010000731.1:0-9109 GCA_049680385.1 Rubripirellula sp. | reverse complement strand
GAGTACTACTGTGCCAACAAGATGACGCTGACGTTCCCGTGGAGCAACGGTTTAAAGATGGAGGACGCAGAGAAGGAATGGAACGAAACGGTCTTCCCCGAAGACGCCGATGGCAAGAGTCCGGGCGAATTCTTTGACTATGTCCACAAAGAAACTGGCACGAAAGTCTACAAGGCACAGCACCCTGAATTCGAATTGTGGAGTCAAGGCATCCACGCTCGTGCAGGCGTCAGTTGCAGTGATTGCCACATGCCGTACGAGAAGGTCGGGGCGACCAAGGTCAGCAGCCACTGGGTGCGAAGCCCGATGCAGAACATCAACAAGGCTTGCCAAACGTGTCACCATGTGCCGGAACAGGAAATCAAGGCTCGCGTGGATCTGATCCAGGATAAGACGCGATCACTGATCGACCGTGCTGCCGCCGGAGTGACGGACATGTTCGATGCCATCGTCGCGGCTCAAGAAGCCGGTGCAACGGAAGAGCAATTGAAGCCAATTCGTGATTTGCAACGCAAAGCCATGTGGCGTTTGGATTACATCGCAAGCGAAAACAGCAAGGGCTTCCATGCCAGCCAAGAATCGGCCCGCATCCTGGCCGAATCCGTCGACTACTCTCGCCAAGCAATCGCCGAGTGCTACAAGCTGGGGCTGATAATCAAGGCAAAGCCAGCAACGGAAGAAGTGGCGAACTGAGTCGTGTCAGCGACTCGGTTCGAAACGCAAGCGAATGAACCGATCGGTTCATTCAACTGAACCGAGGCGGTTTTTCAGATGCTGACTTAGTCGCTGTGCTAACGAAATCAGGGTGAGGCTAGGGTTGGCGGTTGGAATTCGCGGGAACACCGAGACATCACAGCAGTACAGATTGTCGTATGACTCGAAACGCAAGTTCTCGTCCACCACTCCGCGATGGCAAGAATCCGTTCGCAATGTTCCACCGGCATGATGAACGGACCCGTTGCCGTGATAATCCAGCGGCTCGCAAGGATCGAAGTCAGCCGTTAACTCGGTGAAAATGCGATTGCGAAAGTCCACCACCTCATCGCGGAAAGCAAACGCAGTCGTGTTTGGGAGTACTTTGACCTGCAACTTCTGGCCGCTTCCGAGGTAGGAAATCGAGTTCTTGTCATTGAGAGGTGAATCGAACAAGAATTTGACGGTCGCAAATGTCTGGTTGGTTGAGTTCATCGCAAGTTCCAGGATGTCATCGTCGCTATGACGCACATCCCAAAGGTGCGGATTGATTGTCAGCTCCGTCGTGTAAGGATGTTTGTCATTGCCCGGTCGTCGAATCAGAATTTTGGCATGATTGCGTTTCCCAGAATACGGGCTTCCCGGCTGAACCGGCACGAGAGTCGGATGAACGAAAGCCGGATGATCGGTCAGGCCAACGCCAATCATTTGGTTCGGATCCTTCAGACCACTTGCCATCGCGATGCGAGGACTTTCCAGCGAACCAGCGGCTAGCACGATGTACTTACCACGGTAGGTGCGTTTCTTGTTTCCAACCAAATCCTGGCAAGCCACACCGCAGATTCGATCGTTCTGCACATCCAGTTCAGTGACCAAGTGATTCAAATTTACTTGCAGGTAGTCACGAGCGAGAAACGGATCGGTCGCCATGGAATCCAACAGCAAATCCGCCGTCGAGAACGTTCCCGTCGAGCGTTGCACTACGGTGGCAACCGAGTTTGCCGCAGAATCCAGATTGGGTTGATGCAGTGACCTTGGCAGATCGGTAATTTCGCAATCGGGAAACGCCACCCTCAGTCCCGCAATCAGCGTCTTCTGAAACGGTCCCAAGGTGCGTTGCTTACGCACCAGTTTTTCAGCCGACTCATAACCGTTTGCTGATTGCAGATGGGATGCGATTACCTGGGGCCAGTATTGAAGTTCCCAGTCGGCCATTCGGGGAATCAAACCTTCCCAATAGACCGAACGTCCGCCAAGATTCATCTGCACAGAATTGACGAAGGAAGAAATCGTGTTGGGCTTGTTGATGTAATGGCCGACTTCGTGCTGACGAGCCGCAGAAAAGTTGATGCTGTATCCCGGCAAGCTGTCGATGTGCGTGGGAAAGACCAATCCGCCCGCCTCAAGCACAAGTGTCTTGACGTCCGAATCAGACAAAGCATCAGCCAAGACACCGCCGCCCATCCCCGATCCAACGATGATCACGTCATATTCAACGGATTCGTCGCGATTGCCGGGGCAGAGTTCACGTTGGATTCTAGAAACCGATGTATCCAGATTGTCGATTCCGTGATGAAACCACGGAGTGATCGGCGGAAACGTGAGACGAGAATCGGAAATGACTGTCACTGAATCGGGCGTTGGCGACCACTCGATCGCCGGACTTGTCATCGCCTGACCGTCGACAAAGAAGCGGACGTCAAACGATTCTGGATACTCACGTGGATCGAATCGAAAGAACCAGTTTCCCGCACGATACTGACCACACAAGTCCATCGCCGGCCCATCTTGTTGGGTTCGGATAGTGACGGTGTGGCCCGGCGCGTACTGCTGTGTACTTAAGGCGATAAGACTATTGCCCAACAGATCGATGCGAACTTCATCTTCATCTTTCAGCAGTGCATCATTGATTTGCTGAACTAAGCGATCGAGCGGACCGGGCTCGCCACCGCTGTGATAAATTGGGTTGGCTGAACCCCAGGGAATCATGCAGTTGCTCCCAGAAATCGTTGATGGATTTCATCGTCCAGTGCAATCGACAATTTGACGAGCCCAAAGTAGTGAACGATCGAGGCTTCAGGATGCACCCGAGCGATTGCGTCGATCAGACTGCAACTCTCGTTGGCGGATATTTCCAGCAGCGGCGCGCCCGCACAAGCAGGCCAATTCCATTTGTGACAAGACTGTAGTCGCGTCTCGTTTTCGGTATGCAACACCGCCCACAACAGTGCGCCTTGATCGTACCACCGCATCAAGTGTCGTGATTCAGGGTTCTCCACTGCCCATTGGAATGCGTGAATCCAGGCATCGAGCAGTTCCCGGTCTCGGCGGACATCAAATCCAATGACCCCGTTGTTCATCTCTGCGTTACAGCGGCGATCAACATCGTCTATGGGAAGATGCTTTCGATAAAGGTCTGTGTGGTTGGCACCGCATCCGACCGCCACTTCGGGCATTAGAAGCGGCCCCTGATCAATCAAATCAAAAGCTTCATCCAACGGCGATAGTACGACGCAGTCTGCATCGATCCAAAGGATCTGGTCTAGCGGCCCATCGTCGATGTAGGTCGGCTTGAGCCACGCTTGCCAGCGATGCTTGCCCACGTAATCGGCCAAGGGTGTCGGCATCGGTGGAACGGGGCGGCAAATCAAGTTGGGTTGCCGCAGACACCAATTGAGTTGGTCGTGCCGCATTCCTAAGTCGTAGACGCAAATCGGAGTTGAGCCAAACTTGCGAATCGATTCCACCATGAAACGCAAGTCACGAAACAAGTTTGCATCGGTCGCGGTGACGACACCGCGGCGAACTGCGGGATTGGATTGGCGGAGACTGGTCATTGGCCTGCAGCCTGCTGTTCGCCGTTGTTCCCGTCGTTGACAAAGAGGACCGAATCGAGCGTACCATCGCTCTTGCATGAAAAACGTACTTTGACGTTTTCACGCGAAAACGAATCCAGCGACAGTTCCATCGTGGTAATTCGTTCGATGTAGCAGACCCGGCGCTGGCCTTGTTCGCTATTTCCGACCAATGCCACGCTGACGCGCGCGGCGAGATCAATCGACGAGCTCGCTTTCGCGTACGACTTCGTGCTGTCCAAGAACGAATTGCCGGCTTTCAAATAAGTAGACGGTTGATCCCCCGAACCGTACGTCTGTGCAACTTGCGATGCAGGGCTTTCGCCGTACGAAGGCTCGTGAATCATACGTTGCCACGTGTGCAGCAAAGTCTGGCAGCCACTACTGGGTATCAACATGTCGAAAGTCCAGACACCGTCTGATGAAGTACAGTGAACCGCATCTGACAGAAGCCGTATTTCTTCACGCTGGACGATCATCACTCCGTCACGCAGAACCAGGTCGAACACGACTGCCTGCTTTAGATGACTCGACTGGTACTCTAAGGGATTCATCGTTGGTTGTTCTTGGAATTGGGTCGATGTTAGTAGGCGGAACTTAATTGCGAGCGATTCGAAAGCCAATTCCGTTGAAACGTTCGTAACGATTTAGCTGCACTTGATTGTCACATCGCTGAACTTGGGCCGGATTGTCGTATCCACCGCCGCATATTAATGCGACTTCCGGATCCCGCGATCCGTCATGTTCATCAACCGAATGGTCACACCATTCCCAAACGTTTCCCGACATGTCAAACAATCCCCAAGCGTTGGGGATATTGCTACCGCAGGTACTCGTGTGCAGGCTGTCGCCGTAGGTTGCGTACTGATCAAGCAGCGCCGGGTCGTCACCATAATAGTAGACGGTTCGCGCCCCTGCGCGGCACGCATACTCCCACTCATCCTGACGCGGCAAACGGTAACCTGTTCCAGCAGTGTCGATGACTTGCCAACTGTATTTCACTTTTTCGTAGTACGGCGGCAACCCATCTCGTTTGCTGAGCCAGTTCAAGAATTCTATCGCGTCGACCCAACTCACCGAGTTCGCGGGATGGCTACCACTTGGGCTTACTCGTTCATCAACGAAATCAAATTCTCGCTCGTCAGAATCCTTTACGAACTCACTGAATAGCGATCGGGAAACCTCTTCGCTACTAAGCCAGAACGAATCGATTGCCGGAATCTTGACAAGCGTCACGTCCGATGGCGTGCTGATCCAACTTTGCGTTTGAACACCGCTTCGCTGCGACAACGTCGAAGGAAGCGACGGAAGTGAATTGCCCCATCGTCGTAGTGCGAACGCACAGGCAGAATGCGTCGCTGCGTCTGGCGAGTTCTGGAAGCCGGCAACGAGATACTTGTGGATTCGCTTGCGAACTGCTGCAGGAACATCCTGTAGGGTATCAGCAAGAAGCCCCAGGCCGATGCACAGACTAGCGTGAAGGCAGGCATCCGGGTGATCTTGTGTTTGATCTAGGATCGCATCAAGGCGACAAGCCCAGTCGGGGAACTCGTGAATGAATCGAGTGCGAGAAATCGGATCGCTCGAAGGTCTGGTGACTGATACCGCAATCGAATGCGCATCCAAATTCAATGCTAGGTTCGCGAGCGTGGATTTGCGATCAACGGACGCAAATGACGCTGCTGAAACGATTCGTTCGAAGTGATCTTGGACTAGATCGACGGCCAAAGTATCCGACCGAAGCGCCGTGACGACGGAAGGTCGGGCCGACACCGGCACGTCGGCTGCATGGCTGATCAAGAAGTCGCTGCGAGGATTCCCCATGGCCGCCAACGCGATTGCCGCACGCGCTCGCAGTTCGATGGGAAGTTCTTCTGCATCAACCCGCGATTGCAGCATCGGACGCAAAAACGCCGGCTTGGCCACAATGTCGGCAACGGCTGCATCGAGTGCTTCGGGGCGACATTCAAACAACGCGGCTAGACGTGCCGAGCGGTCGCGATAGGTCGTGAAAGCGATCGCGATCAGCAGCACCGGTAACAAGATTCCGATCAAGTGTGACGCGTGCAACACCACGGCTTTTCGCATCATCGCCGCTTGCGGCTTCGTCCACGAACTCCATTTCGTCCAAAGTGATATTTGAAACGACTCCCACAAACTCGGCAGTTGACGATTCTCTGGACGCAACGCCCAGTGTCGTTCGCGCTGGGCAAGCAGGGTTCGGGCGCGTCCGCGAGATGACGACTGGTCGCGAAGTTCTAGCCAATCACGCAGCGATGGAACCAGAAAGTCGTGAGACAATTGATAGTCAGCGCGGTGGTCGGACGGATCGAAATCCGGATTCTCTGGTTCGTCATGTTCAACGATGGGTGTGATCAGCCGAAGCTCACTATCAAGAATTCCAAGCAGCGCCTCAAACTCTGGTGGGTTGGAACCGTAGCCAGACGCAGCACACAATTCCGCTTTTGTTTTCCGCTCACCCTTGATCGATTCGCTCGGTCCTGTCATCAGACTACTCAGTACTTTGCACGCAGCATCAAAGTGTTTTCGGCGCTGGGGCGGCGCGTCCGGCGAGCAAAACGATTCCTCCAAAAAGCAAATGCCAAGGCCTCGTAGGCCGCCCACCTGTTTCAACGTTTCCGGCACCCACTGCCGCTGGCGCATCAAGTGAGCGAACAGGGCCAACCGCAGGCAAACGACATACCCTTCGTCTGTAAGAGCTTCGACCGCCTGAGCCACAAACTGCTGTTGCAACTCGGTCAACATTTCGGATGGAAGCTGCCCATAGGCGCGACCAAATTCGGTCAAGACTGCATTTGCATGAGTCATGGAAAACAATGGCACCGAGCCGATGTTCATGCCTTCGACTTGCGGAACCTCTAGTCGTTTCATGAAGTCGCTGATGGACATCCAAAAGTCGTCACGCACGATCAACAAGCACTGAAGGTTGCCACCATCACAGTGACGCAGTGCCTCCACAAGCTCGGTATCGGTATCGCCTTCGCTACCATGCAAATGCTGTTCGAACTGATCCAGGACGATCAGAACCTTCCGCTGGCCCTTGGCATGGACTCTGACTTTCCGCATCGCTTCGGAGACCGAGTCGTCTGAATCGACGTAGTCGAATTGTTGAGCCAGTTGCTTCTTCAAACGCAGTGCCGTCCCTGCACTGGTCGACTCCATGAACATAGCGAACGTCGCATCGGTGACACGTGGCAACAGACCGGCTTGCACAAACGAACTCTTTCCGCATCCAGACGGACCATAAATCAACCCGACCGGAAATGTCTCGTTGCTTTGACGGTTGCGAAGATGGTCTGTCCAAAACCGAATCTGCTCGGGCGTTCCGTCGCCGTGCCGTGGACCAGGCAACAGCCGCAAGAAAAACTGGTGATCGTCAGCACTAAAGCTGCGTAGCCCTCGTGGGATGACGACTGCTTGACCAGGAGTCGATCCGTCAACCGCGTTTGAACTTCGGCTACTCTGCGCGGCGATCCAGTGCTCCAGGTCACAAGCCAAATCCAGAGCCGTACTGTACCGATCCGTCATTTGCTTGGACATGCACCGCAGGCAGATGCGTTCAAGTTGCGGGCAGATGTTGTCGTCGATTTGCCGGAGTGGTTTCGGCTGCCGATACAGGATCTCGTCTTTCAGTTGCGATTCCGTCGAGTTGCGAAACGGACGTTGCCCCAACAAAATTTCGTAAAGCACGACTCCCAACGCCCAAACGTCGGCACGGCCATCCAGGCGATGCGATTCGCGACGCACTTGTTCCGGGGCCATGTAGGAAAGCGTGCCCGCCAATTGGTAACGGTGCCCCCACTGATCTTCGTCATGGATCGCCAAACCAAAATCGGTCAACTTGGGCTGGCCATCTTGGTCAATCAAAATGTTCTCGGGCTTTATGTCGCGATGGACAAATCCGTGGTTATGAGCGTGATGCAAGGCACGAGCGACCACCGCAATTAGACCAGCCGCATCCACTTGGGTGAAACCTGGATCTGCCATCGCAGCGCGGAGCGATGAACCCTTGACCAGTTCCATCGCGATGTACAGCCGATCCTCGCTATAAATTCCCCACTGGATCACCTGAACAATCGATGAATGAACCAATTTCTGTACGGTACTGGCTTCTCTGTCTGAGTCCGCAACGTTGTTCCGACGCAGCAGCTTTAACGCGACCACTGAGTCGTCGCGTGTGTCGCGAGCGGAGTAAACAATCGAGAAACCGCCTGCACCGAGCCGGTCAAGAATTTTGTAGCTTCCAACTCGATCAGGAATCTCGAGCAATTCTTCGCTGCTATTCGCGAGCGTTAGGGACTGATCATTCCGCGTTAAGTCGAGTCGTTGTGCTTCCGGCAACGGAGAGATGTTTCCAGATGTCTTTGTGCTTGGCATTTTGAACTGATCTGCTCACGGAACTATCACGTAGACTCGCATTGGCGAGTCTCATCATACCTGACTTCCGAGGGAAAGATTGCTCAACGTTTTTGCCGTAAAAGATACGGCATCAGGGTTTTGCGATCGGGTTCATCGTTCGCCCAGCAGGTGCGAAAGCATCCGCTGAGGATTGTCCAAGAACGATTTTGTTACCCGGTAATGCTCTGTGTCTTCGTATGCGATCGGCTTGATGCCATCGTTGCCAAATGCATAGATTTGAGAATGCGGGTAGCTCATGATGATCGGTGAGTGCGTGGCGATGACGAGCTGGGAATCTTGGCTAACGATGCTGTCGAGCAACACCAGGAATTCTAATTGCCGCTGCGGTGACAACGCCGCTTCGGGTTCGTCGAGGAAGTACAAACCTTGTCCGAAGCGATTTTCGACCAGTGTCATGAACGCTTCGCCGTGTGACTGTTCGTGCAGCGACTTGTCGCCGTAGCTGTTGCCGACACCGAGGTTCTCGATTTCGGTGGCGACGTTGAACAGACTCTCCGCACGCACGAACCAAGCGTCCGGCACTAAGGCGTGATAGCGACGAAGCTTCAACGCTTTGTGCAATTCGGAATGACTTTCCCGAGTGGCGAACATCATGTTGCGACTTCCACCCTCGGCGTTCAGGCCGTTCGCGATCGCAATCGCTTCAAGCATCGTTGATTTGCCGGATCCGTTCTCGCCAACAAAGAACGTGACCTTCGAGTGAAAATCAAGTTTGCGAAACGACTTCATCGACGGCAAATTGAATGCGTAATGCGTCGGATCATAGATCCGGCTGGGATCCAAAATCACTGACTCGATGAACGGCCCCGGAGTGACACCTCGTTTTAATGTTCTCATTCCGCGTCCTTCCATTCTGCCCAAACCGATTCGGTTTCCGCTCTCGCGATTCTACCACGGGCCGATGGCGACAGACGTGCCCCGGATCGTAATGCGGCGGGCGAGTGCAGCGATGGAGCGACATCGCATGACGATCACCCGCAGCTCGCGCTGTCGGTTCAGGTGGTTGGCTGACTACTGCGCGGCAAAGTCTGGTTTGGTCGACCGGAGGATAGCAAGGATGTCGGCCCTTGTCGCCTTGTCCAGATGGTCATAGCGACTGGACGCATCGTTGCCTGATAGAA
>JBAUHR010000730.1:0-7474 GCA_049680385.1 Rubripirellula sp. | reverse complement strand
GCACTATCCCGACCAAGCACACTTTCACGAGAAAATCGTTGGTTTGTTGGCGTCTGTTGGGATGGAGCGTGAAGCAGCACCGCACGCGAGATGGCTTGTTCAACGTGGCCATGGAACGGTTGACTTGCTGACGATTCTGATCGATCTGGATCGCCCGCAAACCCTCAAGCCAACTTGCGATTTCGCGCTCAAGATGTACCCAGCCGATTTGCGTCCTGCCTATGCACTGGCCAGGGCCGATGTACATGCTGGACGTTGGGAAGCAGCCAAGTCAGCACTTGAAACCGTGGTCCGTCAGCACCCGGATTTCTTGCCAGCGCAGGCTTACTATCTCCGTTCGATCGTCGAACTTGGCGACGCAGCGGCCTTGGAAAATTGGCTTGCCAAGAAGCCCTCGGGGATAGAGTCCCGCCCGCTTTATTGGGTCGCTGCAGGGCTGTGGGCTGATCGGCAGTCTCTGCACGAACAAGCCGCTTATGCATTTGGGAGAGCCGTCAAACTGGAATAGAACAACTACGAAGCATTGGGGCACCTGGCGCGATCGCTGAAGCTGATTGGTCGCGACAAAGAATCGCTGGTCGTCGATGCGCGAGCCCAACAGTTGATCGCAGTTCGCGACACAATCGACAGGTTCTTTGCCTGGAAAAGAAACTCGCAGGCGTCCGTTGTTCAGCTTAGCAAGCTCCTTCAGGTCCTCGGCCGAAAATGGGAAGCTGTTGTGTGGCTACAAGTCGGTTTCCAAATGAATCAGCATCCTGACAATTCGATAACGGACCTCTATACGCAGTACCATGCGCAGTTGACCAGCAAGACTCCGTGGCAGGATCCGGAACAGTTTGTAGGAGCCAAAACTGATCTGTCAGGTTTGACACCATTCGCCTGGAGCACCAACGCGAAATCACACCAAGGCAGCGAGTTAGCGTTCGTCGATCCATCCACCATTCGATTTGCCGACCAAGCAGCCACCTGGGGCTTGAATCACATTTGTGCAATCAAGCGATCTTCGGACAAAGAAGGTGGCCTAGCGATCTATCAAACCAGCGCCGGCGGTGCTGGCGTGATCGATTTTGATTTGGATGGTTTGCCAGATTTGTATTTAACTGCAAGCGACGGTAGACCCAAGGAGCGTGATTCTACGACGAATCGACTCTACCGAAATCAGCTGTCGCAATTCCGCGATGTCACTGGAGTGGCAAACGCAGCTGACACAAGTTTTTCGCAAGGCATCGGGGTGGGCGACTACAACAGTGACGGATTCCCAGATTTGCTGGTTGCCAATATTGGACAGAATCGGCTGCTGCGAAACAACGGCGACGGTTCGTTCACCGATGTCAGTGATTCGGTTGGGATTGTGGATGAGCAA
This sequence comes from Rubripirellula sp., assembly GCA_049680385.1. GTDB lineage: Bacteria > Planctomycetota > Planctomycetia > Pirellulales > Pirellulaceae > Rubripirellula. The sequence continues at coordinate 6,111 of JBAUHR010000730.1, read as the reverse complement.
TGGACGACGTCCGTTGCCATGGCCGATATCGATGGCGACGGCATCACGGACTTGTTTCTGGCAGGCTATTGTGCCGGCGAAAAACCTTTCTCGCAGCCCTGTTTCCACGAGGGCGAAGAACGGGCCTGTACCCCGGTGGCGTTCGAAGCCCAACGTGACCAAGTACTGCAAGGAAAACCGGACGGAACATTCGCCGACGTAACGGAATCATGGCTGGGCCAGCACGCAAATGGATATGGACTTGCGGTTGTGGTTGGCACGCTGGATGGAAATCCTGGCTTGGACATTTACGTCGCGAACGACACGATCGCAAACCACTATTGGTCTGTCGCCAGTGAACAGCCAAGCAAAGATGCATTTCGATTGACTGAGAGTGCCACCCTGCGCGGGCTTGCGTTCAACATCCGCTCAATCGCACAGGCTTCGATGGGAATCGCAGCGGGAGATGCCGACGCAGATGGCGACGTCGACCTCTTTCTGACTCACTTTACGAATGACTACCACACGTTTTACCAGCAGATTCAATCGGGTATCTGGGCGGATCGCACCACGCCACTCGGGCTGGCTTCGGCAACCGATGCCATGCTGGGGTTCGGCACGCAGTGGGTCGACACCAACAATGATGGCCAGTTGGAGTTGTTGGTTGGGAATGGACACATCGACGATTTTCCCGGAGAGGACGGAGCGTTTCGTATGCCGACGCAGTTGTTTTATCGTTCCAAAAACGACGCGTTCCTAGCAGCGGACTCTGAGACTGTCGGTGAGTTTTTTAGGCAGCGACATTTGATTCGCGCCGTGGCAACTTTGGACGTGAACGTCGATGGCAAGCTGGATGCCGTCGCCACACGAATCTATGATCCGGTCGCGCTGCTAGTCAACGAAACAGCAACGGAGAATCGTTCGGTTCGAATTTGTTTGAAGGGAACCAGCTGCGATCGGGACGCCATCGGTGCTCAAGTGCAGTACACGCTGGCTGGTAAAAAACGAAACGACCAGCTGTTCGCTGGCGACGGATTTCAATGCACCAATGAAAAATTCGTCACGCTTGGCGTGGGGGCTGCTGACCAAATCGAAGACGTGGTGATCGTCTGGCCTGACCAATCAAAGACAACAGTCGGCACGCTTCCGGCCGGCAATCGTTACTTGATCGTACAAGGTAGTGACGAAGCGTTCCAAATCGATTAACGCCCCACGGCACTCCGGTGACCGGTGACCGGAGACCGGAGACCGAAGACCGGAGGCCGGAGGGCTCTCGCGGCGTGCCGCTAAACCGGGAAGTTATTTCGGGACAGTTCCTGAGCTCAACGCGCGATCTGTACCGTTCGGCGGTTGGCGTCAAGTTGATCGGTCCAGTCATCGTCATAGAGATTTGCGTTTTGATCTAAGAAGGGTACTAGCGGTAACCAGACGTCTGGCGCAATACGCCGCAGCCGAAGCAGCGATTCCGAATAAGCCTCTGTTAGCAACGCGTTCGCCGACAACTCCGCCACGATTTGGTCCCTTTGAGGCTGCAGATCCGCAAAGGTCTTTTTTCCCGTGTGGCGATCAACCCACGTCATCGCGATGTTGCGGGGCACGTCTGGGGTAAACAGCACCGTTCGATCGCCTACGCGATACAAATAGCTCGTGCCGAGCTCAAGTATTACTGCCTCGATACCCGATTGAGTCAAACCATCGATTTCCTCGGCCGTAATGACGTCAAGCCCATCGGATCGCAATGTTTCAGCTAGATCCGGAGGGGCGACAACCCGAAACATTCCTTTCAGAGATCGCAATCCTGAACAACGTTCCTGGGAACTGGATGTCAGCAAAACCAATCTCGGCTTCGCGTCATCCAGTTTCAGCGATGAAAATCGGTTGGATAGAAATTCCGAAAATCGATCGCCCCCTGGAGCATTGACCACAACCAATTGTTTCCCGTCATCGACGCAATAAACGGCGATACCATCCAGGCTCCCCAGGCTATAAAGATTCGGCTCGATGGACTTGGGGGTTTGATCAAGGAAGTCCGCACCATCACGCTGAAAGCGGTCAACAATCGTTTCCAGCTCAACTCGCGCCGATTCCAGGACTCGCTTCCAAGTCGACACATCTAATTCGATCGACTCGGTGCGTTTTTGTTGTTGCGGGTGCCCGGACAGCAAGTAATCCGGCGGCTCCATTTCCAAGAGTCGATTGATTGTTGCCAGATAATCCTTGGCATCGCCTCGGAACCTTGGCGATAGCTTGGCTGAATACGTTGCAGGACCAAAATTGAGCGAGGCGACCACATCGCCACTGATCAAATAGCGTTTCGAGTCCTTTTCCACCAAGTAGCAGGTGCTGCCTGGTGTATGTCCTGGTGTGGCGAGCACTTCAATTTGAACGTCACCCAGATCGATTCGTTCGCCATCGACTAGCTCACGATCGACCTGAATAGGGTCACCTGAAAAAGGAGTGCGCGGGAACAGGGAAAACAACGCATCCACATCCGCTCTGCGCAACGTTTCACAGTCCTCACGACCGGCCATCACTGTAGCCCCTGACACCTCCCGCAACTTATTCGCACCAAACACGTGATCGTAGTGGGCGTGAGTCAATAGGATGGTGCTAATGTCTTCAGGTCGCAAACGGAGCGACAGCAAGCTCTCCTTCATCTCGTAACAGACTTCAAACTGTCCCGTATCAAACAGAACGATGCCTTTGTCTGTCTCGATTGCATACGCAGCACTCGGAGCTCGTTCAGCCAGCACATGTACTCCCGGAGCAATCGTGTAGTCCCGGTCCGTGATCCATCGAGTCGGGTACTGATTTTGCCGCGTTTTCGTTTGTTCGTTGGCTGGCTGAAACGAAGCCGAGTCAGGGATGATCTCGGGGACTTCGTAATAACAGCCCGATGAGATCAACAGGACACAGGAAATCCAAATTGCAGCCTGTGAAAGAAAAAACGCTCGCCCTCGCTTTGGACCAACGAAGTTATCACTTCGCGTCGATAATGATTCAAATCGGCAATTCATTCTTTTTCGATGATCGTAAAGGTCTGGTTTGATTCAATCGGTCCATTGACCGTTTGCTCTATCCCGGAAGGCCAAGCGATCTCGATCCGATCGACCATCGTTGAATCACCCAAACCGAAATAGAGTGGCATTCGGCTTTGGGACAAGTAGCCAGACTTGCCGTCATGCACCATCACTTGGCTTTGATCTCCAGTGTGCAGTGTCACCATCGCACCGATTCCATCTCGGTTCGATTTTTCTCCGGTCAGTTGAAGGTTGATGAAATGCAGGTCGTGTTTCTCGGCTAGATCGCTGGTCAACACCATTGGCGTACCGCCAAAATCGTTGGTCACAATGTCCAGATCGCCGTCTTGGTCCAGGTCAAAAACAACTGAGCTGCGAGATCCGATCGCACCCCAGACCACCACTTTTCCCGTGCAGTCTTGGCAATGCTTGTGGTCGGCGTCTGCGCCGTCACAGTCCAGTTCAAACCAAGGCTGCGCGGTTCCCTTGCTGCGTGGTTCCACACCCAAGACAAACTCGCTGTCAACGAATGATTTTCCATGGTCGTTCAGCAAAACAGAGTTGATTCCATAACGGAAATCGTAACTCATGCTCGCAGTAACAAATACGTCTTCGTAGCCGTCAGCATTCAGGTCGGCGACACTGACTCCCCATGGCCAGTAGTTTTCGGCGCCAATCTGATCCGATATTTCGGTGTACTTGTTCTTACCGTCTTTGCGATAGAACGCGTTGCCAAGAATATGATTGCCGTCGGTGGCTAGCATCGAATCCGGTAAGTTGCGCCGCATCTTCGACTTTTCTTCGTACGACTTCAGTGTATGCACCATGTCGGTATGCATGTCCGTGACGAACAAGTCCAATTGATTGTCGCGGTTGAAATCAAAAACCTTGACCCCCATCGAGCCCCAGGCGGTGACAGGAAATAGTTCGCGGCTTTTCTTGACGAATCGCTTGCCCTCTTGGTTCTCATAGTACTCGTCGTGACCCTGCATGCTAAGCAAGTAAATGTCAGGCCAGCCATCGTTGTTTCCATCCACCGGAGTGGCGTCACCTGACCAACTGGAGTCGTCGAAACCGACGCTCTGGCTGACGTCTTCAAACTTGCCGCTCTCCAGATTGCGAAACAAAAGATTTGCCTCAGCTCGGTCCTCGAAAAGATGGCCGGTGAAGGCCGTACTGTGTGCAATAAAGTAGCCCTTCTCGTTTCGTTCATCGGTCGTGTACTGACCAACATTGGTCAACAAAAGATCCAAACGTCCATCACGGTCGTAGTCAAAGAAGGTAGCGGCCGACGAGTGCCCGACGTGGTCCAGTCCAACATCCTTGGCTACATCGCGAAAATTTCCCTTGCCATCGTTCAGAAACATTCGATTGGGGGCCCGCACACGTGTGACATATAAGTCTGCGTCTCCATCGTTGTCAAAATCGGCAAACGATGCGCCCACCGACACTTCATCTTCCACAGCAACTCCTGCTCGGTCGGTGATGTCCTCGAATTTTCCTTCACCCAGGTTTCGCCACAGTTCATTGCGTCCCAACTGGCAGACAAAATACAGGTCCAGCCTGCCATCGGAATCGACATCAGCCACTGCCACACTTGACCCATGATCGTAATGCGCTGCCTTGAAGTCGCGTTTGACATCGTCGACCACATTGTCGACGAAGGTAATGCCGCTGGAATCCCGCTGGTCGGCAAATTTGAAATCGCTGATGACATCGTGCTTGGTCAGTTCTTGCTTTTGCTCTTCCGCACGCCCGGCCAGCCATGTTGGATCTTTGATGCCTTGCGGTATCGATATTTCCGTCACCTTTTTATGTCGATCGGGGTATTGATCACGCAGTAAGCGATTGATGTCGTCCAGCAATTTCCCAGTCGCGTCGTTGGATGTGCCCGGATAGTAGCCGCGAATTTGCGATTTTGAATCAATCAGGATTAATGAGTCGCTGTGCGTCACCAAGTTGGTCTCGTCTCGCCCCGACTCTGCTTTCAACTTAAAACCGTCGTTGCTTAGATCCCAAATGTCACTGCGAGCGCCCGTTAGAAAATGCCAGTGATCAAAATCCGCTTTAAAACGTTTGCCATACTCGTCAAGGATTTCGGGGGTATCAAATTCGGGATCGACGGTGAAGGAAACCAGTTCGACGTCACCGAAAGCGTTAGCTTCTTGAAGCTTTTCTTGCAGAGTCGCAAAAGCGGCAGATTGGACAGGGCAGGTCGCGCCGCAACGCGTGAAAATGAAGGTCGCGACCCAGATCTTGCCCTCTAGTAAGTCTTTGTTAAATGAATCACCGTTTTGATCCAGCAATGTGAAAGGCGGTACCTTGCCCAGCACGCGCAATGGTGCAGGCTGTTCTTGCTCAACACTTGCCTGTTGGGTTGCATCACGTTCGGTTGAATCAGATGAACCGCCTTTGGGCAGCGGCGCGGCCCGAGTGCATCCGAGACTCGTGATCAATAAACACGCCAACGAAGCAAACCAAAAAGAGTTCAGAGCGTTCTTGGAGCAAGTCATTTCGCGATGCTAACTAAAACGGGTGTTGGTGATAAATTTAGACTTGACCGCCAAAATTCGTCTGGTGGTAGAACGATCAAGTTACCCAATAGTTCCGAATGTTCGTAGCCACACATTTGGCTGCCGAGCAACCGATACTTTCCCGGAGCAGGCGCTTGAAAGGTCACATGAAAATCCAGGTCGGGTGCCGCGACGTCGTATACTTTGACTTCGGGAATTTCAAAAAGGTACACATAGTCTTGGCTGGTTAATGCTATCCGAATCTCCGCGTCAGCGGGGACGACTAGATCCCGCGCTCCAAAGCGATCGTCCTTATTTCCCAGAATCAGGTCGTCTCCCGGATAGCGGAAGCCAAATCGAAAGTCGGCCCCCTCCAATTGGACATTCAGTTTCGTGATTGCAGGTTTCGTGATTGGTGGCTGCCCCCCTCGAAAATGGCCCCATCGAAACGGGCCCCCGTGAAATCGCATCGCCATCAATAACACCAGCAAGACGAGCGCCAAGAGCAACAGTGCTCGGGCCGGCGTTTGCCTTTTTGCGTTGTCGTGATCGGATTTGCTATTCACGAGCAGAATCGGCTCGGTGGGGAGATTGTTTTG
>JBAUHR010000729.1:0-8980 GCA_049680385.1 Rubripirellula sp. | reverse complement strand
TCGGCCAACGCCACCTTATGTTTCCAACCGGTCGAGTTTAGTAGCGACACATCGGTACATTTTACTGGCGTTCCGTCTGGTCGAGACGCGTCGGTCAAAATATCGCCTTCATAGCCAACGGTCTTGGCAACCATCTGGGCAACTTCGAGAATCGTTTGATCGATCCCGGTGCCAACGTTGACCCAACTCGGTGGATCGGCCTGGGTGCATAAGTGAACCAACGCATCCGCCAAGTCGTCGACGAACAGAAATTCGCGGCGTGGCGAACCGGTCCCCCAAATCGTCACCGAAGGCAACGATTCCATTTTGGCTTCGTGAAACCGACGAATCAGTGCCGGCAAAACGTGCGAGTGTTCGGGATGATAGTTGTCGCCGGGACCATACAGATTGGTCGGCATCGCGCTGTGGAACATCACACCGTGTTGCCGGCGATAGTACTCACAAAGCTTCAGCCCCGAAATCTTGGCCAGCGCGTAGGCTTCGTTGGTCGGTTCCAGAGGGCCGGTCAACAACGACTCTTCGCGGATCGGTTGAGGACAGTCCCGTGGGTAGATACAGGTGCTGCCCAGGAACAGAAACCGCTTCACGCCGCTGTGAAACGCTGCGTTGATCGCCGCAATCGACATGGTCACGTTCTGCGACAGAAACTCGACCGGATACGTGTTGTTGGCAACGATGCCGCCGACCTTGGCCGCCGCAAAGATCACGGAATCCGGTCGATGGGTCGCGAAAAAGTCGCTGACGGCGGCTGAATCGCACAGGTCAAGTTCGCTGCGATCAGCCGTTAAAACTTGGCATTCCGAGTCAGCCAGTCGCCGACACAGCGCCGACCCAACCATCCCACGATGTCCGGCAACGAAAATCTTTCCTGAAAGTTCAGTATTCATCCCCAGAGGTTAATCATGTTTTTCATCGGTTGGAATGGCGGAATTGCGTGGTCCCGCGACAACCGGTGGCGAATGGGACCGGTTGTAACGTTGATGCCGTGCATATTCTCTGACAATTCGCTTCAAAACAGAACGGTCGACTTCAATGACCGGGAAATCCGATCCGGTTATCCCGGTCATCCTTCCTGGGGCGTCTTTTGCGATTGGGGGACGATGGTAGGGGACACTAGATCAGTCAGGCGATGCCGCCGATTAGTGACTTTACGCTGACGTTGTTGATTCGGAGGGGCCGATTAGCGAGCTAGCGTAAACACACCTCCAGTATGGAAGAGACCGAGGGATGCGCAAGGAAGTCAAACGATCGCTTTTGCTATGGCCGGCTGCCGCGTCGGCTGCCGTTACAGCTGTGTCATGGATTGGGATGAGTTTTCCCACCATCAACAGCACGACGTCCGCCGTGAATCAGATCCAGCGCCCGATCACGCTGGCCGCGACGAAAGTATCTGGGTGCCGCACGGCCATCAAATGCTGGACCACCGACCTAAAGAAGCCTAAGTTCCAGACGCCCGAAGATGCGTTTTGGACGATGCCGTTGCCACCAGCGCGCAGCGCGTCGGACATGCTCGCATCGAACCTTGCGTCGTTTGGTTCCGATGCGTCCGACTTGAGCGTCTCTCTGGAAAGTTCACTAGGCATTCCAGATACACCGTCTGTCCCGATGGCCAGCTTGCCTTCGCTTGTGATCGGCCAAGCCGAGGTCAGCGATCGCGATGAGCACGGGGCTCGTGGAGTTCCCTTGCCCGAACGTGTCGCCACCGTTTTTGGTCAAGATGTTTTCGGCAAAGGCGATCGCTTGCCATTGATGGCGCCTGTCCGTACGTCGCAGCATGAACTGGCCGGTTTGGCGATGGAACTACAAGCGGCCGCGTCAAAGCTTCAAGGTGACACGAGTTTCCAGCATCCAGGGCTGGCCGAAGGAACCTGCATTGTCAGCGACTCGCCACTGAACACGCGAACGCTGCAGAGTCTTCGCAATCGAACACGCGTCTTGACGGTCCCGCCAAGCGCCGCCGACGAAGTCGTGGTCAATGACGATGCGATCGTGATGATCATGGCCGCCCCAAGCACCTCGACTGCCCCCGACGAGTTTGTATTGACGCCGTCCGAGCACAAGTCCAGCTTGCCAAAATCAAATCGAATCCTGGCCAAGCCCGCGCGGATCGAAAAACCAGTTTTGGAAACACTATCGATTAGCGAAGACGATCCGACTCAGTCGTACGCCACCGATTTGCCCCAGATCAAGGTTCACGCACATCGTTCGGCGAAAAGCCCCGCGACCGCGAAACAGTCAACTCAAACCTGGCCGGCTGGATGGCCGATCACCAGTCAACTCGACAGCCAACTGACGGCGCTGAACGAGTCGGCGAGCGATCCATCGATTGCCCAGTGGAGTCGCAGGGTTTCCGACCAGTTGTCGGCACTGCGAACGTTGCCGCGACTCGGTGACGAACGAGCCGGAGCGATGCTTGAACAACTGACCAGTTTGACTCGCAGCGGTGAAGTCGCGGCGGAGCAATTGCAGGATCGTGACGATCAAGTTGCTTGGCTGCGTGCCGTCCACGCGCTTGACCGCCGTGTCCAAGTCTGGAATCCCGTTTGGCAGATCACTCGCGACGACCAACCTGCTTGGATGGTGACCGACCAAACCAACCCGGCCGCACCTGCATCAAGCGATGACGTGATTGCTGCAATCGCGACCATTCGTGCCGAATTACCCGAGACAGGCGACGAAGCCGGTTGGTCATCGTACCTGTTGCTTGATGAAATCGAATCCGCGGCGGTTTCGAGTTCTCGTGAAATCGCAAAACGCGAAGAACGTTCGTTGGTCGCACAGCGTTTGCTGTCGCGGCTGGGCTGGCACGCGTTACAAGAAGTCCACTTGGGATGGTTGAATCGTGACAGCGTTCGTCAGTTGTCTAGCACGATTCGTCCATGGGCACGCGGTGCCGTCGACTACGCTGATTTGTTGGCACAGATTGAACGACAAGAAAATGACGCTATCGATATGGCAGCGATCGAAATCGCTGACGCTGTGCAAACGCTTCGCTTTGCCGACAACCCGGCGGCCGTGAAAATCTCTGACTCGCTTGGCACCTATTATCGCAACGCAAACGTTCGCATGGCGATCAGCCAAGACATGCTGAACCGAATGTTGCCATCAATCGATCCGAAGAGCGTTCCGCTGAACACGACGATGTTGGGCACGCGAATTCGCGGCACCAGCCACATCGACAGCGACCTGGCGATTTCGCTGCGTCCGTCATCGGATCGTTGGGCCTTGCAGTTGCAATCAAACGGTAACGTCTCGACACGGTCGACCGGCTTCAATGGCCCAGTCGCCATTCGAACTCGCGGAACGTCGCGGTTCGCCGCCGCGACGCCGATCGAAGTGACACGCAGCGGTATCCAAACAGGTAACGTGTCGGTCGACGTCCAAGGTGGCACCCGACTTAGCGGAGTGCGATCGGACTACGACTCGTGGCCGCTCGTCGGCAGCCTAGTCCGAGCAATCGCTGAAACTCGCTACGACCAATCGTCGCCGATTTCAAACCGAATTGCGTCGAACAAGATCAAGTCGGAAGTCAGTTCCGAAGTCCAAACTCGACTGAACGAACAAGTCGGTTCAGCAACCGAGAAACTATCGACGTTGGTCTTGGGACCGCTGGGCAAGTTGCACTTGGATCCGCAAATCATTGACATGCAAACGACCAACGATCGTTTGCTGGCACGTTACCGATTGGCGGGCGATTGGCAACTTGGCGCCTTCACGCCACGACCGCGGGCACCGCAGTCGAATCTGTTGAGTTTGCAAATTCACCAGTCGGCGATCAACAACACGCTGGAGCAGTTGGTGCCGCGTGACGAGCCAATGGAAATTTCGCAAGTCGTCAACCGAGCCGCCAACTTGTTTGGACAGTCCGTTGCGATGCCTGACGATATGCCCGAAGGCGTCACGATCCAGTTCGCACGAACTCGTCCGATCACGGTCGAAGTCGAAGAAGGCAAACTGTGGGTCACCATGCGAATCGTTCGATTGAATCAAGGCAGCCGAGTCGACCTGACTCAGTTCATCGTCCGTGCATCGTACGTGCCACAGATCAACGGCTTGGAAGCTTCGCTTGTCCGCGATGGACACCTGCGAATCAGCGGTCCAGGCATGTCGATGAGAGAGCGGTTGCCAGTGCGAGCGATCTTCAACAAGGTGCTCGCTCAAAGCCGCGCACTGCCGTTGACGCTGCCCGCACTAACCCAACATCCATCCACCGAAGGACTCGCCGTCAGCCAACTGGAACTGCGAGGCGGATGGATTGCGATCGCGTTAAGCGAAGAAGACGCCCCGCGAATCGCATTGCAAACTCAGCAGACTCGTTGATCGCACACTGATCACCGAGACTTGATAATGCACGACGTGCTGTCACGTCGCGCAGAATTAACGCGATGAAGATTGAATCCTAGTATTCGTGCAGTTAACGTCGGACGGATCCGTTTCTAGCGTGTGAAAGCAAGTCCGCCGGTGGTTGCTCCGTCCAACTTGAACGTGAATCCGTTTGCCGTTGCCGTCCAAGTACCTCGCATCTGTTGTTGGTCGGTTGATCGAACGAGTGTCAGTTGATCGCCATCCAATTGAAATGTGCCGGCGAATGAGCTAGTCGCACCTGCCTTGGTCGCAGTCCACGAGAACTGGCCGTTGTCGTTCAACACCAGTTCGACGGACTGATTTCCAGGCAGCGATACCTTCCAAGTGCCTGTGCTGGTGGTCGGTACAGTCGGCGTAGCGGCAGAGAATTCTGGAATGCTTGATGCCGATGAGACGGTATCGGTTTCACCGGCGGACTCATTCGTCAGGGAAGCCAACATCTGTAACGCTGATGGAGTCGCCGCCGAGGGTGTTGCGGCCGTGTTCGCCGGAGCGGTAGATGGTGCGGCAGATGGTGCGGTAGATGGTTCCGGAGCGGACGAAACCGCGGGTGATACCGGGGCAGGTTGAGAGACGACCGTTTGGGTGAAAGCAGGTTGCGATTGCACAGGATGTTGGTAGACCGGCTGTGAGTAGGTTGGCTGCGAGTAAGTCGGCTGTGCGTACGTTGGCGCGGCGTAGGTCGGTTGCGAGACAACGTGATGATGTTGAACCGGACGATGAACTTGGTGGGAGATTTGCGGAGCACGAACGCTTGCTCGGATTCCTCCGCCGCCACCAAAACCGATACTGATGCCACCGCGGAATCCGCCACGACTGCCGCCGCCACACCCACCGGCGCTTGCGACTTGAGCGGTGCTGCAGACGATGGCGCCGACGATCATCAGTCGTTTGAAGTTCTTAGTCATAGCTGGGGTTCCTAGTTCGAAGGGATTCGTGATTTCTGAATGGCTTTCTTTCGCAGACGGTTGTCCGCTAAGAATCCAAGCGTCGGTGCCTTGGATGTGTTACCAAGATTCTTGAAAAACAAAAAAAGAGACGCGAACCGTTCAAGTTGCCTTAAACAATCCGCGTCTCTTTCCGAGCGAACCCCATCGCTTCACACACGCTTTTTGCGACAAAAACTCACTTTGCCAGCCAAGAAGCCAACGTCTCGGCGGCCGATTTCTCATCCGCCGCCGGTTGCAACTCCTTTGCCATCGCGGCCGCAATTCGGGCCACATATTCGACCGTTCCTTTGATTGCTTCGTCGGGTGCGGTCGCGTCAAGCTTGGCGACATAGATCACCAAATGTTCACCAGCGTCATTTTTCTCGATCGCCCATGCACCGATCTTGGTGACGGAGCTTTGGCGTAACAAGCGGTTCATCAGGTCGGTCGATGGTTGATCCTTGCTGACTTGCACGAGCGACCAGATTTTTCGCACATCGGCTCGTTCGAAATACTCGGTGTCTTTCGCAACGAAAACTTTTTGCGTCGTTTTATCGGCCAATGCGTGATCGATCTGATAGTGACCGGCTGCGGTGACCGTGTGCTGGATTTCAGCATCTTCGAGCAACTTTTTGCTGGCGATCGGTGCTTGCTTCCAACTGCTATCCAACAACGACCGGATCTCGGTGATGTCGACACAGAAACTGATCAGCGAATTGTCGGGCGAAAACGACTGGGCCAGTGCAACCAGTTTCCCCTCGCTGTCGACAATCGGACCGCCGCTGTCGCCCGGTTGAATTGGGCTCTGCGTTTCAACCGCACGAAAGTTGTGTTCGCCATGGTTTGACTTGAATTTTTTGTCATAGACGGCCCGAACCGAACCGGATGTGGATACCCACATCACATCGCTGTTCCCTGGATTGCCGACCAATTCAATCGTCGAACCGGGTTTGGTACCGTTTTCCGACATCTCGATCGCCTTGGCACCGTCGGGCAATTTTGGCAACTGAATCAGTGCCAAATCACGGCGGCGATCCACCGCAACCACCTTCCCGGGCTGAGCCAATTTCAGAACGTTGTCCAAATAGTGTTTGCGTTTGACGTTTGGCAATCCGTCTTGGATATCAGCGAAAAAAACGACCGCCGTTCGGCTGTCGCCGACCACGTGAGCGTTGGTCACCACGATCCGCTTTTCAGCGTCGATCAGTACACCCGTGCCAGTGGCCGTTTCGTTGTTCGCGTCGCTGGTGACAATCCATACGGTCGATTGCACGACGCGAGCGTAGGTGTCGGCGTCGCCGCGAGCGGTTGCTGCCGTGATCGCTAGCGCGACAATCAACAGGTATCGATTCGCTCGGACGGCAGTGTCCATGATGGCTGAAACGGGTTTAGTTTTGAACATGACAGAGAACCTCGATTGGCGTGGCGTTGTGAACAGGGTGGGGATAACTCAACAAGCGAAAAGCGTTCGTAAGTGTTACGGGGTTGCTTTCGAAAATTTGATCAAACGCCCTGATTTCCCAGCCGAATCGATCAAACGCAGTTCCATTGCCGTCGCGGTGACCGAATCGATCTGGAACACGACGTTGGGCTTGCCGGCTTCCGTGAGCGTCAATCGGTTGGATTCACGCTGGACCGTTCCAGACGAAACGGCTGACTGTTTACCCGCAACGTGAGCCATTTTGAAAGTTCCGGTGCTGCGAAATTCAATCGCAATCGATGCGTTCCCCGAAAGGCTCGCGCCCCACCGTCCCGTCATCGTGGGCTGACTGTTCGGTTTTGTGACAACCGATGGCGATTGGGTGGCAGTCGAGGACGCCAGCGTTGTCGACGCTTTTAGCGACATCCAAACCGCCGAATTTGCAATCGCGACGTCTGCGAGCGCTGTCATTCGATCTTGAAGAGACTTTACGGTTACATCGCGGTTCGACAGCAAGCAGCGAAGTTGCAACATTTTTTGCTTGTCATCGTAGACGAACGATGCGTCATTGGACTGGCGACTGGCCGCCATCAATGAAAGGACGGTTTCACTGCTGACGTTCGCATCGGCGTCGATCTTGGTCAGCGACATATCGCATGAAATTTGGTCCCGCTGGACATCAACTTTCATCGCGACCGGCAACTTCCATCCTGCACGTGTGACAACGAAGGAAACGTTTGCCTTGTCTTGTTTGGGTTCAAAACCAGAAGCCTTCAACACAGTGGCTAACGAGTTGGGCCCCGTGATCCGGCCAAAGTCAGTCGAATCGTCTGGGGGCGCGACGACCGGCGACGCGTCACCCGATTTGGCAAAAACGGACTCCATCGCAATCTCAGAAAACAACGGATCGTCAGCCACAAGAACATTCGGTGCCATCAGGAAATGACTAGTGACCAACAGCACACAAGAGAATCGGTATCGCATCGGAAGACTCGCATCAGAGTAAAGACAAATGGGGTTTCGTCCTATCCAAGCGAGACAAAGGGCGGTTTGTTACACGAGATCAGCGGCCAAAAAACTTTTCAAACTTTCTCGTAACACATCCCCGTCGTTGTCGCTTGGTCGGTTAGTCAAGTGACGCCCAGCGACGACGAGACACGGCAGACTCACGATCGCTTCCTCAACTATCTCTGCCAATTTTCGGAGAACCTTAAGATGTTCAAGACAGCCCTGTTCGCAATCGCCTCCATGATGTTGCTCGCTTGCTCGGTCCAAGCAAACGACGACCTGCTTTCGGCCATCGCCAAGATGGACACCACCAGCAGCAACGTGTCCGACGTTGAACCGACTTCGCAAAAACTCGGCCAAGCCGACGTCGATGCGTTGCTGGGTGATGACGAAGAAAACGGCAGCGACGCAATCGCCGCTTGCTTCCGACGCTTCGGTGGATACGGACGAAGCTACGGCAGCTATGGCGGTTACGGCTACCGGTCGTCGTACCGGTCGTCATACCGTTCGTGCTACACGAACTGGCACAACCCATGCTATCGCTCGTACAGCACTTGCTACACACCGATTTACTACACGCCAAGCTACTCGTGCTACACACCTTGCTACACCAGTTACTGGGGTTGCTACTAAGCAAGGCCGATACGGCAATTGCCGTCCACGTTCAACTCCATGCCTGGCAACTCTTTCGATGGAGTTGCCAGGTTTTTTTGTTTCTACAGCACTCCCTATCATTCAAAGTCAATTCCATGTCCATTTTCAAAGTCATTCGTTTCTCGGTTGTCGTCTGCGTTACGACGACCGTCGCGATCTGCTTCGCAGCTATCGCAAAATGTCAAACTGTCGATACCTTGCAGGTACTTCGTGGCAATCCACGCTGCGATCATGTGATCGAACAAGTCCGACGTCACGGAGTCAACCAGAGCATCGACCGCTCGACGGCTTCTGTTTCCATTGCGACCACACCCTTTGGCTTCGCATCGGTCCCGGCGACGGATCTCGGGGATCTGCAAATCGTTTCAGTTCACCGACTCGCGGACGAAGCTGATGTTTGTGGCCCACGATTCAAAATCGTCGTGATGAACCAAAGTCAGCACAAAGTTGACGGAGTCGACGTCTCGGTCGTCGCACTGTTGGGGGCAATTCATCCGCATTGTCCCAACGCGACCGTACGCACCTGTGCGATCGAACCATGCACTGCTGCCGAAATCGACGTGACGCTTCCTGTCGAAGCAATGTCGATGGCAAATCGCAACGG
>JBAUHR010000728.1:0-4892 GCA_049680385.1 Rubripirellula sp. | reverse complement strand
GGGGATTGCAAGCTCTTGCGGCCTGCCGCAGGCCTCCGTGGGGCATCGAAAGAGCGTGGGTTCGTGGGGCGTGACGTAGCGGTAGCCGGATTTGGTTTCGAACATACATAGTTTATCGAGGCGGCTTGTTGCCAAGACGGTTGGGAAGATCCGATGTGATGGGGTGGTCACGTGTCGGATCGTTGGGTCGCCGCGTTTTGGATGTCTTGGCTCTTTAGCAGTTTGTTTGCGATCGCTAGTTGCAAGGTTTGATAGAAAGTGGCCTGCTCCATTCGCTTTTGCATGGCAGTCGGTAGGGTCGCGATTACGTCGGACCAAGTTTCCTTGGGCGGTAGGTTGATGGTCACAAAGCCGACTCGGGGCATTTCAGCGGTCACGCCCAACAGAAAGTCGCGACGCCCGTGCCCTGTGATTTCGATCTTGATTTGGCTGCGGCGTGTTTGCTGGTACTGATCATCGCTGACACTAGGATCACGACAGGTGTGGATTCGCAGGTGACCGACCGGACGTGATGACTTGGCAGCATCACGATTGGCCGAGCGCTGGGCGCAGACCGCTGGAAGTGACTGGCTGGCGTCGTTTGTCGAAGTCGAAGTCGAAGGAGAGGATTGCGTGCCAGGTGCTGCGTCCTGAAGAGTTGTCGCCGGTTGATCCAACAGTCGATCCAGTGGGCTTGGAAAATCGGTTCGCTGTTTTGCGACGTTGACATACAGTGTCGTTGTTTCCAAACGAACGTGCCCAAGGACGGTTTGGATGCGTCGAATGTCGCACCCGTCTTCGAACGAGTGCGTCGCGAAGGCGTGACGAAACGAATGAGGAGTGATGTTTTTTTGGATGCCTGCGATGTCACACGTGTTCCGCACGACGCGTTGAACCGTTCGCGTGCTAAGGTGGCGATCGGTGCGTCGATCAGATTGTGATTCGCCCGGGAAAATGAATTGGTCGCCAGAATGGTTGCGTCCGAGCAGCATCAGCAATTCGCGATACTGTCGTGGCAACTGCACGTGCCGGTCGGCGTTTCCTTTGCCCTGTGAGATAAAGACCTGGTCGCGGTCGTGGTCGACGTCTCGCCATCGGAGTCGAGCCGATTCGCTGACTCTCATTCCGGAACCATACATCAAGCCGATCAGCAACGTGTCACGTAGCGACGGCGCGGCTTGTAGGATCCGGCGTATTTCATCGCGGCTAAGCACAACGATTCGCTTTCGTTTTTGGCGTGGCGTGACGAGCCCAAGAGTTACGTCGCGAAAGCAGAACTTGTCCCAGGCATTTCGAATCGCGACCAACTGGACGCTGATATCCGAAGCACTGTGGCCACCGTCGACGAGGTATTCCAAATAATTCTTGACGTGCTCGCGACTCAGCAGATGTGGTGGGCGGCCGAACCAGCGAAGGATGGACCGGACCGCGGCGGTGTAACTGCCAATGGTGTTGGCCGCATATCCGCGAATCTTGATCTCGCGAACAAAGCACCGCACAAAGGCGGCCGACGTAGGTTGCTGTGCGTCCAACGCGATCATCGCCATGGCATTGGCAAAACGATCTTCGACCGATTCCGGACGCTTGGAACGACCGGCCGCAATTCGGTAAGGTTCCTTGCTAGTGTAGAGGTGGATCGGGTTGGCTTGGCGTCGGGTCAGAGTCGGCGTCAGGTTGGGTTTATCAGTCATGTTTGATGGTTCCCAATTGCAGAGCGTTCGGCGTATGGTTTTCAGCCAGCTCGTTCAAACCGAGTGGTAGCCTTGGAACGTGTCGCCGAAGGACGCAACGAGCAGGCAGGTGATCCGAATGAATGTGGGGCTTGAATCCGGCAATGCAAGGTTTTTCCGTAAGTAGTTTGTGAACGCATGTGAACTACTACCCGTCGTGCTAGCAACGTCAAACAATTGGTCGTTCGCGACTGGGTGACTTCGGGGCAAGCACTGGCGTCGGCTAAGTTCAGCAGACCCTATGGTGGGCAACTTGGCCGTCGGATTTCCGTCTAGACTGAGGCACCACTGTGCTGGATTCGGCGGCACGAGTCGTTTTCATGGCTCGTGTTTGGCTAGTCCGGTACGCGTCTATCAGTTTGCTCGGATCCTGGATGCCTGACTTTCAAAATCGCGTAAAGCCGAAGTGGAGCTTTCTACAGCGACATGGTTTGCTGTTTGTTTGCGCATCGCCGGTGGTTGCCAACGCGATCGGCAGTCTATTCAACGTGCTGTACAACTGGACTCAGATCTTTCCGCTCTTGTCCGACGCCCAGCGGGTCCGGTTTGATGAATGCGTTTTGTGGTTCAACGTGCTGATTTATCCGATCGCCGTGTTGTGTTTTGTGCTGCCGTTGTTGTGGTTGCGACCGGTGTACCGAGATCTGCTGGCGGGACAGTCGGTTGGGCCCGACTTGCATCAAAAGGCTCAGCGTGTTGTCGTCAACTTGCCATGGTGGTTCTTGCTGGTTGCCTCGCTCGGATGGCTCAGTTGCATTCCGGTCTTCATCACCTCGTTGTACGTTTTGCCCGAACCCTTGCCGGGTGTCGTCATCGCTCATTTGGTCACGTCGTTCTTGATCGCGGCGATGATTGCGGTCACGCACAGTTTCTTTGCCGTGGAATTGGCGATCCAGCATGCATTGTTCCCCGTCGTGTTTTCAGCCGAAGATCACGCGACCGCAACGATGCCCGCAAGCGTTCCGGGAATCATTCCGCTAAACATCACTCTGCGTGGCGTCTTGTGGACGGTATCGTCAGTGGTCAGTCCCGTTATTTCACTGGTCTTGATCCTGCTGTTGCCAGACGACAAGCACTTGGCGCCGCGGTTTGCGGTTGCAATCGGCGTGGTTGCCATTGCGTTTGGGTTTGCAACCAGTTGGATGCTTGGCAAACTGATCGTTCGGCCGGTTCAGCATCTGCGCCGCGCCGCATCGGAGGTTGCCGCGGGCAACTTGAACACGCACATTCACTTGCTGTGTGCGGATGAGTTCGGGCATCTGATCAATAGTTTCAACTCGATGGTCGAAGGACTGCGGCAACGCGAGCACTTGCAGCAAACGTTTGGCCGTCACGTCGGCCACGAAGCCGCGCGACAAATCATTCGCCAAGGTGATCAGTTGACCGGCCGCGAGCAAGTTATCACGGTGATGTTTGTCGACGTGCGAAACTTTACACAGTACTCGTCAAACCATTCGCCCAGCGAAGTCGTTTCAGCTCTGAACGTGTTTTTTCGCGAGGCGGTCGAATGCGTGGAATCGCATGGCGGAATGGTCAACAAGTTTCTTGGTGACGGATTCATGGCGATTTTCGGTGTCGGTGCAAACACGGAAAACCATGCACAGGACGCGGTCGATTCGGCGATCGCACTGTGCGAGTGCGTCCAGCAGTCCACGTCCCTTTTTCAAGATGCTGGCTGGGACGACTTGCAAATCGGCATTGGCGTCAATACAGGTCCGGCCGTGGTCGGCAGCATCGGTTCGCCCAAACGCCAGGAGTACACGGCGATCGGTGATACGGTCAATGTCGCCGCGCGAGTGGAAGCGGCTACCAAACTCGCCGGCCACCATCTTCTGATCACGGAGTCAACGAAGTCAGTCGTAGCCCATCCGTCCGCGTGGATTCCTTTGCCGCCCCAACTCGTCAAAGGAAAACACGAACCACTGCAGCTCTTTGCCGTTAAGAGTGGTCCGTGATTAAAAAAGCAATTCGCGTCCTGGACGGTTTTCGAACTTCTACGCGGCACTGTGGCGAAGCGTCTTTGGCGTCGCACCAGTCTACTTCGAGTCGGGCGACTACAAGTTCAATTTTCTGCGGCGGCGCACGACGCCGAAAGATGCAAGTCCGGCGAGAGTTTCGTTGACAGCACCCGCTGGGATCGACGTAACAGCACCGGCTGTTAACTGGCGAAAGTGCGGCGCCGCGTCGAACACGCCAGCGGTAACCACCGTCGCATTGCCACTGTCGTTGGTTGAGAGAACCCCCGCGCCATTGAGAAACAAGCCGCCCAACGCAGAGGGCGCCATCATCAAGTCGGTCGCCGAGGACGATCCGCCAACTAACTCGATCGACGAGATGATTCCCGTCGCTGGGTTGATGCCAATCGCGACTTGAACCATCCCGGAAACGTCTGTCGTCGCTGAACCGTCGGTCGCGTCGATCGCGTCGGATCTGATTCAAATCTGATTCGGCACGATGGCGAAACAAAGCCGCAACGCCATGACAACACCACTGCGCCAACATGGCTGGCTGGAACTCGTCCCGCGAATTATTTCTGTCTTCGCCCAAGCACAGCCCCGCATCCGATTAGACTGCAGACGAACGACCGCGCATTCCAGAAACGGCCGGGTATCGACAAAGGAAGAAACAATGCATCCGGACGAAGAGTCGCTGAGTGCTAGGGAGTTGATCTATCGAGCTTTCTTGTTCTCGTGGATTAAGAACGGCTGGGAATCTCGGTCGTCAGCCACCGTGTCAGACTATTTCCATCCAGAATGCGTGATCACTGGCATGGCACCGGTTGTTTTGGAAGGTGTCGACCAAGTCCACGCGGCGTATCAATCTTTGCATGCGCGGGTGGATCATTGCCATGCCGAAGTCAGCTTCATGTTGATCCGTGACGAGTCGTTCTCGCTGGTGATGGAACTGCAGGGGGTTCATCGAGATACCGGCATGGACATCATGATCGAGGTAGCCGTTCATGGACGGCTGAAAGACGATCTAGTCTTTCAATGCCACAATGTCGTCGACTACACAAGCATGTATGCAAAGCTCGGTATTTTGGACGCCGAGAAACTGCGAGACGAACTCGGCTAAGTCAGCCAAACGCACGGGCACCTGCACGGGCACCTGCACTGGTAGTCCGAAGCAGTCGGCGTGCAGTGAGTCTTCGTTGACGTGATGCAAACGCGGTGTGGACTTGCG
>JBAUHR010000727.1:0-2126 GCA_049680385.1 Rubripirellula sp. | reverse complement strand
GTGCTGCAGGTTCTTCCCACCAATTGGACACAGACGTCACCGCTGCAAACCGCAGGCCTGGAATTGTTGGCTGATACGGAGTACATCCATGGCGTTAACAACACGACGCAGCCAATCTATGATTCCGCCTCCAGTGACGACGGGCGATTTATCGCTTTCTCGACCAACAAATCCATGTTGCCGATCGATACGAACTCTGGATCCGATCTGTACGTCTTGGACCGCGACACCGGCTTGCTAGATTTGGTGTCACGGTCCTCTTCAGACGCGTTGGCCAACAACGTTAACCGCAATGTTTCGATCAGCGGTGATGGTCGATACGTTGTGTTCCGATCCCTCGCCAGCAACTTGTCCGCGGCCGACACCAACGGAACTTGGGACATCTATGTTCGTGACCGACTGCTCGGCACAACGACGCTGGTGAGTGCTCATGACTCTGGCCAAGGCCAAAGCCTGCAAGTCGGCAACAGCTACAGCTACAATCCTCAAATTAGCCAGGATGGCAGCGTGGTCACGTTCTGGTCCAACTCAAACAATTTGGTTGGCGGCGACGTCAACGGTCAGCTCGATATTTTCCTGAAGGATCTGCAAACGGGGACAATCGAGATCATTAGTGTTGATTCCAGCGGCAACCAAGCGACAGGTGGCGACAGTCACGCAAGTCTTCCCAGTAACGATGGGCAACTGGTCGGCTTTTGGAGCGGCGCTAACAATTTGGTGCCCGGTGACACCAACAATGTCCGTGATGTCTTCCTGCGTGATCGCCAAACGGGCGTGACCGAACGAGTCAGCGTTTCGGAGACTGGCCAGCAAGCCAACGGAGCAAGCAGCCATTTCTCGATGTCCGATGACGGTCGCTACTTTGCCTTCATGTCCAGCGCGACAAACCTGACCGATGACGTGGGCCTGACAGCTAACAATCAGATCTTCCTGAAAGACCGTCTGACCGGCGCCGTCACGTTGGTCTCACGAGGCGACGGGCCCCTGCCAGATGGTGCTTCGCTGTATCCGTCGATCAGCAGTGACGGTCGTTGGATCAGCTATCAATCTTCGGCCACCAATATCGTCCCCGGCGATGCAAACGGTGCCATTGACGTGTTCCTTTACGACTCGACCAGTGGCACAACGACGATACTGAGCCAAAACGATGCTGGCGTTGCATCAGATGGGCCAAGTGACTGGCCGCGAATGTCACGTGACGGTTCGACGATCACGTTCAATTCCGCAGCGAACGATCTGGTCGACCAACCGCCGAACTCTGGGAGCCTGTACGCCTACAGTACTCCAATCAGCGTACCGGGAAGCCTGGAAATTGATCTTGGAATCGAGCAAACGCTGGTCGGTCAAGACTTTGGCAGCCAAGTGATGGTCGACCGTAGCGATGCACCGCTGACATTTGGCACACCAACCCACGCACTCGGGTCGGATGTGCGCCTGGGCAGCGACGCCACGTTTGACCTGGTCGCCGGTCAACCGTCAACTGACAACGACGGCGTCGTCACGACGTCAGGAATCGTCGCCGGATTTGATGCAACGTTCGACGTTACCTCGTCGACCGCGGGCACGCTGGCCGTCTGGGTCGATTTCAACGGCGACGGCGACTTCGATCCCGAGGAACGGTCGCAGTTTAGTATCGGTGCTGCCGAACAGGTGACCACCGATTTAATCACCATCGCGATTCCTGCGTCTGCGATATCAGGCAACCAATGGGCGCGGTTCCGATTCAGTACCGATGCGGCATCCGTGCAATCGGAAACCGGAGCAGCGGTGGATGGCGAAGTCGAAGACTACTCATTCGCAATTGCAGCCCCAGTGGCGCCATCGTCGATCGATCTTTCCGATTCCTCCATCAACGAAAATACCGACACCACCGCTGCCGATCTGCTATTCGCACAACTATCGGCCGTCGATCAAGACCCAGGCGATACACACTCGTTCCAGCTCGTTGCGGGAACTGGTGACACTGACAATTCCCGTTTCGTGATCGTGGGCAACGAACTGAAACTGCGACAGGGCGAAGTCATCGATTACGAAAACCAGTCGACCTACTTGGTGCGCATCCGAGCGACCGATTCGGTGGGATTGGAAGTGGAACAAGAGATTTCGTTGGACGTCAACAATTTGGT
>JBAUHR010000726.1:0-4459 GCA_049680385.1 Rubripirellula sp. | reverse complement strand
CAGCGGGCGTCATTTCGGCTTCGAGTTCCGGCGGTATCTTGCTCATGCAAGTATTGGGACCGAAAATAGTAATCCGTGTCCAGAGCGATTTTCAAAACTCTTGCACCGACCCGTGAACGGTTACAGTTAGCTGACGAACGCTACTAGGTTCGATCGGACTGATTTTCAATTGCCTCAAGAGAATGAGTGTATGAGCGAAGATTTTCACATTTTCTATTGCTGGCAGAGTGACACGAACTCAAGTCATGGACGCTACCTGATCGCCGAAGCTCTGGATGAAGCTGCCCGCAGGGTAAATGAATTTCCAGGTAACGCTTTCCGGATTTTGATTGAATCTGATGCAACCAATGCCTCTGGGCTGCCTGATATTCCCGAAACAATTCTGAGGCGTATTCGTGAAGCCGATGCGGTTGTGTCCGACCTTACATTTATTGCTGTTTCAAACGATCAGGAATCCCCAAAACACTGCTCGAATCCGAACGTCTTGTTTGAGCTTGGCTATGCTATGCACTCAGTTGGACCAGAGCGACTGATTTGCGTCATGAATGAGGCACATGGCGAGGCAAAACACCAAATCTTTGATTTAGCGCACCGGAGATATCCAATTCGGTTCACAAGTCCAGAGCCAGAAAAGCGAAGCCGAAAAGAAAATGTCACAAGTCTGGCAAATCATCTGGAAGAGGCAATCCTGGCAGTCGTCAAGCTAGGGAAAGTTGGCGGTACCGGGGGCGATGATGAGATTCGACATGAACGCCAAACCGCTCAAATTTCGACTTTTTGGCAATCCTCCGATTCTCGCTCGCCTGGGCAGCCGAAATTCACTTTCGACTTTCGACCGTCGTCATATAGAAGGCGATGGGTAAATGCCGAGGACTTAGAAACAGCAGTTAGGGAACTCGCGGTTCGTACAGACCGTCAGCGACTCTATCCGCCTCAACCGACAGGAACGTCGGCGATGGACTGGGGGATCTACAACGACACATACGGCGACGGCTGGGCGATGACGTATGCCGGGCAGTATTGGATTGAGGCCAAGATCGGAGCACGTCACAGTCTTAAACTCACTGACTACGACTTCCGAGCTTTGCATACGCCGCCGGCTGAGCAGACGCTTGCTGAAGGAATGTGGCTTGCAGCTGAAACCGCACTTCCACAACTAGCACGAGCTTTTGCATTTGCGGCGAGAATCGCCTCTGTTCTGTCTCCGAATGAAGTGGTGAAGTGGTCAATAGAGTATGACTGCTTGAACGGAAGATGGTTCAGCTTTGGCGCGGCCTTCGATAAGTATGGGCCGTGCCGTTCACCGGGCCTGTCTCGTGATGGTCAGTCGACCGCCGCCGAGTTCATTGAGCGTTCTAGTGAACTGGCATTGGATGTCGCCAAAGACCTCCTCGACTTTTTCAATCAGGACGGACGAGTCATTTCTCGTGAAGATTTGCGAGAGTGGATAAATCCTGCCGAAATCTAAGGCTAGTCGAATAGTTTGCGGTAGGTCAGTTCGACATATAACGGCACCTTCATCGAATCGTTGAGCTGAGTTTTATTTGTATGAAAGACGCCTCTCATCGGTTCGTCGCGGACGGTGCTTGGCATATCCCAGCACGGCCAGCAACCACAGATCATTCGATCATTCGATCATTTGCGGGTTTCGGAGCCAGCGTGATTCTCGCTATGAACCCAACTCGGATACTCACCGACACCAGGAGCACCCGGCTCGCCGGCTAAACCGAGGCCGCAAAGTCAGCCTAATCCGCACTTCCGGAACGAGAGCTTTGAATGGTGCAATGATTGCAAGCAGCAGAAGAGATTTGACCGGAGCAACAACGTCGAGGATGTCGAAGCCCGACGTTAAAGGTTTCAAGCTAATGAGGAATTCAATGCGTCATCTCGCTCTGTTGTTCACAGTTTTTCTTTTCTGTTCGGGCTGTGCTCATCACCAACTTCGCCGTAACTTTTCTCGTCAGACGCAGACGCTGGGCGATCTTTATGAACAACAAACACTTGACAATATTGCCGCATTCGCAGCAAACCCTGGCTCAACTCCGTCCTTCGCCGTTCCCACGAGCGGTGGAACGAGCATCAACCACTCAAACAGTGGCAACTTTGGGTTCGGGTGGTCACCGTCAAACTTTACTGGGGCAACTGCGGGTGGTGGCGGTTCTCGATCGTTGGCAGAAACGTGGACGATGCGACCGGTAAGCGACCCTGAAAGACTTCGCATGATGAAATGCTTATTTCAATATGTTACTTGTCGACCAGAGCAAAACGCCTGCAACGATTGTTACGCAAAACTGGATGCGTTCTTTGACGGCGACTTCCAGGCATGTCATCTTCCAACATGCTTTTTCAAACTTCAAGAAAACCGACCTTTGAGTCAAAAGTGCTGTAGCAAGGTTGGGGAGTCCTGTGGCAAATTCGTTGTCGTAGATGAAAAACATTTTGAAAGCCTCTCAAAAATTACGCTAGCCGTTCTTGAAATTGCAACTTTGTCTGACGACGCATTCGAGAAGCGATTCGCCGAAAAGAAAGAGACGACAGTCGATGTGAAGGAAACTTTCGTTGCTGTCATTGACAACAAGCCGGTGTTGCTAGAAGGAACGTATTCAATCCCGAAAACAAAATTCATTGAGCTTCAGCGAACCAATCTCAGCGCTGAGGCATTCAACCGGATTGAGGCAGCCCTCACTGGCAGGGTCGTCGGCCTCAAGGCACAAGATGGACAGCCCATACCGCCCCAGCCATTGCCGCTCGGAAGCGGAGACAGCGCACCTTCGGTCGACTCATCAACTCTGGATATTCAATCGACGGATGGCATTCGCGAAGGAACCCAGAGGCTGGATATCTCGGCACCTGCATTTGAGAGTCTGCTCCAGCTAAATCAAATTCAGTCAGCGAACCCATAGAGTGTTCTATGACGGTTGGGGATGTTAGCCAGCATCGCCTATCGAACTTCGTTAAGTGCTTGATTTTCCAAGTGGCAGAATCTATCGGTTGCCTCACGGGCCATTGTCACAAAGTGCTCACTGGCAAGGGCTCCTAGATCAGCGTTTCGTGCTTCATGATCGCCCGCTGTCACCATCAGCCATGATGCTTTTCGCTGGGAGCTCGCAGATAGTCCTACGCCTACCTTTTTTAGCGTTGGTGCGGATCCAAATCGCTCCGCAGGGAAAAAGTTCTGACGAGCACTACAATTACAACCGCGCCGTACACGAGACATGCGAACACGAGCGGATAGAGCAATAGCGGAAAAGTCTCCAGCAAGCTTTCAGCAAGCCATGCCTGGCCGTAGGATAGGGGGGCCATCCCGCATGCGGTAGCGAGCATTATTTTCGAGATGCGAATGCGAGTAAGCCCTGCTGCATATGACACAACATCAGACGAGGTAAGCGGGTTCAATCGCAGCAAGAAAATCAAGATGGCCCCCCGCCGCTCTAGCGTTAGTTGGATTCTCTCCAGCTTTTTGGACGACAACAGCCGACTAAGTAAATTGTCGCCGAGTGATCGCATCAATGTAGCCGAAAGGCCGGCACCGAGAACGTTGCCGATCAGCGTTAAAGTGCCGCCCCAGAAAGCCCCGAAGACGATTCCACCTGGAGCGTACAACATCAGCCCTGGGACTGGTGCAATGACAACCTCAACGACCACAAACAGAACGTAAACCAGAGGGCCCCACCACCCAAGATCGCTAAAGTACTGCTTGAGTATCTCAACCCGTTCAGCCGTGTCTAAATCAAAGTTGAGCAGCTCGTTCACTATTCCCCCTGACGCCCACGACCAAGCTAGCAGTGAGAGCATCAGGGCGAACGTAATAGCTGGTAGGAGACGCAGGGACTGTCGCACAAAAATTCTCGGGCTCGTTCGCACAGTGGTATTTGAAGTCGTTATGCTTCCGGAAAGCCGATTGTTAAGTCGGTGGATTGCTTTCAGTCTTCCTGTCGGGGCAACACAATGCTTTGTTTTTCGTTCTCTAGGCTACGTAACGTCGCGTTCACGCTCTTGCCATTCTTCTTTCTATCGGCGACACGAGGCGAAGACGCCGAACTTAGCACGGGTGAGATCGATCTGCTGCCCCCAAAATATCTTCAAGGCCCTAGCTACAAAGTCGGAGCACAAGAGAATTTTTCCCACGGCGTTGACAAGCTCAGAAAGCTCGTCAGTGGGAAACCTCTCACCGGCAGCGGAATCGTTGTGGCAGTCTGGGATGGCGGACTTGTGCAGGCAACCCATCAGGATCTGACTGGACGTGTAGTTTTTAAAGACGCAAATGCATTGTATCTGAACAATCACGCAACCCATGTCGCGGGAACGATCGCTGGCTCAGGGGCTGGGATCGCGGCATCGGAAGGCGTCGCTCCACAAGCGACCATATGGTCATTTGACTTTGAAAATGATGTTAGCGAGATGAGCTCCCAGCCCACAGGGCAGATTCATGTGAGCAATCATTCCTACGCAATCTCAA
>JBAUHR010000725.1:0-1908 GCA_049680385.1 Rubripirellula sp. | reverse complement strand
GGCTGGTACTTCCGCGTCCTGACAGAAGGCTCTGTCCAACGTGGAATGCAGATTCGCCTCGCTGAACGAAAACAGGAGCACTGGACGATCGCTGCCGCAAACCACGTGATGCATCATGACCAGTGTGATCGAGATGCTGCTCACGAACTTGCCAATGTCGTGGGACTATCGCCGAACTGGCATGCCACATTGATGCGGCGAGCAGAGACGGGGGAACAACCCAATGAGGAGAAACGTTTGGGGATAGATCGATGGTAACGCATGCGCGCAGCGAATTCTGCCGCTGCCGCTCAAGGTATAAAGCACGCCGCTTAGAGCAAATTGAATCTACCGGATGTTGTCATCATCAGCTGTGCTCGCGATGACCTCACTTAGCCGCTGAAGTACTTCCTGAGTACTCAGCCCTTGGTGAATGCAGACGTAACCTAGCGACTTCCCCGCACAGCTTGTGTCCAACTCAAGTTCACTGAACACTCGCGAAGTTTCGGGATGCTCGACGATCCAATCAGGAATGCTGGTGTCTAAGTCGCAATTCATCTTTGCATTGTAGCCGAACGCATGGCAGCTCGATTCGCCTTCGTCCCAGTAAGAGAATTGATTCTTTGATCCTGCCTCGGATCGCATTGGCCTGCGACTTGTCTTTGGTTTTAAGCGAGCGGTTGACGGAGCGACCATTGCAGCTGAAGCGAAGAAAGAAGACGCCTGATTGTTTGTCACGTCGAAGGTGAGCTATTCGATTCCCAAAGATGCAAGTTGGAGCTTGCAGGAATCATTTGATTTGCGAGAAGCCGAGACGATCGGCACAAAGCCAATACAAACGCAATCCTGCGCCGGAACTGCGCCAAATGCAAAATCAGGGCACAAAAAAAGGACTCAAGCCAATCGACCTAAGTCCTTTCATCACAAGGAAGTACCGAAGGAGGGACTCGAACCCTCACTGGATTGCTCCAACTGGATTTTGAATCCACTCAATCAGTCTTGGATTTGGGCTGACAAACCAACGCTATCCCAGCGAATCGCCGGACGAGTATCGAAACTCACGTTGAGTCTGAATTGTAAGCAAGTTGGGCCTAAATGGGCAGTCCTGCCACTGATTTGCCACTGATTTTTCGAACTGGATCTGAACTCCAGTTGGCCAAGTATCGACGCGGAAAATGCAGTTAGTCAAACCAAAGCAGAGGTTGAACGGATATGGCATCGAACTTGATCGGTAGGAATCGCTCGCTAGGCTTTTAGCATCGCGTCCCGCGACGGTTCACATTCCCCGCAAAAGAGACCCGTTCCCCCTCAACCCAAATCGGAACCCAGCCCAGCTTCTGGCTTGTGAAAAATATGGAAGCGACTGACTTCGGTGGGTGCCGCATGCGTCTTCTGAGTTCGGTGTGTTCCGTTCATGCTCCGTTGCGGGGTGTGAATCGAATGAACCAGAACAAGGATGACACCATGTACGATCGCAATAATCGACGCAAACACCGAAGGAACGAGAGACAGCAGATCAACTTCACCATTCAGCTCAACCCAGCGGATGTTGATTTGTTGCTCCGGCTTTTTGTTTTCCACAGTATCGCGAACCTCGTGTTCGTCACCGTGGTCTTCGGGTTTGCCGTGTACTTTCTGTAGATCTCTCTGACCCACGTTTGCGCGTGGGTCTTTTCGTGCACGAGCGTCTTCCGTCGCTCGCAAGACTATTCAGAAAAAGTTTGGGTCAGAACGAACTTGATCGCAGCAGATCCATGGGTACGCTTGGAGCATGAACGGTGTCGATCTGATTTCTCGCCATGTTCGTTTCCCGTAATAAGAGCCCCGTTCCCCCTCTACCCAAATCGGAACCCAGCCCCTTCTGGCTTGTGAAAAATAAGGAAGGAGTCGCTTTCCGCCATCGCTTCAAACCTTTGTTTTGCTTGTTGG
>JBAUHR010000724.1:0-23660 GCA_049680385.1 Rubripirellula sp. | reverse complement strand
ACGCATATCCGCGATCCGCATAGATCGCTTGGCTGTATCCGTGAAACGGTGCGATTGCCGTATCGATGACCGGCGACATTCCGAGGTTCCCACGAGCCTGGAACGAAAGCGGTGGCAAGAAGATGGCTAGCAGGTGCCCGACCAAAAGCACGCTCAGAAAGAAACGACTTCGGGGCGTCAGCGAGATCGACGGGCGAGGCGTCATGGAGAATCGAGTGGATGGGTCGGGGCGTGATGGGCCGGGGGGGCTGAACCTAATGACCAGCGTACTTCGATGCGTTGCGATGTACAGATGGGATGCTCGTTCGCGGTGTCGAACTTTGTCAAATGTCAGAAAACCGCTCGTGTGGATCTAAACGTGCATGGTTTTGGTCGGTTGCGATTTCTTACGAAAAAAGCCGCGTTCCCAGAGGGAACGCGGCTTCGTCGATAAACTCGTTTCGCTGTCGGGACTAGCGACTGGCGATGGAATCGTCGTTGAAATCGAAGGTCAACTCGGTGGTTGATCCGGCTTCAACATTGACGGTTCGTTCCTTGCTGACCTTTTGGCCGGCAACTTCGGTGGTGACGCGGACGGTGTAGTCAGTCCACTGTTCGCCAGCCTTCAGTTGCTTGGTGCGGAACGTTCGCAGAACGCCTTCGCCGTTGGTTGCGTTTCCGGCCAACGATACTTCGGCGTTGACTGGCACGTGCAACTTCACGACCGTGATGACGTCTTGGACTGCGGCGATGTCGTTTTCGCTGACCGCTGTGGTTTCCGGGATGTCGAATTCGACCGTTTCGGCGTCACCAGGACGCAGCTTGATTGACTTGCTGTCCGTCTTCTCTTCGCCTTCGACTTCGTACGTCACGTCGACGACGTAGGTGTAAACGAAGCCTTCCTTTAGGCCGCGCGACATGAACTGGCGAACGTTTCCGTCGCTCGTTGTTGGGTGTCCGTTGACGGTCACGACGGCGTCGCCAGGAACGGCAACGGTCAAGACAGCCGAATCGGATTCAATCGCCGGCTTGGCTGATTCGTAGCGAACCGAATCGATGATCGTATCAGTGCCAATCGGTGCACTTTGAATCGATGATCCTTCCATCGGCGCCGAATCAAGGATGCTGCCGCCGTCGATGATCGTGTCACCCATGTAGCTGCCGCCATCAATGATGGTTTCGCCCATGTAACTGCCGCTGTCGTAGCTGCCGTTATCGATGATCGTTTCGCCCATCGGGGTGTACGACTCGTACGATGACTGGATGGTCGATGATTCGTAAGCCGCTTGACCCAACGAGACGGAGTGGACCACTGGGCTTGAGTACGCGGCGTAAGACGATTGGCCGCCACTGCTGCCACCCGACGATCCACCTGATGACGATCCCGAGTAGCTTGCGTAGGTCACGCCACCGGATGAACCGCCCGACGATCCGCTGTTGCGAGCTGCTTTACGAGCATGCAGTTTGGCGATCAAGCGTCGAAGGGGTCCGACGCGGCCACCGCCGCTGCTGCCGCCGGACGAGCCAGCGCTGATTTGACCGGACGATCCGCCGCTGCTGGAACCGGAATACGAAACGGAGTACGAACTTGCTGATCCACCGGACGAACCGCCCGAAGATCCGCCGGACGACCCATTTGATGCGTGGCGGGCCTTGATGCGAGCGAACAAGCCCATGTGGCCGCCCGAGCTTGCCGATCCGCCGCCAGACGATGCGTAGCCACCGCCCGATGATCCGCCCCACGATCCACCAGCGTCAACCGCCGTCGTCGATCCGAGAGTGATCGCGGCCGCTGCAGCGACCGACAAAATTCGTGAACACTTCATATTCGCACCAAATCTCCTGCTGTTTCTTATTTATGGGGTACGTGCCTGGGCACACCGTCCCCCCCGTGGTCGAGACCGGTGCCGAAACAAAGGATAACGAACTGGATTCCAGAGGCAAGCTGCCTTGGCAGATTTTAGGGCTAGGGAAAGATCGGACGAATAGGCGAGCTGCAAGGGCGGTGGCCGTTTAGGTCGGCGGTTCAGTCGACTTTTTCGATCTGCACGTCGTCAAAGTCAGCGGTGCCTGTTGCACCGAAAAGGCCGATCCGCAGAATCGCTTCTTTGGTTTGCGGGGGGACACGGACCAGGCGGCTGCTTGATCGCCAGGACCGAGTTCCGCGGAAAGGGCCGATCGAAAAGGTGCCCAGATCTTGCCGCAATTTGTCGTAAAAACTGATCGCAACCGCTGGCAGGGCTTCTTTGGTTGGTCCGATGGCGACGTTGTCGGTTCGGCACCTTCCGCTCAGCCGAATCATCGTGACTTCTTGGCCATCGATGGCGATTCCCTGCAGCAGGTGCGAGCTTAGGCCCGGGGTTTCGTTGGTGAAGCGAGCGAACGCCTTGCCGCCTTCATGGTCGGCGGCAGATTGCGATTTGGTTTGTGAATTTGCCTGCGCGGACATTTCGACGCGGGCAACTTGGCGGCCGTAATACCAGCCAGGGATGTAGTCCTCGAGGTCTTTCTGAGCACCCTCGGCCGCCAATTCAAAATTGCCGTTGATGACTTGTGGGTGGGCAGGATCGGGTTTCAGTTGACGGCTATCTTCGGCCGCGCCGGTCATCGGAACGAACAAGGTCGGTTGCAGTGGTTCGCGAAGCAGTTCACCGTCCGTTTTGGTCATCCGGTACAGCGTTTGCTGGTATCGTTCGCCAACGGGGATGATCATTTGTCCGCCTTCACGCAGTTGTTCCACCAATGGTTTGGGCACCGATTCGGGACTGCAAGTGACGATGATTTTGTCGAAAGGCGCAGCATTGGGCCAACCGAGAAATCCGTCGCCGATGCGAGTGGACACGTTCGGATATCCCAACCGCGTCAATGTGCGTTCGGCTTGTCGGCCCAGTTCGTCCACGATCTCGATCGAGTAAACGTGTTCGACAAGTGGGCTCAGCACCGCGGCTTGGTATCCGCTGCCAGTTCCGATCTCGAGCACCTTGTCGGTCGGCTGGGGATCAAGCGCCTCGGTCATCGACGCGACGATGAAGGGACTGCTGATCGTTTGCGAATTGCCAATCGGTAACGCCATGTCGAAATACGCTCGTGGCAGTTGGCTGTTAGGCACAAATTCGTGTCGTGGCGTCGATCGGATGGCATCGAGCACTCGCGAGTTCGTCACTCCGGCGTTGGCGATCCGCAGATCGACCAATTTGTTTCGCACCGCCGCGTACGGATCAGCGCCCGATGCGTCACCGGGCAAGACAAGGCCTGGCAAAATGATTCCGGTCATGATCAACACCTTCTGACTGATTGATAAGAACTTCATAATGACCTTCGATCGATCGGCACGAAACTGATTGCAAACGCATCATTCATCCAGCAGTGACATCTGACGGGGCGGCATCGGCGGCGACGCAATGTCAAAGTTTAACTCTGGCATCTCGATCGCCATCCTTGCGGCGAAACGACGAGCAAGCTCGGGGGCTCGCGCGTCGTCCGGCGCATGCGTGAACACGTACGGACCAAGCCCGTCGCGTATCCACTGGGCAACCGTTGGTGCCCACTGGTCAAAGTAGGCGTCCGCTAACTCGGGGCGATTTCGTCCCACGATCCGCAGCATCGGCGAACGCCCCGTCACGGTTTGGCGAATCGGTGTTTTGGGTTTGCGAGTTTGTGAGACTGCTTCGATGTCATCGTCAGGCGGTGATTGATACAGCGGTCGGCTGTCAAACAGGACCTTGTCGATTTGCATCGAACGCAGCAAGTCATCGACGCGGTCTTCATGAGTCGATTCATCAAACCAATCGGTGTGCCGCAGTTCCAACGCCCATGACCACTCGGCTGGCAACCGACGCAGGAAACGTTCTAGCACGTCGAACCGATCGGGTCCAAAGGACGACCCGAGTTGTAGGAAGGTTGGCCCCAGCCGATCCGCGTCCGCCAAAGGTCGCAGGCAATCGAAAAAGGCAGCCGCTTCGCGCTGGGCGTTTACCAGTGCCAATTCGTGCGAAACGGTGCGTGGAAACTTGAACGAGAATCGAAATCCATTTGCGGCTTCGTCGGCCCAACGTTTTGAAGTTTCGATTGTCGGCAGCGCGTAGAACGTGCTGTTCCCTTCGACCGTATTGAAGGTCCGCGTGTACCAATTCAACCAATCCGACCGTGGCGTTCGTGGCGGGTAAACTTGGCCTGCCCAATGTGGGCAGCTCCAGACTGGGCAACCTAAGAAGAACGGCAGATCCGACTCGGGCCGACTCATTCCAACTTCCCGGCTCTCAGCATCACGGGCAACCCAAAGATGTCACGGAACAGTCCCGAGTTTTCTCGCATCGCGATCTGTTCTAGCGAAACGTCGTCCAGTCCAGGGACGCTGATCACCAGACGTTTTGATTCGATGCTGCATTGGATTTCGCGAACACGGCCGCTGCGAGTGTCGTCAAGCGAGATCGCCAACCGCAGGATCGCCGCCAGCTTGGATACAACCACACGCGAATGTTGCGGTAGAGTTCCGTAGGCTTCGTGCGATGGCTGGGGATTGGCGCGGCGATGGTAGCGGGCGACCAATCCGACCAGCAACAATTCGTCTCGCGACAAGCCAAACAGATCGCTGTACCGGATCAAGTACAACGCGTGCTTATGATTGCTGCGAACATTGATCATCATGCCAATTTCGTGCAGCAATGCCGCCACGAATAGCAACACTTCGTGTCGACCGTCCAGTCCGTGTTCGTCTTGCAGTTGGTCGAACAGTTTACGTGATAGTTCGGCAACATTGCGCGCATGAGTTTCGTCGAAATCAAACTTGCGTCCTAGCGAGATCGCCGATCGCACGGTTTGATTTCGAAAATCGGACGTCCACGTGCCGCCGACCGCCATGTCGTGAAGCAACCCGTCACGCAAGTTCGTGTCGCAAACGTAAACGTGCGAAAGTTCGAAATGCTTGGCAAGTAACGTGTAGGACAGCAGTGCCGGTCCAACCGTTTCGGCTTCGATGAAACTGGCGTTGTACCGTTTGACGATCGACTCTTCGTTCAGGGTTAGTAGTTTTTCAGTCAGCTTTTCAAGTTTGCCCATCGGCACCTTGGCTAACCCGCTGCCGTCCCAGTCGTCTAGAATTTGGTGGGCTGCGAAACGCATGTCACCGCCCAGTGCGACCAAATGAATCGACGTATCGTTATTGACCGCATCGGTGATTTGCAAGACCGTCCGGCGGATGTGGCTTTCCAGCATCGAACGCCGTCGTGCGACACTGGCACGTACGCCTTCGAGCGTTCTTAGCAAACGCAGCGACCCCAACCGGAACGATTGGCTGTGCAGCACATTGCCACCGCGAACAATCAGCATCTCCGTGTTGCCGCCGCCGACTTCGACCACGATCGATTTGCCGTCGGCCAATTCGGGATTGGATCGCAGATGGGGCATCACCCCCATGTACGTGATCCGGTTGACTTCGGCTTCGTCGATCGATTCAACGTTGAATCCGGTCGCCACATAGATCCGGTCTGAAAACGCCAAACGATTGACTGCTTCGCGGACCGCCGAAGTCGCGACGACACGAACATCCTTGGGTGACGTGATGCCGTATTCGCGCAGCACTCGCTTGTAGCGGCGCATCACGGACGCCGATTTCTCGATGCTGCGCCGCGAAAGACGTCGTGTATCGAATGCTTCGCGGCCCAGTTCAACCGATTGAACCAGCGTGTCGAGCGTTCGGACTTCGCCATTGGGGTGAATTTCGGCGACCGCCATTCGGATGCTGGTAGCGCCGATATCGATCACCGCAACTGGTCGGGGCGATCCATCGGTGGTCGCCGGATTCGCGATGTCGCTGTTTTGGGAAGCTATCGATTGGGACATGTTTACGCGAAATTCGGGACAGGAGAGACCGCCAGCGTCCTAATCATACCTGCATCCCCAAGGCCTCGGCAGGTAGGACGGGAAGTCCCGCCGTCACCGAAAAACAGGCCGTTTTTCGGTGTTTGATACGGTTTTTTACCGATCGCTGGTCGCCCACAGCCCGAAATCGCCCAGCACTTTGATGGCTTCCTCGCCCCCAAAACACTGTTTCGCCTGCCACCCGCGAGCGACGGCCGCAGCGACGTTTTCATGCTTGTCGTCGATGAACAAGATCTGGCTCGGCAAAACACCGGCACGCTTCTCGGCTTCTTCATAAATTCGCGAGGCTGGCTTCATCACGCCGACTTCGTAACTGAGGATCGTCGCATCCAGGTCCGCAATCATCACATCATAGCTTTGCCGAAGCACCCAGTTCCAATGCGCGTCGCAGGTGTTCGATAGGATCCCGACGCCTCGGCCGCTCTTCTTGACCCGGTCCATGATGCCCGTCATCGAAGCAATCGGCGTGAACATGTCGCTGATCGCATCGAGAACGTCGTCGGCTTCCGGCGGGTTGCCGGTGACGCCGATCGCTTTGCAAACCATCGCCGCGAATTCATCGGGTGTGAACTCACCATGTTCAAACCGGTCTTCCAGCCCGCTGTCATAGACCGCCGCTTTGGCTTCGGTATCCGAAACACCGAACAGTTTCGCCAAGTTCGCATACGCAATGCCGATGTCAAACGATAGCAGGATGTTGCCAAGGTCAAAGTAGACAAATCGAATGTCGGTATCAGAGTTCATCAAGGTCTCATGGTTGTTTGGACATTTTGTTTAACCGTTAGCCGCAGACGCAGGTGTACCCAGTCGCGTTGGCCTGCGGTTGACGGTTAAGCGATTCATCGACAAGCCGTTGTCGACGTTCGTTGCGGCTTTACTAGAGTTGTCGCACACGAATGTTGCGGTACCAGGCTTCGGTGGGTGGACCACTGTGGATTTGCAGTCCGATCAAGCCGAACGTCGGAATCGAATCGTCTTCTTCGGTATAGTCGACGGTCTTTTCACCGTTCAAGTAAATCTGGATGTGCTTGTCGCGGCAGATCACTCGCAGCGAATTCCAGTCGTCTTTCTTGACCAGTTTGACGACGGCATCTTTGTCGCCTTCAGCCAGCATTTTCTTGCGGCGTGATTCGTCATACAACGCGCCCCAAACCGGACGGTTCCACGCTTCGCCCGCATCGGCTTGGTAGCCTGATACTTCGGTGCTGTCGCTGACTCGTTTGGACCGGAACTGGACGCCCGCGTTCTTGCCTTCGCCGACCAGTTTGACCTCGTAGCGAAGTTCAAAGTTGTCGTAGTTCTGAGTCGTGCAAAGGAACTCGTTGTGCGGAATCTTCTCGTCCAATCGGCCCGCTACGATCGAGTTTCCGTTGACCGTGTCCGGTTCGATTCGAAACCAATAAGCATTGCCTTCCCATCCCGCCAACGACTGTCCATCAAACAGCGGCAACGATTCCGATTGGAAGTCGTCGGCCGGCACGGTCGCCGACGATTCTTGGGCCAGGGCAGGGCAGGGCAGGGCGAGCAACAATGCGGCAGCGGCCATTCGAACAAGTCGTTTCATCACACGCGGCTCCAAACTTGACAGGTTGATTCGTGAACACGGCAAAACCAAAGTCTTGGCCGAGGATGGCCGAGTGTAGTTGATCGCGAGATTCAATACATCTTGAATGCAAAACCGCTCGCCCCAGCAGCTTCTCGATTTGCTCAATCGGATACGATAACGGCTCTCGGATTTCCCACCTCAAACTCCTTCCTGATTTGACGATGAACACTTCACCAAAATGGCTTGCGTTCGCATTTGTGATTTTCTTGGTTTCGCCGGCTGAAGTTTCGGTCGCAGCGGACGAAGGCTCCGAACCGCAGCGGTTTCAGTTGCGGGCTCGGGCCAGCGAGATCGATGCTCGAACACGCGAGTACCCTGCGATCGATTTTGTCTTTGAAAAAGACGGAAAACCACAGGACGTCCAGCATGCGGCGGTCGATACGCGCGTCGAGTCGCGGGGCAAGTTGGTGATCTGGTTGATGGGGCACAATGACCGGTTGTTTGAACGGGTCAACAGTTACGGATTGCACGCGATCCAGGTCAGCTATGCGAACCGCTGGTTCGGCAAACTCTGTCAGCCACAGCCGGCTGACGCGATGGCGCGAGGGAACGTTCGATTGGAAGCTGCGACCGGCGAAGACTTTAGCGACGAATTGGATTTGGCTCGGCCCGACGGTGCGGCCGAGCGAGCGTTCCAGTTCGTTAAGTGGTTGACGATCAAGAACGAAGCCGGCAACTGGAATCAGTTCTTGACCGATGACGGCAACCATCTTCGTTGGGACAAGGTCATCGTTGCCGGCAGTTCGCACGGCAGCACCACGGCGGCTCGATTGGCCAAGCACCAACGCGTCGACCGAGTCGTGATGCTGTGCGGGCCTCGTGACCAAGATCAGGACTGGCAATCGATCGAATCGGCGACGCCCGCCAATCGCTTCTTTGGTTTCAGCCACGTGTTGGACGGTGGCTGGACCGGCGACCATTACTGTCGATCATGGGAATTGCTGGGGATGAACGAATTTGGGCCGATCGTCAACGTCGACAACTCGGCTGCTCCGTTTGGCAACACGCGGCGACTGATTTCATCAGCCGACGTGGGCAAAGACGCCAATCGAGCCCATTCGTCGGTCCAGCCTGGCGGTTCGTCGCCCAAGGACGCCGAGGGCAATTTCTTGTACGAACCTGTTTGGCGATATCTGTTCACGCATCCGGTTGGGAAAGTCGGCGAAGTCACACCAATCGACGACGGATGTATGAAAGAACACGTCAAGTATTGATTCGGCATAGTTCGAAAGCTGCGCTGGCACTGGCTGAGTTCTTGATTTCCATGATCTCTAGGAATTCAACTGCTTCATTGCTTCGGCTTGCTTGGGTGCGAGCCATTGCAACGTGGTCAGTGGGTCGCCTGGCGAGTGACGCATGGTTGCAGTCTTCGTGATCGCACTCAGTGACATTAGCGCGACGCTGCGACGATTCGCGACGAAGGCCGATAAGTTAGCGCGACAACGGCGGCATTGATCTGTTGCAACTTGTTCAGCTCGGCAGACAGGGCACTTCATCGGAGTTTTCTCACTGTTGGTTGCACTGCAGTATCTTGCATCTCGTTCACTCGCTCGCGGTTTGGACTCGTATTCACTATCGCTTAGGCGATAGAGTGGCGTTGTCGCATTGGTTAAGCGTCGTTGAGATAGAACAGTAAGTCGTCGAGCGTTTTGGCGTCGCGATCAAACGCGTCGTTGTCACCGCTCGACGCGGCATCCTGAAGTCTCGTCCACAGCGCATCGATTTCGGTCGAGTCCTCGTCGCTGGCGGATGAACCGATTCGATCGATTGACGCGCGAATGGCTGCCAGTTTTTGCGACAAGGGATTTATGTCTGCGTCGGTCTGATCGCTGGCATCGATTGCCGCATCGACTTGCAGATCGCGTCCGAGCATTCCGGCAATCTTTGCCTTGAGTGGGTCGACACCGTCGGTCAACCAGCCGGGGCGATCCTCCCCTTCTGCTGATCGGTCGATACTGGCAACCGCCTCTTTACCCGATGCGCGGTCGATGGCGCGGACTTCCAGCATGCCGCTGAGGTTCATCATGAACGTCACCGCGATCGGGCTATCGGCGGGCGTGTGCGGATCCAAGTCACTTAGACAAACGCGGCCCACGAAATGGTTGTCGTGGACGTGGCTTGATTCGCCTTGATAGACATCAACGTTGACGTCCGTTTGGCCGTGAGAGACGGTATAGAACGTTTCGGAGCGTTTGCAGGGCAGCGCCGACCCGCGAGCGATGATCGGGGCGAATTTGTCCGCGTCATCGTAGGGATTATTCGAATCGGCACAGCGGATGCCGAGCGAATGCGGGGTGATGTCGACCAGCACACGGCTGACATTTTGTCCGCCCAGCAGCGCACCTTGGACGGCCGCGCCCAGCGCGACGCACAAGTCGGGATCGACTTCGGCGGCCGGATGATGGTTCAATCGCTTGGCTAACAATTGCTCGACCAGGGGCGTTCGCGTGCTGCCGCCGACGAGAATGACTTTGTCCAGTTGGGCTGCGTGCATGGACGCTTCGCTTAGCGCCGAGTCGACGCACCCGATCGTTCGTTCGAGCAGCGGCAAGATCGCGGCTTCGTACTCTTCGCGTTCGAGCGTGGTTTCAAGGTTGCCGTTCGGTTCGCCGGCCAGCAGGAATTCTTCATTGACCTTCGTGAATGTTTCAAAGCTGAGGCGTCGCTTGGCAGCTTCGGCGGCGATCGAAAGCCTGGCCATTGCGGCGGCATCTTTGCGGATCGCGGCCTTCAAACCACCGGTGGCTTCGACCAGCGTCTCGCTGATCAGGGCATCGAAGTCGTCGCCGCCCAGTTGCGTGTCACCGTAGGTCGACAAGACTTCGACGACGCCCGATTCGATCGCGACGATGGAAACGTCGAAGGTGCCGCCGCCCAAGTCATATACCAGAATCTTCTGGGCCGAGTCGCTGTCGGGATCGTAGACCAGTGCGGCGGCGGTTGGTTCGTTGATGATCCGCATGACGGAAAGGCCAGCCATTTCGCCGGCCAACCGAGTTGCCTCGCGCTGTCCGTCGTCGAAGTAGGCGGGCACGGTGATGACGGCTTTGGTGACCGGTCGACCGAGTTCGGCTTCGGCCCATTGCCTTAGCCGGCCAAGGATGATCGCTGAAATTTCAGGTGGCGAGAAACTGCGATCACCGAGCTGGATCGTTTCGTCGCGGCCCATCTTTCGCTTGACGCTGCGGACCGTCATGGCGGGAAACAAGGCGGCTTGATTGAGTGCCGGATGTCCAACCAGCAGTTCGCCGGTCGGATCGATACCAACGACGCTTGGCAACACGGATTCGCGGGTCTGTGGATCAGCGATAACGCGGGGGACGCCGTTTTCAACGATCGCGACGACGCTATTGGTCGTCCCCAAATCGATTCCGATGATCGGTTCCATGATGTTTGGCTCAAAAAAACGGTCTGAGAAAAAGGTTTGACGCTTACTGGCCGCCCGCAACGGAAACCTGTGCCGGACGGATGACGCGGCCATGGTGCTGGTAGCCAAAGCGAAGGACTCGCAGAACCGTGCCAGGCGGCTGGTCCGATGCGGGTTGCACCTCAAGAACCTGCATCGAATGCGGGTCAAGATTTTCGCCGATGGTTCCAATCCGTTGCAAACCGATCGCGTTGATCTGGTCCGTCATGCGGTCGACCGTCAAGCGCAGGCCATCGGCGAGACCTCGGATGGTTTCATGCACCGATTTCCAAGCCGTCGACCATTGATCGTGATGGTTGGCTACTGCCGAACGGGCAAGCCATCCGGTACGGGGCATCGCAGTCGGATGCTGCACCGTACTGATGACAGCGGCGAACGCGTCACGAAGTCGCAGCACTGCTTCGTCGGCTTCGATCACCAAGGCGGTCATCGATCGGACTTGGTCATCCGAGTTAGCGTTGGTCGATGATGGCGGTGTAGCGGCGGCTGCTTCCAGTCGTCCGATCTGGTCGATTGTCGTTGTGCTTGCGGAGACAATTTTCTGAGCGTCGGCGGCGAGCGTCTCGGCAAACGACCGGCTTTGTTTGATGCTTGACTTCAAGTCGTGCCGCAGCGCCGTCAGCTCGGCAGTGATCTTCGACAAGCCCATTAGCGTTTCTTGCACGATCTCGTCAGTATGATTGACGTCCGTGGACTCCGGTGCATCGGACTCCGGTGCATCGATAGGTTCAGACGCATCGAAGCTGTCGACCATGACCGCAATTTGTTGGCGTCCCGAATCGGTCTCGCCGACAGTGTCGACCCAGTCGGTCAACCGCCCGATCATTGCGTCGCGCACGTCCGACCAGCGATCCTGGTCTTGGTCGCCCACTTGGCTGTCGTCTTGGAATGGAAGATTCATGGAAATGAGTCGATCACTTTGCCTTGTCACTGTCGGTCTTCAACTGCTCGCCGGCGCGGATCAGCGCGTCGGTTGTGAATCGCTGCGGCCGCTGGCGGAACTGTTCGATCAGAGTATCGGGGTCACTCAATTCGGGCGTGTACAGCCGGCGCGTCCAGCGACTGATCGGATCCGATGCCATTTCATACGCCTCGCGAATTTGAGCGAACCGATGAGCATCGCGTTCTGGCGGGTTCTCGCGGACGAGTTCCAGGTATCGGGCGCGTATTTGCTCAGTCGTCGAGGCAGGATCGATTCCTAAGACGGCGAACGGGTCGAGTATTTGGTCGTTATCTTGGTCAGGCATGGTTTGTCGTGGGTGGCTCGAGCGGCTAGCGATTCTTCATTGCTGTAAGGAGTGCGGGAAGCAAGACTTTGGCAAGTTCAGCGGGTACCGTTGCCCGCAATGCCATTTCAAACGATTTGGGGTCGTCACGGAACAGTTCCAGCATCTCCGGTGGCATGGAGTCGATCAGTTCGGCTGGACTGGGCACGTCCATCAAACCAACATCTGTGAATATGTCTCCTGACAAATCGTCATCTTCATCCCAGTCTTCATCGTCATCGTCCCACTC
Organism: Rubripirellula sp.; assembly: GCA_049680385.1. Taxonomy (GTDB): domain Bacteria; phylum Planctomycetota; class Planctomycetia; order Pirellulales; family Pirellulaceae; genus Rubripirellula. Next base: position 11,253 of record JBAUHR010000724.1, on the reverse strand, counting down.
GTCATCAAACATTCCAGCATCCGACATCGACCGACTGTGCTCGTACAGTTCGCGTGCGAACAGCCTGAGGATCGGTGGCAGTCCCGTCGGATGATCCTCGGATGCAGAAACGACTTCTCGCAACAGATACCTCGCCTGCTCAGGGCCATTCTCGATCGCTCGCACCAGAGCGACGATGTGCCAATCGTAGTAACGACCAAGCTCGCTTATGAATCGGCGGCGCAGCACACCGTCATCGCAATAGACAATAAACGTGCCCACGTCGTTTGCGATCGGCACCGTCCATTGACCTAGCTTGCCGTTGCCAATCGCTCGCTTGGCCGCCGTGATCAGTTCTTTGCGATGGGCGACCATGCCGGGATAGTCGTCGCCTTCACCGGCAATGTTCATTCCGCACAATTGGCAAGTCTGGGCGACATCTTCAAGCGAAGGGGCTTTCATCATCTTCTTTCGCGCATCGCGAAACTGTTTTTTGACATTGGCCGACAACTTGAAACGTGCCGCATGGGTCTCCATCAGGAACGTCGTCGCGAATCGCGTGATTCCATTGGCGTAAGCGTCTTCCACGTGTGCCTGGGCTGCCTCGTCATCTTTCGACTTGAACGAGATCGCCGCGCGACACAACGAAACGATCCCCGATGGCAGCTCCGCAGGCAAGAATTCAGACATGTGATCGACTGTTGCGGTGGCTGGTTCGATTTCTCCCGCAGCGACTTGACGCCGGAAAACCATCACGTCACGAGTCCAAGCCATCGATCGAACGCGCGGATCACGTGGAGCAATTCGGATCAATTTTTGAATCAACGTATCTTCGCGATCAGTCTGACCGATCCTGCCGAAGTGATATGCCGCGTCGCGCAGAACCGCCAGTTCATCGCCGCGGAATTCCAGACGCAGTTGGTGAATATCGGTCAACAGTTCATTGTCAAGGAAGCTAGGGTCGATCCGATTCGATATCAGCGCGTAGGCCGTGTCCCAATTCGGCCACAACTGAAGGCAGCGGCGTATTCGCTCTAACATGTCGCGGGCAAACCGCTTCCCGATCCGCTGCCGCTCTGATTCCTTTTCTGCGACCGGAACAGCAATCAGTCCAAGGTGGCCAAGCAAATCTGAGTCCAAGAAAGCGATTTGCAGATTCAAGACAGCGATGATCGCGTTTCGATCAATTTCCGAAAGCGTTTTGCTTTGCTCCAGGTCAGCGAAAAAAGGATCAATCTCGGTTGTCAGACTTTCATTCTTTGTCGGATCAGACGACAGCATTTTGGCAATCGCCGACGGCAGCTTGCACTTGGGGTCCCAGGGCGGTGGCGGAAGCTCGCGGATTACCCGTCGCACTTCATCCAGATCCCCAGTCCCGAGCAACTGTGCATAGACTCGATCGCGCATCGCATTGATCCACGCCGCATCGACCGTGTTGTCACGACTCCAGCGACCTAGCTGCTCGGCAATGTCATCGTAGCATCCGTTCTCGAACCATTCTCGCAACCGTTTGCGCCATTGCTGGTCCGAAGTGGATGACTTTTGGTTTGCGAGTGTTTGCAAGCGACGTCGATCGACTGGCCGATCATTGCCCAGCGAATCTGAAACCGTCGCCAGCATCGCCCGCGAGATTCCTCGAGGTACGCGGTCGGCTGGCAAACGCTCCCACGTCTCTTTAGCGGCTTCGGTCTTGCCGTCATAGAACTGAACCATGCCACGAATCAGCAGTCTCCACGGCGACATCACGGACCGAAATCCGATCGACCCAACGGTTTTTATCGCCAATTCGTCTTGCTGTTGTTGAACCTGGTCCAGCGCTTGGCGAACAAGATCTACTTCGTCGGCGATCGGTTTCGGCAATCGCTTTGCCAGATTGGCCAAGCGAACAGCGCGATCGGCCAGCGAGCTGATCAGTTGTGGGTCGGATTCCGCATCGACCGGGTCAGACGAAAGCAACTTTCGTATCGCTTCGGTTTGTCGACGGATCTTGTCAGCCGACGCTTGGTGAGCATCAGCTTTGCCGGTCGAATCGCCCGAAACCTGTTCGGTGATGAAGTCAACCGTCTCAAGCAATGCCTCTGGATCATCTGGGACGAGCACGCATCGCTCGATCGCAGAATGCCCCGCGTCGAGTACATCGGCAATCAACTTGTGGTGTTTGCCGGCCGGTTCGGATCGTAACAAATCGGCCAAAGATCGAAACGCTGCGACGTGAAGCTGCTGCGACAGATCCCTCAACACATCGACCGGCCGCACCTTTGTGGAACTCTTTTTCTGACGACCCGATTTTTTGCGTGTTTTGGAAGCCAAAGCAGTGCCCCGATGTCGGACGGTCGGTGAACGAGTGAGTACGATAAAGCGTTCGCGATCGGACGGGCACTCCTGTAACTCGCAATTGTGGTGCTGATTGAACCATCGATGCAAGGTGCCATGCTGGTCAGCCAAAACCGCCTCGCATGGGCGGGGCGGAATCGCGGTTGCTTGTCGTATGCCGCCGTTGCCATCATATTGTATCGCTCCGAAGCATTTGTTTTCCGCTCGTCCCTTACCTTCCGCACCTGTCTATTGCCCGCATGAACCAGTCGCTCAACAAATACAGCTCGAAAATCACTCAGCCGAAGAGCCAGGGTGCCTCCCAGGCGATGCTGTACGCCACCGGTCTGACGTCCGAGGACATGAACAAGCCTCAGGTGGGGATCGGCAGCGTTTGGTACGAAGGCAACTCGTGCAACATGCACCTGTTGGATTTGGCGGCGGATGTCAAAAAAGCGGTCACCGATGTTGGCATGGTCGGCATGCGATTCAACACGATCGGCGTGTCGGACGGCATCTCGATGGGCACCGACGGGATGAGTTACAGCTTGCAGTCTCGCGACCTGATCGCCGATTCGATCGAAACGATCATGGCGGCCCAGTGGTATGACGCGCTGATCGCGCTGCCGGGTTGTGACAAGAACATGCCCGGATGTTTGATCGCGATGGGGCGACTGAATCGTCCGGCGATCATGGTGTATGGCGGAACGATCAAGCCCGGAATTTGTGGCGGCAAGAAGCTGGACATCGTGTCGGCCTTCCAAGCCTACGGCGAGTACGTCGCCGGGACGATCACCGAAGAAGAACGGGCCGAGATCATTCGCAAAAGCTGTCCTGGTGCCGGGGCCTGTGGTGGCATGTACACGGCCAACACGATGGCCACCGCGATCGAAGCACTGGGCATGTCGTTGCCGTATTCGGCCAGCATCCCTGCGGTTGATGCGGACAAGAAAGACGAGTGCAAGCGTGCCGGCGCAGCGATTCTTGAACTGCTAAAGAAAGACATCAAGCCACGCGACATCATGACGCGTACTGCGTTCGAAAACGCGATGGTGACCGTCATGGCACTTGGCGGCAGCACCAACGCGGTGCTTCACTTGATCGCGATGGCTCGCTCGGTCGACGTGTCGCTGACGATCGATGACTTCCAATCGGTCAGCGACCGCATCCCGTTCTTGGCCGACTTGAAGCCAAGCGGAAAGTTCGTCCAAGAGGATCTACATTCGATCGGCGGCACTCCGGCGGTGATGAAGTATCTGCTGGAAAAAGGTTTGATGGACGGTTCATGCATGACTTGCACGGGCAAGACGTTGGCCGAGAACGTCGCCGATCTGCCGGGGCTAAAGGAAGGCCAGTCGATCGTGATGCCGGTTGAAAAGCCGATCAAATCAAGTGGCCACATTCGCATCTTGAAAGGCTCGCTCGCACCCGAAGGCGCGGTCGCCAAAATCACGGGCAAGGAAGGCCTTGTCTTCACCGGCCCCGCACGCTGCTTTGACAGCGAAGAAGACATGCTGCATGCTCTGGAAGACAAGAAGATCGAAAAGGGCGATGTCGTGGTCATCCGCTACGAAGGCCCCAAGGGTGGCCCCGGCATGCCGGAAATGTTGACGCCGACCAGTGCCATCATGGGCGCCGGATTAGGCAGCGACGTGGCGATGTTGACGGACGGCCGTTTCAGTGGCGGCAGTCACGGTTTCATCGTTGGTCACATCACACCCGAAGCACAGGAAGGTGGCCCGATCGGTTTGCTGCAAGATGGTGACATCTGCACGATCAACGCGGAAACCAATCGCTTGGACGTGGACGTTAGCGAAGCGGAACTGGCCAAACGAAAATCGGCTTGGACGGCACCGCCACTGAAGGCGATTCGCGGGACGCTGTACAAGTACATCAAGACCGTCAAGAGTGCCAGTGAAGGCTGCGTCACGGACGAATGATCTGATGGCCAATCCAAACCGCATCCCCAACAAGTTCAAACCCTGGATCGCAATTCGCAAGAAGTTCGGTCTGTCGCATACTCACGTGCAAATGGCGCGAGAGCTTGGCATGGATATCAAACGCATTCGCCAACCGGCGAAGCCGGATCCGAACATGCCGGGGCGTTTGCCGCTGAACAAGTACATCGAAAAACTGTACTTCGATCGGTTTGAAAAGACAGAACCAGATGACGTTAAGTCGATGGAAGACTTAGCGGCCGAGCACATGGCGCGACGCGAGGCCAAGAAGGCCGCTAAGGAAGGGAACGCCGAACTGGATGAAGACGAAGAAGAATGAAGAAGAGTAGGGCGGTTGGATGTTCCGATTGTGAATGCAGTGCGCACTGTGAATCTTTTTCCCTTTGACACCGGTTTCCAAGCATGTCGTTTCATCTGATCCCGTTCACGCGACGTCAAATGTTGACCGCCTCGGCTTCGGCCAGTGCGATGACGTGGTTTGCTTCGGCTGACGTTCAAGCCGCCGAATCGGATCCGAATTTTTGGGCGCTGATTGCCGACACGCATATTTCCGAAGACGTTTCCGCTGTCTCGCGCGGCGTCAACATGTTTAATAATTTCAATCGAGTGATTGACTCGATCCTTGCCGAACCGGTGCGTCCGGTCGGTGCAATCATCAACGGCGATTGCGCTTACCTGCAAGGCAAGCCCGGTGACTACGCGAACTTTAAACGATGCGTGGACCGATTGCTGGCGGCCGGCATGTCGGTGCATGCGACGATGGGCAATCATGACGACCGAGGGCCTTTCCATGACGCGATGTCGGATGGGAAATCCAGCGACGTGCTAGTCGAGGGAAAGCATGTCACGGTCATCGAAACGGCGCACGCAAATCTGTTCCTGGTCGATTCGTTGCAACAGGTCGATCACGTCACCGGTGAACTCGGTTCAGCGCAAATCGATTGGCTCAATGCTGCTCTGACCGCACGGTCTGGCAAACAGGCGATCATCATTGGGCACCACAATCCTCAGGTAACGCCTGTCGAACCGGGCAAGCTGTTGACGGGGCTGGCCGATACAGCGGCATTGTTCGACACCATGGATCGTCACTCTGATGTGAAGGCGTACGTTTACGGTCACACGCACGACTGGAAGCTGACCCAAACACCAGGCGGTACTCATTTGGTAAACCAGCCGCCGTCGGCATACGTGTTCGATCCCGCGCGGCCAAACGGGTGGACGCGACTAGTTCTGGGCCCAAACGCGATTCAGTTCCAATTGGTTTCGCTTGATCCGCTGCACCCGCAACACGGCGAGCAGCTTCAGTTGGCCTACGCCAGCAAGGCCGGCACGACGTTGCCATGAACGTCGGTCAGACGAAAGTCGCGGCCTTGGAATCGGTACGTAAGTTGTTCGTGATCCATCCCCAGCAAGTGTAGGATCGTGGCCTGCAAGTCATGCACATGGACAGGATTTTCGGCGACGCTGAAACCGAGTTCATCTGACTTGCCGTATTCGAATCCCGCCTTCACACCACCGCCGGCCATCCACATCGTGAACGCGTCGGGATAGTGGTCACGGCCCAGCACATCGCTCTTGGCGGTGCGTCCTTCGCGAAACGGCGTCCGCCCGAACTCGCCGCCCCAGACGACCAACGTGTCTTCCAGCAGCCCGCGTGCTTTTAAGTCTTGAATCAGTGCGGCAACCGGTTTGTCCATCGACGCACATTTCTTGGTCAATCCATCCGTCAATCCGGTGTCTGCTCGGGTGCCGTGGAAGTCCCACCCCCAATCGAACAACTGCACAAAACGGACGCCTGATTCCACCAATCGGCGCGCCAGCAAACAGTTGTTCGCCAGACTCGATTCACCCGGCACGGCTCCATACGCAGCGAGCGTTTCCTTTGATTCGTCGGCGATGTTCATCACTTCGGGAACGGATGCCTGCATGCGAAATGCCAGTTCGTACTGCGAGATCCGAGTCATCGTTTCGGGGTGACCGAGTTGATTGGCTTGCATGCGGTTCAGGTCGCCTAGCGCATCCAGGCTGGCTCGGCGCAGATCGCGAGTCATGCCGGCCGGATCGGACGAGTACAGGACCGGGTCGCCTTTGGATCGGCATTGCACGCCCTGGTAAACCGACGGCAGGAATCCGCTGCCGAACGAATTGTTGCCGCCGTTGGGCTGAGTCCCACTGCTGATCAAAACCACAAAGCCGGGCAAGTCCGAGTTCTCGCTGCCCAGCCCGTAGGTCACCCACGACCCCATCGAAGGGCGTCCCGTTCGTGGCGATCCGGTGTAGACCAACAACTCGGCGGGGGCGTGATTGAACTGATCCGTGAACATCGAGTGAACGACACACATCTCGTCGGCGATGCCGTGGAAATGAGGTATCGCGTCGGACATCCACATCCCCGATTCACCATGCTGGGACCACTTTCGTGGCGAGCCCATCAGCTTCGGCGTCCCCGAAGTGAACGCAAATTCGCGGCCGGCGAGAAACTGGTCAGGGCAATCTTGATCGTCGCGTTTGGTCAGTTCTGGTTTGTGATCGAACAAGTCCAAGTTGGGCGGCGATCCCGTCATGTGCAGATAGATCACCCGCTTGGCCTTGGCCGGAAAGTGGCTTGGCTGAATCGCCAGTGGGTTGTCGGCTGGACGAGCAGCACCGGCCTCGCCACGCAGCAGATCGGAAAGTGCGATCGCGCCCAAGCCCGCCGTGGAATGCTGAAAGAAATGACGCCGAGTCTGTTGGTGAATGTTCATGTTGGTTTACGGCTTCATCAGCATTTCATCGAGGTTCAGGATGACGTTGCAAGCGACGGTCCAAGCCGCCAATTCGCTTGCGTCCGCGCCGGCAGGCAATTGGCCAAGTGGCTGCGTCGCCATCGCAGTCGCTTCATCAGGGCGGTCTTGGTAGTGCGACTGTACTTTCGAAACGAATTCACATAGGCGTGCGATTTCAGTTTCGTGGGGCGACCGAGTCAAGCAGCGCTGGAACGCGAGAGTGATCCGGTCTTCGCTGGCAGTTGCCGAGGCAACGGTCAGTCGTGCCAAGGCCTGTGCGGTTTCGACATAGACAGGGTCGTTGAGGGTTACTAGTGCTTGCAGCGGAGTGTTGGTGCGGATGCGGCGGACAGTGCAGGTTTCGCGATTCGGGGCGTCGAACTGGGCCATCGATGGATAGGGACTCGAGCGACGCCACATCGTGTAAATGCCGCGACGATATCGGTCGTCACCATCGCTGGTGGTCCAGTCCGTGTTACCACCAAAGGCGGCTTTCAAGCCAAGGTTCGGCTGAGGCGGATTGACCGGTGGTCCGTACATCTTGTCGGACAGCATGCCGGCTGCGAACAGAGCCTGGTCGCGAACGACTTCAGCCGACGCACGGAATCTTGGTCCGCGGGCCAGCCATCGATTAGCGGGATCCAGGTTGGTCATCGCCGGCGTCGTGACTGAGGACTGGCGATAGGTGGCGGACGTGACCAACAGTCGCAGCAGGTGTTTCAGATCCCAGCCGCTGTCACGTAGTTCGGCGGCCAACCAGTCCAGGAGTTCAGGGTGCGACGGCATTTCGCCTTGCGACCCAAATTCTTCGCTCGTCGAGACGATGCCGGTGCCGAAGATTTCCTCCCAGTGACGGTTGGCGATCACTCGCGGCGTCAGCGGATTGTTGTCCGCGACCAACCATCGGGCCAGCGTCAGACGGTCTCGCGGTGCATCATCGGGCAGCGGCGGAAACGCGGCGGGCGTCGCCGGGCCGACTTCGTCACCCAGGCTGGTGTAGTTGCCGCGGATTTGGATGTGCGTTTTTCGGCGTTTGTCGTCCGCTACCGATCGCATCACCGGAACGGTCTTGGCAGGTTTGAATTGGTTCAGTTTCTTTTTGGCAGCCGCGAGTTCTTTGTTCTTGCCGTCGTAGGCTTTGTCGGATTTTTCGATCTCGCTGAGTTCGTTTTTTAGTTCATCAACTTTTGTTTGCAGCTTCTGCTTGGTCTTGCGTTCTGCGTCGGTCCAAAATTCGACGGTCGGACGTTCATCTCGCTGGTCGTTGTCTTGGGTGTTGTTGAAGAACGCAAAGAAGCTGAAGTAGTCGTGGTGAGTGATCGGGTCGAACTTGTGCGTGTGGCATTGGGCGCACGCCATGGTCGTTCCCATCCAAACCGCCATCGTCGTGTTGACTCGGTCGACGATGGCGACGTTTCGAAACTCTTCGTCGTTGGTGCCGCCTTCGTTGTTGGTCGTGGTGTTGCGATGGAAAGCAGTCGCGATCAGTTGTTCGTCCGTGGGGGCATCAAGCAAGTCGCCGGCGATTTGTTCGATCGTGAATTGGTCGAATGGTTTGTTTTGGTTCAGTGACTCGATCACGTAGTCGCGATACGCCCAAATCGTTCGCGGCGGGTCGTCGGCATAGCCGGCCGAATCGGCGTAGCGCGCTAAGTCCAACCATGTCCGTGCCCAACGTTCGCCAAAGCTTGGTTTCGCCAGCAATCGGTCCACGTACGCTTCGAAAGCATCTTCGCGATCATCGCCGGCAAACTGTTTCGCTTCGGTCCAGGTCGGCGGCAGTCCCGTCAAATCGATCGAAACACGGCGGGCCAGTGTCAAGCGATCAGCAGCGGGCGTGGGCGATAGGTCTTCGGAAACGAGTCGTTGGCCGATGAAATGGTCGATCGGATTTTTGGCCCAATCCGAAATCCACGCATCAGCAGGGGAGGGCAGGGCAGGGCGGTGTAGCGGTTCGTAGGACCAGTGCCCGGCGTAGTCGCCACCCTGTTCGATCCAGCGACGGATGAGGTCGATTTCCTCGCCGGTGAACTTGCGTCCTTTGCCTTCCGGCGGCATCTGCAGATCTTCGTCATCGGTCGTCAATCGCACCAACAGTTCGCTGGCATCGGCGTCGCCGGGCACCACGGCCGCGTAACCGCCCAAGTCTTCGCGAGAACCGTCGGCAGTATCAAGTCGCAGCCCCGCAGCCCGTTCTTCTTCGTCCGGACCGTGGCAAATCAAGCAGTTTTCGGACAGCAATGGCCGAATGTCACGATTGAAGTCGATCGAGTCATCAGCAAACAGCGATGAGCTAATCGCGGCAACCAGACATGCGAGATACCAGTGCCGGTGCATCAGCAGGCTCGATGGGGAAAGGAGGGCGAGGCGTGGTGGGATTTGGCGGGACACCCATTGTAGCCCATCGTACCGCCGATAGCCCGGATTACTCGGCCCGCATTACTAGGCCCGGATCGCTCGTGTTGATTCACGGGCGTCAGAATCCCTTACGACTCCAGATCCCCTACGACTCCAGTTCTTCCCAGCGGGCGTACAGGGCGGTCAGTTCGGTTTGCAGGTCTTTCAGTTTGGCGGCATCTTGCGTGATGTGTTGGCCGCCTTTTTGGTAGTAAGCCGGGTCCGCCATCGTGTTATTGATTGCCGCGATTGCCGATTCCAGCTTCTCGATTCGCTGGGGCATCTTTTCGAGTTCGTGTTTGTCTTTGAAAGACAGCTTCTTCGCGGCCGGTGGCTTGGGCGTCGCAGTGTTGGGGGCTGCGGTGTTGGGGTTGGATTTGGGCTTTGCCGGTGGATTCTCCTTGGCCGCTTGCTCGCGACGTGCCAGCGCAGCTTTCCAGTCGTCGTAACCTCCGTCGTATTCCTTCACGCCGCCTTCTTCGTAGACGATCGTGCTGGTGACAACGTTGTTCAGGAACGTCCGGTCGTGGCTGACCATCAAGACGGTGCCCTTGAAATCGACCAGTTGTTCTTCTAGCAAGTCCAACGTTTCGCTATCCAAGTCGTTCGTCGGTTCGTCAAGCACGATCACGTTGGCGGGTTTTGTCATCAGCTTGGCGAGCAACGCTCGGTTGCGTTCTCCACCCGACAAGTACTTCACCTTCGTGCGCGCTCGTTCGGGAGTGAAAAGAAAGTCTGTCAGGTAACCGACGATGTGTTTGGATTTGTCACCGATCAGAACTTTGTCGCTGCCATCGCCGACGTTTTCTTGAACCGTCAGTTCAGGGTCGAGCGTGTCGCGTAGTTGGTCGAAGTATGAAATCTGTAAGTTCGTGCCAAGTTTAACGGTGCCGGAATCCGGTTCCAATTGTCCGAGCAGCAGTTTCAACAGCGTTGTTTTTCCAGCACCGTTGGGGCCCATGATGCCGACACGATCGCCGCGCATCAGGGTTGTCGAAAAATCGCTGAGGATGACGCGATCACCATAGCTGAACGAGATCTCCTTGATGTCTGCCACCAAGGCACCACTGCGAGCAGCTTCCTGCAAATTCAGTTTCGCCTTGCCTTCGACCGATTGGCGGTCGCCGCGTTGCAGACGCAGTTGCTTGAGCGCGCGAACGCGTCCTTCGTTGCGGGTTCGGCGAGCCTTGATGCCTTGGCGAATCCAGACTTCTTCTTGGGCAAGCTTTTTGTCGAACAGTGCGTTCTGCTTTTCTTCGGCCGCCAACGCCGCTTCTTTGCGTTGTAAGAACGTCGTGTAGTCGCATGACCAGTCGAACATTCGGCCGCGATCGATTTCCCAGATCCGTGTTGCCAAGCTTTGCAAGAACGAACGGTCGTGCGTGATGAAGATCAATGTTTGGCGGAACCGTTTTAGAAAGTTTTCCAGCCACAGAATCGACTCGATGTCCAAGTGGTTGGTCGGCTCGTCTAGCAACAGGACGTCCGGTTCCATTGCGATGGCGCGAGCCAGCAGGACGCGGCGTTTCATCCCGCTGGACAGTTTTTCGAACAGAGCTTCGCCGTCAAGTTCCATTTTCGAAAGCGTCGACTCGACAGCGTGTTCGACTTGCCACTGAGTTTCCGGATCGTCGTACCCCGGTTGTCCTTCGGTCACGATCGACGTGACGGTGCCGGTCCACCCGGTGGGCACGTCTTGCGTCAAACGCGCAACTTTGGAGTGCGGCGCGAACGTGATCGCCCCATGATCGGGCACGACTTCACCGTCAAACATGCGAAGCAGAGTCGTTTTGCCAGCACCGTTGCGTCCCAGCAAGCCGATTTTTTCGCCGCGTTCAATC
>JBAUHR010000723.1:0-1962 GCA_049680385.1 Rubripirellula sp. | reverse complement strand
CGATAAGCGTTTGCTGGAATATTATCGAAGCCTGAAATCACGTCGAAAAGATCTTGCATCTGTCCGGCACCAAGCTCGTGGCTAAGCAAGGTCAAAATTCCCGACGTTACACCGACGGGATGATCGTAGGACTTAAAAAGGCCGCTATCATCAATTTTCGCCATGTATTCAGGAAAGTAGCGAGTTGGAAGGCCAATCTTCATGCCAGATTGAATATCGGCAATTTTCTCAAAACCCGTGGTAGAAACGCGGCTTACGCGGATGCGTTCCAATTTGGTTATCTGCTCATTGGTAAGATATCCCGTGGGTGCAAATCCATTCCTTATCTGAAACGACTTGATTGCTTTTCTAGAGCTCGGGCCAATGTCTCCGTCAACGCGCGTCGCATAGTCGCCAGACCAAAGCAGTGCATTCTGCACACCGCTACGCGTCGCTCGGTCCCAACCTCGTTCCGACGTTATGGCAGCAATGACTGTGGGCGAAGTTGCGCGATAAGGTTCCGTGTTCCACCACTCTCGGCGGATATAGCCTAGGCCCGGCGTAACAACTGAATCAACAGGAACAAGTGAGTTGGCCTTCAATTGATCGAGTGCAATTTGGCCTGCTTCCGTTGGCACTGTTGCAACCACAAGTGCAAAGAATCCTGAGGAGGTCGAATAGACCGCGAGATCAGGAAAATCCTCAAGATACCGGACCGCCGCGCGTACAGCCTGTTTTACCGTAGCGTGTGACGATATTTGTATGAAAACTTCATTTTCGCGCTCTTGAGCAGCCGACGGCGACACCAAAAAGACGGTGCAAACACAGAAAAACAGCATAGCAACCTGAAGCCTAAAACGCATTTTGGAATCGCCTAATAGCTTGCGATCAGTAGCGCATTTCTGCAGCCCCATTGTCCAGCAATAGTGACCTAAGTTGTGTTGTCGCCCTGTTTGGCGGATTTCTCCACCTTTCTCATTCTTGCCATTTTCCCGCCTCGGCAAGCGACAGTAAGTCGCCACTGGTTTTGCTGAAGGCCGGTTTGAGCAGCCTTCAGTGCGTTTATGTGGGGTTGGGGTCGTGCGATGCAGAGATCGAACTCCATGCAGCTCAATATCAAGCGGACGGCTATCGCAGGGCCATTCCTTCTGCCATGCTGAACTTGCGCACGACGGGAGCGACTCATGCAACCCAGAGCTTGGTATTTCATTCCGCCTGACGGCAAGCGACACGGGCCCGCTTTCACCGAGTGGCAGGCGAGGGTTGCAGCCGGGCGCTTTGCAGCTCGTCGCCCCAAGTTGGAAAGTGAAACCGCGTTTATTCTTTTTCGATCGCTTGCGAAAGCAGGTTGGCGGGTCGATCATACTGGTACCAAGGATATTCCGGCGCCGAATTGGATGGGCCAGATCAAATAGCTGTCTCAGGTTCGACCAAACCATCGGAGATTTCCACGACCCTTTGCCCCGGCCGCCGAAACTCATAACCGTTCGGCTCCTGCCGGGCGTCGATATGAACCGCAACTTGAGGGGCTTTTCCGTCGCTGGCCAGAAATTCCGCCATGCGCGCACGGATTGCTTCACTCTTGGCGTTCAGCATCAGATCCAGCGCAACCTCAAAAGCTCTGACACGATAGAGAGACCGCTTGGATTCTGCCTCAAGGGCGAAACGCCGTTGCACGTCTTCTAAATGGTCACGAACAGCCGGCCGCTTCATCGCCTTGTGCCAGCCTTGGCGCGACATCCCCGCCTTGGCGCAGGCTTCAACAATGGAAAGCCCTTCGGTGACACGCGCATCAATTGCAGCGCGGAGCTTCGTGGACAGGCGTGCGGGGCGGGGCAAGACGGCAACTATGCTATTCATGAGCGAATGTTGACCGCCCAAACCGCGAACTACTATGCACCGAGATCCGGTTTGTGGGCTCACTCGAGTTGGGATTTTTTATCTGCTCGAATAAGCCAGGATGACGCATTCAAACCGCCCTCC
>JBAUHR010000722.1:0-6482 GCA_049680385.1 Rubripirellula sp. | reverse complement strand
AGACAAGACGCCCTACAAAACCAACATCGGTATTTCGGTCCGCCACCAAGCGGACAAGAACATTCACGCACCGGGCGTCTATTTGCACCTGGAACCTGACGAGTGTTTCATCGGTGCCGGATCATGGCGTCCCGCATCGGCTCAATTGGCGGCTTTTCGTGCCGCGATCGCCGACGACCCCAAGGGCTGGATCAAAGCACGCGACCAAAAAGGGTACCGCGAACACTACTCGCTTTCGGGGGAAAGCCTGAAAACGTCACCGCGCGACTATGACAAAGACCACCCGATGATCGAAGATCTGCGACGGATCGATTTCATCGGAATCTCGCCGTTTGACGAAGCCGATATGACCGGGCCCGATGTGGTTGCCAAGGTGATCGGCCGAATCAAGAAGGCCAAGCCGATGATGAGTTTTCTGTGTGACGCGATCGGGGTTCCCTATTAGCGAGATGCCACGCGTTATCCTGGTCGCATGACGATACTGATTCGATGCTTTGTCGCCGCGATCACCGTCGCGATCACCGTCGCGGCGGTTTCAGAGACCTCGTGGCTGGCAGGCAGCTATGCATTGGCGGCGCTTTTGCCGCTGGCGATGTTGGCGAGTTCGGACCGGCAAGGGACTAAGCGTTTCGGCACCATCTTGGCGAACACGGCCTGCTTTGCGCTGCCATGTTCTGTCTTGGTCGACACGACAGTGTTCCAGTGGATCGGCAGCCATCTGTGGTCGCCGCTCGTCGGACGCGCGGCAACGGATTTGCGTACCGGCTTGATCCCGTACGCCTCGATTAACGTCATGCGAGGGGTCGGCGTCTTGGTTGCGAAAATCGCCATCTACGTCTCATGTGCATGGGCGCTGGGCCGACTCGGCTCGCGATGGACGATCTCAGCAAAGCCAATCGCTGTGTGTACAGGCCTCGCATGGATCACGGTGTTGAGCTTGCACTGGACGATGCCAAAGCCTGAAACGGCGGCGACAACCTTGAAACAGGTCACGACGAACACCAGCCAAGATTTTCAGTCGATCGTTTTACGCCGCGACGCAGATCAACGACTGATGTCAGTCCGCTCGTTCGATGATTTAGAAACAACGCGCGAAAATCGGCCTGACATTCTGATCGTCATTGCCGAATCATTTCGTCACGAACTGATCACGCCCGAAGGAACGCCCAATCTGTGGCAACTGGCGAACGAAGGAATCTGGTGTCGCAGTCACTACTCAGGCGGCAACGCCACCAACCACGGCATTTTCAGCGTCGTCAGCGGCTTGGAAGCGATTTGGTATTCGCGTCCGGTGCGATATTCACCGCCCATGAATCGGCTGTTCCATTGGGCCGGCTATGACATCGGTTTCTTTGCAGGCCACGATGATTGGCGAGTCTTTCGGATGGACGGGTTCATCAGCGAAGAACACTACGATGAGTTTTCGGTCGAGCCGCTCGATGGCTTGGCCTCGGATCGCCGAGCCACGATGCTGGCAATCGAGTACCTGCGACCGCGCGAAGTGACGCCTCGCAAACCTCGACTGGCGATTTTGTATCTATACGCGACTCACGCCACGTTCAACAGCTATCCCGAAGATCAGAAGTTCCAGCCCGCAGCCGACGACCGGTTCACGATTCCATATCCACCATCGGCGGCCGATGAAGTTTGGAACCGTTACCGCAACGCGGCCGTCACCACGGATCGATTCATCGGCGCAGTGTTAGACGAAGATGCCGCCCAAAATCGCATCGTCGTATTCACCGGCGACCACGGCGAATCGTTCTTAGAAGACGGCACCATCGGTCACGGCACAAAGCTGTCGCCCCAACAAAACATGACGCCGGCAATCATACGGATTCCTGGCGGACGCCACCGCATCATCGACTCGCCAACCATGCACGCTGATATCCTGCCAACGCTACTTGCCGCCGCCGGAATTGAACTGAGCGAACAGAACCGACCGTTGTTCGACGGCATCGACTTGGCCAGCGCGAACGAAGGCACTCTGGCCGATCGTTTCTTCGTGACACGAAACTATTTCGACGACAAAGTTGCGATCATTCACGGCCGCAATCCAATGCAACAGGGAATCGAAGTCTCGCTCGATGAGTTCACGGTCAAAGGCGACAACGATCACTTGCAATCTTGGATCGATGCACGATTCACGCCGTCGCAGTCAAGGCAACCGAAATAGCTAAAGGACTTGCGCCGGCGCCGCACGTTGTTCTTTGATCAGCCGAGTGATCAGGTCGTCGACCGTGATTCCGTCGGCATCAGCCGCGAAGGTTGGCACGATGCGGTGACGCAGAACCGGATGCGCCAGTGTTTCGACGTCGTCGATCGTGACGTGGGTTCGCCCCTGCAAAAGCGCGCGTGCTTTGGCGGCTAACACCAATTGCTGGCTGGCGCGTGGTCCGGGGCCCCATTCGACCATCTCTTTGACCCACGGTTTTGCATTCTCGTCACGTGGACGTACCGCACGGATCGTATCGAGCACCCAATCTTTGACATGGGGCGGCAAAGGGACTCGGCGGACCGTTCGCTGGAACTGCATGATTTCTGCGCCCGACACAACGGACTCAACCGTACTGGTGAACGACGACGTGGTCCGATCAACGATCTCGGCTTCTTCATCGCGAGTCGGATAATTGACGACCACCAAAAATAGGAACCGGTCACGCTGCGCCTCGGGCAACGGGTAGGTGCCTTCTTGCTCAATCGGGTTCTGAGTCGCCAGCACAAAGAACGGCTCGTCCAGCCGGTATGTTTTTCCAGCCGCAGTGACCTCGTGTTCCTGCATCGCTTCCAACAACGCCGCTTGGGTCTTTGGCGGCGTCCGGTTGATTTCGTCGGCCAACAACATTTGCGTGAACACAGGACCGCGTTCAAATTTGAATTGCCGATGTCCGGTTTGCGGATCCTCTTGAATGATTTCCGTTCCGGTGATGTCGCCGGGCATCAGGTCAGGCGTGAATTGAATCCGCCGAAAATCCAAATTCATGCTCTCGGCTAACGTTTTCACCATCAATGTTTTCGCTAACCCCGGCACGCCCTCAAGCAAACAGTGCCCGCGTGCCAGGATCGCGATCAGCAATTGCTCGATCACTTCGTCCTGCCCGACGACCACGCGGCCCACTTGTTCACGAATTTTCTGGCATGCGGTGACCAACTGTTTCGCAGCGGCCATGTCGTCTTCGGATTCGATGGGAGGCGGATTCACCATAGTTTGGTTTCGATTAAGTCATTGGTAGGGGGATGCAAACACGGTCGTGGAATGCAAACGGAAGTGCAGGCACGCTATATTAGCTGGTGCCAGCTTCTGCTTCGCCCGCCAAATTGCGTTTTGCAAACTCCATTTTGGATTTTTGCGGCGTTTCGCCCACCCATTCGCTCTCTTTTCCCCACCGATCCATGCCATCGTTGTTTGTTGTCCGAGGTCGTGATCAGGGCAAACATTTCCAGCTCTCCAAGTCGATGTATCGAATCGGACGCGAAACGGGCAGCGACATCCAGTTGCTCGACTCGGAATCGTCTCGCTCGCACGCAGAATTTCAAGCCGACGAAGACGGCAAGTACGAGATCGTGGATCTGGGCAGCAGCAATGGCACTCGGATCAATGGTAAACGAGTTAGTCGGCACTTACTTAGCAGCGGCGATCGAATCGAAATCGGTGGCACGCTGATGATCTATACCGGTACCGGCCAACCCGGCGCCATGTCGGCGGGCCGGGGATCGTCCAGCACTGGCCCATTGGATGATCTTGAGGCAGCACACGGCGTCGACATCGTTTTACAAAGCCAGAACGATGTTAGCCGCATCGTTTCGTCACTATCCCAATCCGTGTCCGATTCCGACTTGATCGTCAACTCGGGCGAAGGAGCACTTCGCCCGCGATCCGAATCAGACCGATCACTCGAAGTGATGTACCTGACTGCGATTGCCGTGGGGCGAACCGACGATCTCGAAGAAGTGCTCAATCGAATCCTGCGACTGGTGTTTGATTGGGTCGAAGCCGACCGCGGCTGCGTGATGTTGCGTGATGTGGCAACGGATAAGTTTCGACCTGCGGCACGGTGTGACCGCGAGGACGAAGCCAACTCTGTTCGCGGCAAGCCGATCGCAATCAGCCAAACGATTCTGGATTACGTGATCAAACAAAAAGAAGGCGTTCGCACCAGCGACGCGCGTGACGATGTTCGCTTTGACTCAGCGGCGTCGATCGTTCAAGGCGGCGTTCGCGAAGCTCTGTGCGTTCCATTGCAAGGCCGATACGCGATTGTTGGCGCACTCTATATCGACACGTACACGTCACCAGGCCAATTCATGGCCAGCGGAAACAAGACTCGTTTCAACGACGACCATCTTCGACTGATCACGGCGATCGGTCACCAAGCTGCATTGGCGATCGAGGACACGTTCTACTATTCGGCGCTGGTGCAAAGCGAGCGACTAGCTGCGATGGGACAAACGATCGCGACACTCTCGCACCACATCAAAAACATTCTGCAAGGAATCAGTGGCGGCAGTTATCTGATCGAAGCCGGACTCGACCGCGGCGATACCGACGCAGTCCGGCGCGGCTGGTCGATCGTCGATCGAAACCAAGAACGGATCTCGAACCTGGTCATGGATATGTTGACGTTCAGCAAAGAACGTGAACCCGAAAAAGTTGACGCCGATCTGAATGAAACCGTTGCCGATGCGGTCGAATTGATGAAGGCGCGTGCCGGCGAGGTGCAGGTTGAAATCGGTACGGATCTTGCCCCATCGATGCCTCTGGCCCTCTTTGATCCCGACGCGGTTCACCGCGCGGTGATGAACTTGATCACCAATGCGATCGATGCCGCATCGGGCCGATTGGCGAGAGACGACGACTTTGACGTTAGCTCCGAATCGGACGCCGCGGATGCCCCAGGCGCCCCAGGCGAGTCGGACGCCCCGAAAACTGAGACGGGAAAAGTCTTCGTGCAAACGTCCTACGAGTCTGGCCAAGGCTGGACCGTTGATGTGGTCGACAACGGACTAGGCGTCGCACCGGAGGATCGCGAAAAGATCTTTTCGCTCTTCGAATCACGCAAAGGCATGCGAGGCACCGGATTGGGCTTGCCCGTCAGCGCCAAGATCATGCGAGAACACGGCGGCGACATCACGATCGTCGATGTCGGGATCAGCCAAGGAACCTGTTTTCGACTGCGTTTTCCGGATCGCGAAACCAATCTGTCCGAACTTGCAAAACTGGACACGTTGGGCTAGTCCGTGACCGAAATTTCTTCCGAAACCCTGATCCTAGAACTTGCTCGCAGTCTGCATGCCTGCGGTTCACCCGCCTATGAGCTGGACCAAAGAATGGAACAGGTCGCGACGTCCTTAGGTCGGTCTGCGACATTTTTTTCAACGCCAACGGCACTTTTTGTGACGTTTGACGACGATATCGATCAGGGCACTCGGCTGATGCGAGTCTATCCCGGCGACACGAATTTGCGGCGGTATGCCGAACTGTTCGAATTGCAGGCCGCGATCCAAGACGAAGATTTGCAACCGCCCGAAGCGTGGCAGCGGTTGCAGCAAATCAACTCGGCGGCCGACGGCTATAGCAAGGTTGTTGAAGTCGCTGCGTACGCAATCGTCGGCGCCTGCGTTGCCGTGCTGGTCGGCGGCAACTCGGTTGTCATCGCGGCATCGGGGGCGATCGGATTGATCGTCGGCGGATTGGTGGTCGGGCTGGCCGCGTTACGGCTACAGCTTCATTTGGTCAACGTGATCGCAGGATTCGTAGCAAGCACGTTGGCGTGTCTCGTTCAAGTTTTTATCGAAGCAAGCAACTTTGAACTGACGGTTCTTTCATCGCTGATCGTGCTGGTTCCGGGGCTGTACTTGACCATCAGCATCAACGAACTTGCGACTCAAAACTTGGCGTCAGGCACAGCTAGGATTGCCGGAGCGATCACGACCTTGCTGACCATGATTTTTGGGGTCTACATGGGGCGAGGTATCGTCGCCGCCTTTCATGCAGTCCCTTTGTCGGTTGCGCCGTCGACGCCAACCCTGCTGGCCTCGGCGATCGTCATCATTCCCACGGGACTCTGTTTCGCCGCCCTTTTTCGCACGCGATACCGGGACGTTCCCTGGCTGCTGTTGGCGACGGTCATTGCGTTTAGCACGATGCGATTGGCTGCCGAATTCGTCAGCTCATTTGCGGCCGTCTGGATCGCATCGGTCGTTGCTGGAATCGTCAGCCACGTCATCACTCGCCGATTGCGACTGCCGTCGGCCGTGATGCTGATGCCCGCGCTGATTCTTTTGGTTCCCGGCAGCATTGGCTTTTCAGGGATGGCACAGATCATGCTTCAAGACGACTTGCCCGGCGGCATTCGCTTGGTCGCCACGATGATGCTTACCTCGGTTGCGATTGTTGCCGGCCTATTGCTAACCGACGCGCTCGCACCCAACCAAAACCTGGCAACGCAAAAGCCGGCAACACAAAAGCCAACCAGCAACGC
>JBAUHR010000721.1:0-7903 GCA_049680385.1 Rubripirellula sp. | reverse complement strand
CAGCAATGGCCAGCGTGACTTGGCATTGCAACGCAGTTTTGCAACCGGCGGCGAACTGGTTGCCGGTGTCGCCAACAGCATCGTTTGGGAACTGAGCGGCCCGAATACTCAAAGCGCGACAACCGTGCTGGACTTCTCGCTGATCCAGCCCCTGCTGCGCCGTGCCGGACGTGATCGCGTGCTGGAAGATCTGACGTTCGCCGAACGAGCGCTGCTAGCGAATGTGCGTTCGTTTGAACGCTATCGCCGAAGCTTCTTCTTGAACGTTACTGTCGGCCGAAGCATCGAAAGCACACTGCGCGGCGGCGGTTTCAGTTCCGGTGGATTGGGCAATAATGTGCCGACCGTTAGCACCGGAAACGTCGGCAATGCCGGCGGGTACTTGGGGCTGTTGCAAACCGAGCTGCGAATCCGCAACCAAGAAGAGAATATTGCCCGGCAAAGTGAGTTCTTGCTGGTGCTCGAAGACACCTTGATTGAATTGTTGACAACGATTCCGGACGATGCTGAATCGATCGTTCGCCAGCGCCTGCAAGTCGCTCAGTCGCGATCCAGTTTGTTGCGTTCGCAGTCGGCTTTGATTGACCAACAAGCCAGCTACCAACGATCCGTCGATGCGTTTCTGCGAACGTTGGGTTTGCCGCCTTACATTTGCGCGAAACTGAACGACCCGTTCTTGGATCAATTCGAACTGATCGATCGCACGCTCCTATTACGCCGCGAAGAACTCAGTGCTCTGCGTTCGAAAGTGGGCGTTTTGAATGTCGCAATTCTTGAACGCAACAACTTCGACATCGACCCCGACACCGACCTGCCCGAGTCGACGTTGCAGTGGAGCGAAGAGCTTGCCAAAACACTTGAAACGCTTCGTGACGAACTTGAACCGTTGGCCGAATTCAACCGAACGTTGCTTGCCGACGACTTGCCGGCTGTCGCCAAGGATGTGGAAACGTTTAGCGAATCGCTGGCCGAACGGCAAAAGCAAAACGAAGAGTTGATGAAGGTCTACAACACCGAACAGCAAAGCATCTGCGGCCTTCTGAATGTCTCGGAAATCGACGAGTCGATTTTCGACATCGAAGAACTCGAAAACCTGGGGCCGCAATTGAAGAGTTCCTACGCCAAGCTGAAGGAGCGGTTTGAATCGTACACCGCCAAAATCACCAAACTGCAGGGACGACTTGACGAAGTATTGGAAGAAGAGGGCGGCGATTTGGAGCCGGCCAAACTTGCCGAGACTCTGCGCGACGATTTGATTTTGGCGTCGCAGGATTTGTTGTCCAACTTGGGCGACGATGTGTTGGCACTGCAACTGATTCAAGCCCGTGCTCGTACCGAACGAGTGGTGCTGCCATCGGTCGACATTTCGCCCGAAGCTGCGTTCGAAATCGCACGCAAGAACCGTCGCGACTTGGCCAACGCTCGAGCGTCGCTGGTGGATAATTGGCGAGCGATCGAAGTTGTCGCCGATGACTTGGAAAGCACGCTGGACTTGGAATTCAGCGGTGACATGCAAAATGTCGGCAACAACCCGCTGGATCTGCGGACGAACACGGGCCGGCTGCGAGTCGGTTTGCGTTGGGACGCTCCGATCACGCGTCTGCTGGAACGAAACGCTTATCGAACAAGTCTGATCCGGTACGAGCAATCCAAGCGTGACTACTATGGACTTGAAGACGGAATTTGGCAGTTGCTGCGTGCCGAAATCCGCCAGATGCAAGCCAACCGTTTGACGTTCGAACTCGGTCGCCAATCGGTTCGCATCGCTGCCCAGCAAATCGAATTGAACGCTGACATTCGATCGATCGGCGATGCCCGCGGTCGCTCGGCCGGCCCGACGGCTGCTCGTGACGCGATCAGTGCACTTAGCGATTTGCTAAATGCCCAAAACGGACTGCTGGACATCTTCGTCAACTACGAAGTCGTGCGACGCGGACTCGACTTTGACTTGGGTACGATGGAGATCACGCCCGAGGGTTTATGGATTGAACCGGGCGAGCTGTCGCCTGAGTATTTGCTGACGCTGCCGGGAACGACATCGGGAGGATTGATCGATGGGCAATGCACCAACTGTTGCTTGCCTTACAACCCGCTGCCACCGGAACCGAGCTTCAAGAGTTTCTTGCAAACGACATCGGGCGTCCCGACTCAGTCGGACACCGGTATCTCGCCCGCACTGATGATCGAAGCTGGCGGCATCAACGAACTTGTGCCAAGTACAGTCGAACCGGCCAGCCCAGTGACAGGTTCGGCAAGTATCGAGCCCGTCGACGTGAGACCACTGCCAACGGAATTGACGTTCTAGGAACGTTTCCACTCGGTGTTTCTGTTCGTTTGGCGGTCATCACCCAACGACAATCTCGATTCCCAACATGCGGTCCAAGGGTTCAAGGGTCCAAGGGTTCGCCGGTGCTGCACTGGCGAACCTGGGCACGGATTTAGGCCACCGATCAAACGACGCTGGCATCGTTGTCTTGGCCGAGCCGCGGGCTAGTAGACAAGTTTTGTCACTCTCGAAGAGGCCCATTGATGGATTAAGAATTGACGAAATTTTGCGATCCAACTTGCCGAACAACGTCGTCGGCATTATCGTACATAGCAGTGTCTTTGGTCGGACCACTCAATCCAAATCTCGTTCGTTCAAACGTAGATCTTCGTGTTCTCACTCCGACCCTTCACGACTGCACTGCTGCTGGCCCTGGTTTGCCTGGGGCATCTGCCTGCATGGGTTCATGTTGCCTATTGCCATGATCCTGCGTGTGTGAGTGGCGGTGCTGCTGAAGCTCACGCTGCGGGTCATTCGCACGGGCACGGCGTCTCGGGCTCGCGATCGCATTGTCACCACCGTTGCTTGCATTCGGGCAAGAGTCTCGACGAGGCTGGTTCTGGTGACCAAGCGGGTTTGCCAAGCGACTCGACCGAAGAACTGCCGCCGCATGATTCGGATACTTGTGCGGTTTGCCAATCGCTCGCGACACCCTGCGGGTTCGTTGGGCTTGATTGCGGCGAAACGCCGATTCAGCTTCTCGAGCAACCGATCAGTCTTCCACGCGATTCTGATCCGCTTGCCGCTGATCAATTTCTTCCGCCTGCTCGCGGACCTCCCTGGATGCTTGGCTAATCGGCGCTGTTTGATGCGTTCTCGCATTACGAAAGTCGTCACGACTTTCGGGCCAATTTCATCGTGCATTCATTTCGACTGATCGCTCTTTCGCAGAGTGGAATCGGAAGTGTTGAGCGTGCTGTTGGTTGTTTGCTGCACGCTCTCGATTGCGCCTTCTCGCCGCTTCGATTCTGATTTTCCCTTGCCCCGTGGTCGTGCCGCGGGTGGGTGACACTTGGTCCGACCAATTCCTTGGTTTGCCGGCCAGCGTGTGCGCTCCACGGGGCTCTTTTTTACAACATCCATCATTAAGTGGGTCGTTTCATGTTGCCTCGATTTCACCGTAACCGCTGCTTTGGAAACACCTCTGCACGACTCGCATTTACGTTGGTCGAACTGCTGGTGGTGATCGCCATCATCGGGGTGTTGGTTGCGTTGTTGCTGCCGGCCGTTCAGGCGGCTCGCGAAGCAGCTCGGCGGATGCAGTGCCAAAATCGGCTCAAGCAAATCACGTTGGCGATTCACAATTACCACGACACCTTTCGAGCGATGCCGACCAGCATGACGGGAGCGGATCAGTTCCCCGGTGGCGCGGGCAGCGGGTTTCACAGTTGGATGGCGAGGATTTTGCCGCAGATCGAACAACAAGCGTTGCACGACAAAGTTCACTTTGACCAAACGCTGGCCAATCGCACCGACTACTCCAGCGACGCCGACTACTTGGACTATACGCTGGGCTCTTCGCACGTTGATGCGGATGCTGCCTCGGCGATCGTCACCACCTATCTGTGTCCAAGCGACCCTGCGTCGGTGCCGCAGTTCACGCTGGGCATTCAAACCGGACCGGGAAGCTTTGCTGGGAACATTGGCTGGCCGCGGTCGTCAACTGGCCCCGGTGTAACGACACCTCTGCAAAAACAGAACGGCGTGATTGGGCTGCACAATCCGGCATCGCCCGACCAATGGCAACAGCCGCGAGTTCGGTTCGCCGATGTGACCGACGGTTTGGCAAACACGATGGCCGTCGGCGAGCGCATGATTGCTCAGGTCTTCGAAACCCAAGACGCATTTGGTGGCTCGTCGATCAGTTCAAACACTCCGATTTCGATGCAGTCATTTTGTGGCGGCGGTTCGACGGGGCGTTCTTTGTCGAAATGGGTTCAGTACTGCGAAGGCGTGTCGCTAGCGGACGCTTCCTACAGTGTCAGTCACGGGCACGCTTGGATCACAGGTTGGACTTTCGCGGCCAACCATTTCATGCCGGTGATCCCTATCAACAAAAGAAATTGTCACGTCTATGGCGGCGAAGATGACGGCATGAATTTGGTCACTCCTAGCAGTCATCACTCTGGTGGCGTCCATGTGTCGATGGCCGATGGAAGCGTGCATTTCATGACCGAGTCCATCGATCGCGAACTCTATTGGGCTTTGGGCAGCCGGAACGGAGGTGAAGTAACAAAAGACGGCCCATAACCAAACAAAACGCTCTTTCCCGACCAGCAACGCTGGTCTCATTTGATTCACCCCTTTGACTTGGCAACTCCCATGACAACGAAATTACCTTGGACTCTCTTTTTACTCTCGTTTCTTCCGCTTACCGCCGCCAGCGGCGCCGTTGTTGAATATGCCTCTGGCCATGGTGACATCGGCTTGGCTTATGAAGATAGCGAGCTTGAACTTCACTATCACTTTGGCGACGGAGCTGTGTTGGACGGATCTCCCCTCGTTGGTGAGCTTGAATATGGCCCAAGTGAGGCCTATGTCCGCGTCGGTGACAACGCGAAAGTCACGACAACGGCCGATGTTTCTTTCCTGGGAACCTCGATGGGCGATTCCGTTTGGCTACTACCTCAATCCAATACCGCCGGGCTTCCGTTTCTAGGTATTGCAGCGGAGGAGCTTGACGCGACCTTCTCTGGCGCGGTGCTCAGCATGTCATCGTTCAGCGGCCCCGGCGAATTCGCTCTGTGGCAAGCAGGTGGGATTGGTGGAACGAATGTTCGTTGGCAAAGCAGCAATGGCATCGATAATACCGACATGCTGAATCTCGGCATCGGCGGTCACGACCACTACAATTACGGATTCACGGCCGAAGGTGTTTATGACGTCGGTGTTACCGCCGTCGCCGACTTTGCAGCCGGCGGTTCGGTGACCGACTTCGGCACATTTCGTTTTGTTGTCGGAAGCGCAACGGCGGTTCCCGAGCCCGGTTCGCTAGTTGTCTTGGCCGCGGCCGGCATTGCTGCCATGGTCCCGCGTCGACGTCGCCGCGCGGTGAGCTAACCACTGAGTTGAAGGAAACGCTCGCTGCTTAAGAATTGTCTACGCCAGCTCGGTAACCCGAGCCAGCGTAGAGAGACGCGACAATGACTCTAGCCAAGTTTGCGTTTAACGCACTTTGCATTGGAAACGGACGGTGACGCTTTCGCCGACTCGCAGTTTGTCGGTTAGGTTCCAGATCAACTGCATCGAATCGGCGTCGTTTTCTACCGAGCTGAATTCGGCTCCGCCGCTGCAGGTTTGGCTGTCGGCGACGTATTCCAGTCGCGTGGTCAGGTTGTCGGTCAACGTGACGTGATCGACGGGCGAGTCGCCGACGTTTTCGACGCGGATGGCGAACGTGATCACTTCGCCTGGCTTGGCGTCGGCGCGGTCGGCTAGTTTGACAACTTGCAAGCGTCCGGCTTCGGGGAATTCGTAGATCGTCAGGCCTTCGACCGATTGATCGCGAACGATCGTCGGTGGCTTGAGGTCTTGAATCTCAACTTCGACGGATTCGTCGATGGTCCAAGCAACGGCAGCCAAGGCTAGACGCTGGACCTCGGCGAGTTGGTCGTCACGCAGTTGGTTGACTTGATCCAGTTTCAAACCGGTCAGCAGCGCCAAGACGTCGACGTTTTGAATCGGCTGCAAGACGCTATCGACAGGCACGCCGCGATTGCGGTCTCGCATCGCGTCGATGCGCCGTGACACGTCGGCGTGTCCCAGCTCAACCGTTTCGCCGATCACGACACCGCCCTCGTTGATTCCGACACGTCCAGCGCCAACGGGACGATCCACAGTGGCAAGTCCAATCGAATGTCCGCCAGCAACGGCACCGGTGATTTTGCGGACCGACGAGAAACGAGGTGCGTAAACACAAACTCGATTGCTTGCGTTGGTTTCGATGTTGCCGGCTTCGGTCGTGTAATGAACGATCGTGTCTTCGGGTTGCAGGCCACCGATCGTATCGTCACGGCGGACAAAAGCGTCAGAGTTCTGATCGCCACCGTCGCACAAGAACTCTTGCGGGTCGTAGCCGGTCACGCATGGCACGTTAGGTATCGCATAACCATGGGGGACGACTTCGCAGGCTTGGCAACCACAGTTCTGGCCGCCACAGTCCTGGCCGCCACAGTTCTGGGACGCAGGTGCTTGGCAAGATTGGCAGGTTCCTTCGAACGGAACTTCAGTAAAGATCGTCTCCGGTGGACACGCGATGTCGGTGTTCAGATCGCCGATGAAGGCAACCTGTGAAATCGATTGTCGCTGTGCCGTTGTTTGATCGGCAGCTTGCGCGTCCAAACTCGGTGCGTCCATGTCCGCAGACGCGGGCGGCGCCACTGAAACCGACTGCGGCGATGATGCGACCGGCTGTGGTGCTGGCATGTGAATCGATGGTGTGTGCGCAACCTTTTGGGGCGACGTGACTCCGCATCCGGTCATGACCAGAACCGCGGTCGTCGCCAGCGAGAGCGCCAAAGTGGTGATCGTTTTCATTGCTGCGTCAACGTTTCGGGAGCGGGAGCGTAGATGGGAGCCCACATCGGGTAGCCAAAGAAGAACCGTGGCAACAGTTCAGGTTGGGCAGGCGGAGCGAGCGAGCCGATTCGCACGATTGCCAGCGGACGACCAAAGCGGTCGGCAACTTCTAAAGCGTCTTGAAATTCAGACACTTCGATCGGGCGATTGGTTTCGGGCGTTTGGACAAGTGGCGTCGCAAGTTGGGGATCTTCGAGATAGATCACTCGCGTCACCAGTTGGCCACTCAGTGCGGCAACCAAGTCCGATTCGTCAAGTTGGATTTGGATCGGATGTCGAGTTGCCAAGCCGGGTGGCGGGAACGTGCGATCGATCAATTCGATCGTCGGAAACAGTTCCGCTCCTGCGCGGCCAGGGATCTGTGTGATTTGAAAGCGATAGACGCCGCCGACCAGCAGTCCAGCTTGTAAGTTTTCAGTCGGTTCAAGGAATGCACCGGCTTGGGCCAGCGAGAACTTGGTTCCCTCGGGGCCGACGATCGACACTGGCTGCAAGTAGCCATCGCAAAGTCCGCGTCCGCTATTGCGAGCGGCACCAACGTATCCGGGCGGCAAGTCGGCCGACAATAATCGGTGGCCACCACCGGAGGGCAAGTACGCTGACGGATCAGCGGCATCGAGCTTTGGCAACGACTGAGTGGACATGAATCCCACGCAGACGAAACCGACGATCAGGCTTGTTCGAATGAAGTGGTGCATCGGATCGCCGTGTCTGGCTATGAATCAAGAGTTACCGAAGAAACGCGACGAGCTGTGGTGCCAACTCGCCGCGTTTCGTTTTTTCACTAGACCAATCGGGTTGGTCGAAACACAACGTTACTGGTTGCAGTTCGGGTCTACCGCTTGGCTTGGGTGCTGGTACAGTCCGCGACCGTTTGGCACACCTGGGTTCAAGTTCTGTTCGGTGATCCGGACACGGCTAACCGGGTTGGGATAGCTCATGCCAGGTTGTTGGCGAACGTTGATCTTGACCTTCTCAACCGGGCGAGGAATGTTTACC
>JBAUHR010000720.1:0-1582 GCA_049680385.1 Rubripirellula sp. | reverse complement strand
TACCTTCCTCAGCCAACTTTCCAGGAACATTCCACCGCAAGTCCGTGCGTTCTTCTGGGCCCCTCAAGGCTGCCGTCGATGCCGTCAGCGCCGTGTAAACAAGCTTGCCCTCGCGATCTTTGAACTCTTCAAAGATACGATAAATCTCGTCACCACCGTAAACCACTGGTTTGAACCCGAATTCATCGCCCAGATCCAGTGCGCTACGAATGTCAAAGTCAGTCCGACTAACGCTAATCGCGGCCCGCGTTCCGTCCAACAACTCGTTCAAGACGCCCGTTGTGTTCGGGTCCAACCCAAGGAGTTGCTTTCCGCTGCGAGTTTGATGGAGCGAATTGCGAACAATCCAAACCACTCCCATACGATTGGTTGGTTGTCGGACATAAATGCCATCCGGGCGTGAGCGAGAGCGATTGCGCGAAGTAGGTTCGCTGCTGATGGCCAACACGACACCGCTTTGGCGATTCAACACTCGCTCGCTGCTATTGCCGGCAGTCTTAACGATACATGCTAGACCGGCAAAAACGCTTTCCGTACCGGGCAAAATCTGAACGGTAGTGACCCCCGCGTCGAGCACTTCGGAGAATCGACGGTCATCGAAATCGACAGCCGAAAGCGTATCAAATTCAGGGGTGATTTCTCTGGAAACCTCCGCATTACCACCGGACAAACCAGCCATCGAATAAGCATTGACGAGACCTGGCATAACCGAATCAACTTCGATTACTTCAGTCGGGAGTCCCAATTCGATCGATTCTCCGACGAAAGAAATCCTTCCGTCTTTGATCAGGATCTCACCTGGATCTCCCCAAATGCCTTGCGAGGAATAGATATGCTTGGCGCGAACGAGGAGCCGTTCTTCGGCTTCGCAAATTGCAACGCCGCCGATAGCCACTAGCCCAATTGCCATGAACAAACTGTTGATTCTGGGATGCATTGGCATTAATCCTTGTCCGCTGCGAGTTGGTTCGATGCTGCTTTTGCCGTCGATGCCCGCTGACCATCGACGACAACCGCCAAGGGGCGTGCCGAGAGATGAACTGGCGATTCTGTCCACACCACAAAGTCTGCAGGCTGCTCCGCGGTCAAAGAGCCAACACGCCCATCGAGCTTCGATAGAGGATCACAAAGCGCGACCAAGGCTGCTTCAGGAGATAGGCCCGACAGAGCGGCGCTGACTCGCAGTTGCTCGGCCGTTTCACCGGCAAACATCACGGTCACTCCGGCTTCGGACGCGGCGGCGATATCGGCCGAGAACCAGTTGTAGGTCGTTGGCTCAATTGCCGGCACCACAACGGCGACGTTCAGTTGCTTCAGTCGGTCGACGAAGGGCTTGAGTTGTCTCGGACCGATCAATGCGGCTTTGAGCTGATGGCGTTCGATTAGGTCTAGGGCGGAACGAATCTCCGCATCGGACTGAGCTTCGATCCATGCAAAGCGCTGTCCATCTGCAGTGGACTTGAGAGCCGCGATACGCCGCGCTATCAAATTCTCTTCAACGCTTGCGGGCAGGTAGACTCGCGAATCCAGCAGCACTCCGTCGAGAGCTTGTTGCAGCATCCGGTACTGGCCCGACAGGCTG
>JBAUHR010000719.1:0-13117 GCA_049680385.1 Rubripirellula sp. | reverse complement strand
ATTTACGCGTGTTTCTGCAATCAAAGTGCCACTTTAGATCTCGGGCCGACCGAATCCCTGGTCTTTGCCCGAGCTGAATTGATCCAGCGTGAAACCGGTTTATTTGTAACGGTCGCTTGATGGAACGAAAGAATCGAGCGATCCCAGGGTCGAACCGTCGACGGATTCAGCGAACTGATAGCCAAGAATCGAAATCTTGTCGGCTGCCTGAATCAGTTCGTCATGATTGTTCAGTTTCAATTTAACCGAACTAAACACGGCAAGAATTTCGTCGAGCTTCGGCGACTCGACCTTCGCAGCCACACTTTTCAGTCGAGCGCCTGCCCGAGCGCCTCGTTTGGCAACCGTGACTCCGTAGGTCGCCTTTTCGGTCGCAACCGCCGTTGCCCGCAAACTGGATTCAAGTTCCGCAATCATGCCAGCGACAAACATCACGCGAAGGCGGTTGGTATCACTGACGTCATTCGTTTTTCCATCCGAGCGAACGAAGTTGTGCCGGATCGTCCCTTGACTCCACGAGACGAATTCAAAATCCAAGCTGCCTGCGGAATGCCCACCGACGTTTACCAGTTGTTCGTCGGCTGT
The DNA here is from genome assembly GCA_049680385.1 of Rubripirellula sp. GTDB lineage: Bacteria > Planctomycetota > Planctomycetia > Pirellulales > Pirellulaceae > Rubripirellula. Next base: position 12,532 of record JBAUHR010000719.1, on the reverse strand, counting down.
CGTATGGCAACGCAAGCAACTTTGTGCGACTGAGTACACGTTGGCGGGATTTCGCATCCCCGCGGCGACGCTCTTTAAGATCCGCGATTGGCGATGTTCCGGCGATTCGCTCAGTCGTGTGATCCCTTCGCCACCGTAGTCGTGGTGCAGGTCAAGCCAATCTTTTGCACCGCCATGACATGACTCGCACGAGACGCCAGCGATCACATGTGGATCACCGCCGGCTTGGGATTGCTCGGTGTAGTGACAGGCGACGCAGCGTCCTTCGTTCTTGATCGATTGCAGTCCCAACTTGGTCGCAATCGCTTTCGCCTCGGGCCGGCGGTGCAGTTCCTCGAACGTCCGGCTGTGTGGTGTGTTTTTCCAAACCTGAATTTCCGATGCATGACACTTCACACATGTTTCATTGCCCAACACGGTGGTGGGATCGAGCGGCGCTGCAGCACTGGATACCGGATGCGATGAATCAAGCGTCGTTACCGCCAGTGTCACTTGGCAATTGAGAACCAGTGACGCCAAGGTAAAGGTGACGGCGGAAACAGTTGTGATATTTCGGTTCGACATTGCTTATGTCTCGTTTTGATTGAACAGGGAAGTAGCGGCTGGAAAGGACAAGCTCGGAAAAAGAGCCGTCGAAGTATTTGCCGAAGCGACAGAACTCGCTGGCATATCAGATAGCGATTGCGGTGTGTCTCGATGAAGCGATTCATCGATGGCATGCACTTGAAATGTCGGATCAAGCAGTTCGGCTGCGGATGTCAAAGCCGATTGGGCGAGCGTCGATGGGTGAAATCGGCGTGCTACGAATCGCTTCAAGGATCCCAACGCGTCGAATCCTGTTAGGAATCCATTGGCGTCAAACGCCAACGACTGACTGCCGAGCTTACGGAGAGTTTGGTTGCCAACGACGGTCTCAAATTGGCTGCGTGACTGGGTGTCAAAGAAGCGAGTTCGCAACGATACGCTAAGCGCCCCCATTCCCCCGACACCATCGGCGATTCCGCGGGTGGGTGCGAAAGCGGGCAGGCAAACCATGGTCCCGGCGGGCACCAGGATTTCGGTTGCTTGATCTTCCAGCAATGGTTCGTAGTAAAGCGACGTGCGATGCCGATAGCCACCACAAACGCGATCCTCGATCGCGGCGGCCGACACGCCCAATCCTGGTGTGCTAGATGCCGATGCGCCCGATGGCGACACAGGGTACTTCCAAATGCGATGTGAACCACGAATCTGCCAACGGACCGTTGGAATCCCATCACAGTCCAAATAGGTCATCGCGCCGGGCGACTCGATCACGAGGTCGCATTGATGCGAGTCAGTCGCGTCGATGTTTTGACATTCGGCCAATTCACCAATCAATCGATCTGTGATCGACTGCAACAGTGGGTTCGTTTGATTTGCGTTCCTGAAGACGACGCGAAGCCGTCCGCCGCGGACGACATCGAGCAGAGATTGCCCGCTGATGTGTCCCAATTCACCACGGCTCAACTGGCTGGGGTACACAGGATTGGTCCCCATCGTCGTGACTTCGATCAACGACGGCGGATAGCAATCGATCAGTGCCGCCAAACCTTCGTTGGTGAATAGCGAAATTTCGTTCAATCGATGCGATGTTCGAACCACATCACGCATCAAAACTTGGGGTTTGTGGTGATCCCAACGCATCAAGTATTCGGGCAAAGTGGAAGTTGAACTCATCAGACGCCGACGCAATCCGGATTATCGATACAAACAAAACTCGTGGTAACCAAAGCGGCCGCGCAGCGTCCGCCTGATCAAAACCTAGGCCACAAAAAGTGGGCAAGTGAGAGAGTTTGTGTCGAAATCCGACATCGATCCGAATGGATCAATGGCATCCAAGCCAATCGCGCTTGGGTCGCCTGAGTTGCTAGTCAACTTGGCCGACGCCAACGGTCAACCATCCGTCGTTGGCCTGAACCAGTTCGGGTCGGAAGACACGGCCGCGAAGCGATTCTAGTTTTGACGTCATCGGAACGGTCATCGACTTGTCCAATAAGACGGTTGGAAAGACGTCGTCAAACTTCTTTTGAATCGTGCGTTTCAAACCGGCTTGAGTGACGCTGAGTCGTTTTCCCGGTCCGGGGAACGACACGTCCACGTCACCCTTTCGCAGCAACAGCACGCGTCCGTCTTCGGCACGTGCGGACTCATAAACGGCGGTAATTTCCATCGCTTGCTTGAGTTCGCGTTTGCCTTGTGCGAAACGAGTTCCCCGCACTCCCACGCGAACCGTTTGATCACGGGCTTCGAAGATGATCGGCCGCAGTTTTGCAAAATCGATCTCGAACGGATCTTGGTCTTCGTCGTCATCAGTATCGTCATCTTCGTTGGCCAAGACTGACGAACCACTATCGGCTACGCTCGTCTGGTTTTCGATTGGCAAACCAGTTTCGGCGATCAAGCCTTCGAAGTCGCCCTCTCGCATCGTTCGGCCAGCCAACAGCGGCGTCATGGCGTTGTCGACCACTGACTCGTGAAGCTGAATTGCGGCGTCGTAGGCTGCCAAAATCACCGGACGGGTGACGGCGGACCCGAGTTGGTCATGCCGACGGAAAGTCGAATCGATGAAGATTTCTTGGTCGGTTGATCCCCACAAACGCGTCGGTTCGTCAAGCGACAAACGCTTCAAGACTGGGCGAACGCTGCCCAAGACATCCGGTGGCGGCACTGCGGTTGCAGAATCCGTCTGCTCGACAAACTGGCCGCCAACTTGGCTACGTAGTTTCTCGACAGCGATCCGGTCGGCGTTCGGTTTTTGCTCGGCGGCTTTCTTGCGAGCGATCCGGCGGACCAACCGTAAACGGTGTTCGATCGCGTCAATGTTCGTATTCAGCGTTGCCTGGATGTACGCGTTGTCGGCCGAGATTCCGGCCTCGCTGATGTGCAACAAACGAGTCACGTTGACGGTCCCGGTCCCTGATGTTTGCAACCGTACCGGCCCGTTGTAACCCGTGTTCTGACTCGACACACATCCCGCCAGCGCCACCTGAACACGGACTTCGCCGATCGACGGTAACAAGTCGGCGGTGATCACACCGTCAAGCGACGCACTGCCAACAATACGAGTTCCCAAAATGCAGTCACGTACCGGACGCGATTGATTGACGCCGCGGTTGATTGCCGATTGGACCATTGATTCATCGATCAAGATGGCCATGTTGGGGCGACTGAACTGGTTTCGAAACGACTGGACCAAGCCAGCCGCCTGTCCGGCCGAGTCCAACAATCCGATCACAGCGCCGATCTTCGCAACGTCATCGGCCGATGGACTGTCATCCATTTCGAGGATTTTTTCGGCGAGCGATGCCATTTGCCCGGCGACCGCCTTTTCGGCTCGCTCGGCATCTCGCAAACGAACCGCTTCGATCAGTCGTTCAAGATCGCGGCGAAGCACCGTTAGTTTTGAAAGCTCCAATCCTGGAGTCGTACCGACCAATCGAAATCGCAGACTGATTGCTTCGCGCGCGATGTCGGTCGCCGAAGCCTCCGACGCAATCAGATCGCGTAACGGATCCAAATCCAAGTACTGCAACCAAGATGCGCTGTTTGCCGGGTCGGTTTGCTCAGTAAAGAAAGACTCCGCCGCATCCATCGACGAAACAACCACCGCTGACGATGCATCGACCGCCGGAAATCGGCTTGGGTCCAGGTTTTTTGCCGCCAATTCCATCTCCGAGGCCAACCGCTGGCGGTCACCACTGGACCACTGGGCCAGCGTAGTACCAGAGAAAACGGTGATCGACGCCATCAATGCGAACAGCAATCGGGCGAATAATGGGCTAACGCGATACATGGAAATCCAAGGAATGCGTAAACAGGACAAAAGAACCGGGTCAGAGCAAATAGGCAAGCTCGACGCCATTCTAGTCTTCTTGACGATTTCGCAGAGTAGGCGCCAACGGAATATTCGAACCACCATTTTGCGATAAAACCTCGATTCTGTCGCAAAATTCGTCGATCGCCTGAGATGACCGACTATCCGATGGGTCGGCAATCGCGATCAAACCGAGCTGAATGGCGCCATCGCTCCATTGGCCAATTTTCCGCGGATCGACCTGATTCCAGGCCAACGGCAATTTACCACCGCTTCCGTCCGAGACTTCGATCCGAATCGTTTGCCGAACTTGCGCCCAACGAACTCGAGCGTTTGAGACGGCAAATTGCGGATCTGAGATCTTCGACCTTTGATTCGCACCTTTACCTTTCGCATCTGCCGGTTGCTCGGCGGTCGTCTGGTCCGTCGGCGTTTCGGGGACGACAGCGGCCGATTCAAACAGATCGCGCCCGGCGGCTGGAAACAGTTGCACGATACTGCGACGTGATTCGTTGACGAACGTGGGCCGGACCGCACGATCATTTTCGGTTTGAGCCAAGTAGGTCCACCCGATCGGCAAATTGACTTGAACGCCTAGAGCTGTGAACAACTGTGCAGAATCACTGTTGCGAATCGGGATCCACTCGCCCCGACCTCGATAGTTCAGTACGGCGCTGGACGAAGAGTTCACCGAGCTCTCTGAATTCACAAGCGCCGAACGCAATCCTAAGAATGCGACAACAGCGATTGCAACCCAAACAACGGGCGACAGATCCAGTCGATCGCGTCCAGTAGTCGCGGGATCGTCAGGCATCGGCTGGCTTGCAGGTGGTAAGTTCATCGTTCCATTCAAAGTTTGGGCATGTCGATGATACCGTCCCATCCCTGCGGTGCCGTACGGTTATGTTTCAAAATCGTCGACAACAATGCGTCTTTGGGACGATCCCAAACGGGCAACCCGTGCAGCATCTCGTACGCTTGATCCCAGTCGCCTTCGATCAATGCGTCCAAACTTGACTCATAAATCGCGATTTGCTCGTCCGACAACATCGGCGGGTTGGCGTCGTCCATCTTCAACGAGTCGCAGTTCAACGGTTCGCAGTTCAACAGTTCGCAAACTTGAACTGATTTTTGGAACCCAGCCGGCCGAACGGTCGCTAACCTGCGAATGCGAAATCGATCATCGCCTGATGCAGCGATGGCATCTGCCGTCGCTTGGTCAATCACAATTTCAGCGCCGAACGCTTTGGTGATGCCTTCTAGTCTTGACGACAAATTCACAACGGGTCCGAACGCGGTGACTTTGACTTGATCCACGGTGCCGATGCGCCCGGCGACGGCGCGGCCGGTCGCGATGCCAATGCCACAGCGAAATCCACCTGCGTCGGCTTGGCGTCGATAGTCCGACCGAATCAACGATGCCGCCGTCGCCGCTCGGACGGCGCTGTCGTCTTGGTTGAGTGGCCATCCCCAAAACCCCATCGCCGCATCACCGTGGAAGTCACCAATGACTCCCCCCGAATCCAGAATCCGCCGAGTCATCACGCCCAACGCATCGCTGACTCGCGCCAACAAATCCAACAGATCACTAGAATCGCGTTCACTGGCCCGAGAAAAACCTCGCAAGTCGCAAAACATCACCGACAAATCGGCCTCGCGAGGTTTCAGCACCTCGTCTGGGTCTCGTCCTGCCATCGCTTCCATGACAACCGGTGCAAAGAAATGACGCAGTTCGGTTTGCCGGCGTTGCAGTCGTCGACTTTGCCGCAGATTGGCAATCGTGGTCCCCACGAGCTCGGCAAACTTGACGTCGTCTTCCAAGTCGTCCGGCGCCGCTTGCATGGATTGCCCGATGTCCAAACCTGGCTCGGACACCAATTGACCGGTCACATAAATCGCCCAGCCTGGACACGCTTCACTCCGCAACGGAACACAGAACGCCCAGTCGACTTCATCAGCAGCCGTGAAAGCAGACATTTCGCCGACGCCCGCGGACCAAAGATGCAACACGCTTTCACGTTTGTTCGTCGCCGAATGTACCAACCGCTCGCTCACCGGCGTTTCGACGCGACCAAGCGAACGATTGTCGTAGTGCAAAATATTGACGTTGTCTTTGCCGGCGTCAGTGTTGGCGTCGGCGTCAGTGTCGACGGCTACGATTGCAACGGCCGACGCGGACGGCGTCGCCTGCAACAAAACACCGGTGACACGCACCAGCAATTCCTCGTCACTGTGGCTGCCCAAAATCAGATCAGGCAACCGGCTTAGCATTTCGATCCGCGAGGCTGAATCGCGGAAGTGTCGACGGCTTAGCATTTGATGATCGAACGCGTGCTCGGTCACATCACCAAGACTGCCCGACGAACCTTGTGCTGCCGATGCAGCGGCTGTGCCGGGCCGGTTGACCAACGTAAAGGTCGTTTGCCCGATCACAAAGTGATCACCAGCGACGACCGTGAAGGACTCACTTTTCTGGCCCTGGTGATAAACGGGGTTACGAGAGCCTTTGATCTGGTGAACTTCGATACGATCGCCCGGCAGTGACCGAACTCGCACGTGGCTACGCGAAATCGTGCCGTCCCAAGGTACATTCCAATCCGCGTCGGCGCGTCCGACGACGATATCAATCCGCGACGTCGGCGCCGGCAACTCACGCCGCCAACGGTCCTTGGCGTTTGGCCCTTGGGCAATCAAATCAGGCATAGCGAATGGGCTGCAGAAATCAGGAAAGGTAAAAAGACGTGGTTTAAGTTGCCGCCGCGATTGCCGCGGCTCGTCCAGTCGCAAAAGCTGCTTGGAAGTTATAACCGCCGATCCAGCCATCGACGTCCAAGACTTCGCCAGCGATGTACAAGCCTTTGCAGATTCGGCTTTCCATCGTTCGCGGGTCGACTTCCTTAAGCGTGACGCCGCCCGCGGTAACTTCCGCCTTGTCAAATCCCCGCGTGCCGGACACGGGAATGGGCAGTCGCTTGATCGCGTCAATCAAACGGCGACGATTCGCCGCTGGCAGTTCGGCGACCGTGTGGTCGGCACCGGCGAACTGGGTCACGGCGTCTGCCAAGCGGTTCGGCATCCACTGACTCATCACGGCCGCGACACGGCGACGACCGCCATCCGTTTTTCGATCCGACAACGTGGATTCCAATTTGGCGTCATCCCACTGCGGCACAAGATCTAACTCCAAACGGACTTCCTTCATCGACGAAGCCGCCGTCATCACGCCGCTGACATCCATCGCCGCAGGCCCAGAAAAGCCAAAGTGCGTGAACAACCACGACGAACGACGTACCATCGCGGCCTGCTTTCGTTTGGCTTCGCGATTTCGCACCGTGGCGACACAGTCCTCAAGCGTGACACCCGATAAATCATGCATCCACTGGTTTCCGCCGACCAAGGGAACCAGCGCCGGCCGCGGCGTGACAATCGTGTGCCCCAGTTCACTAAGCCAGCGGTAAGCATCGCCCGTTGTCCCGCAACCGGGCCAACTTCGTCCACCAGCGGTGACAATGACTCGGTCGGCCGCGATCGAATCTGCTTCGGTCTTCACGATCCAACCGGTTTCTGTCCGATGTACGTCTAAGACACCCGATTTCAGCCGGATCTGGACACCGGCTTCGACGGCCATTTGGTGCAGAGCGTCACGAACCTGGATCGCTCGATTGCTTTCCGGAAATATCTTTCCCGTCGACTCGACTTTCGTGGCTACACCGGCCGCTGCAAACATCGCGACCACGTCAACAGGCGGAAACGCGCCGACGCTGGGCTGCAAGAATCGCTTGGCGTGCCCGAACGCTTCGCAGATTCCGCGAGCGTCGGTGTTGTGAGTCAAATTGCAACGAGTCCCGCCGGACATCAGAATCTTGACGCCCGTTTTCGTGTTCTTCTCTAACAAGATGACTTGGGCACCACGACGAGCCGCTTCCGCAGCCGCCAACAACCCAGCAGCACCAGCGCCGATCACAACAATTTGCATAAACAGAAATTCAAAGAGAAACTCAAACGTGGCTCGATCTCGACGGCCACTGGAAATTTGACTCGCAAATCCGTATTCGAACAACCAACATCTGACTGAAGAGCATTCGATTGAAACTTGGTGTGTGGGTAACGGACACGCGTCGAAAGTCTTGACGGTTTGTCAATTGAATCGTTTAACCGTTAGCCGCAGGCGTACGTATTTCCTGTCGCGTACGCCTGTGGCTAACGGTTAAACAATCAGATCCCGATGGAGTACTAAATCGACAAACCGCCCGACGACTTTCGCTACGTAATTTTCGAAGCAGAATGGAGACTCTACCAAGTCCCGAAGACTTTCGCGTGATTCCGCACCAGTTCGTTTGGGTTGACACCGGATTCTTGTCGCGAATCCAACATCAGGTTTCCCTCGCATTCAAATTCGATTCTGTCGCCATTGGATCGATCGTCGGACAATCCAACAGCGACGGTTCCAACGTTTCCTTGGTGACGGTAATGCATCAGGAATAGCCCCGCGTCGACATTGGTTTGAATTTCAACATTGTCACCACTGATCAAACCTCGGGCACACCAATCTCGCCGCGTCGCGATCAGCGTTTGATACCACTGCCGCATCGTTGCGGTTCCCGCTGCGGCCGGACCAATTTTGGATTGATAAAACGCTGCTTCGTCGATCGGCGATGCCCCGCCCGACCAATCGTGCTGAGGATATTCGCGTTTGCGTCCTTCGACGACCGCTTGGCGGATCGCTTCGTCACCAAAATCGACGAAGAACGCGAACGGGTGTTCGCAAGCGAATTCTTCGCCCATGAAAATCATCGGAATGCCGGGCGAAAGCAACAGCAAGGTGGCTGCGGCTGCTTGTGTTTCCAAAGACGTTAACTGATGCAGTCGCTTGCCCAGCGGATGGTTGCCGATGAAGTCATGGTTTTGAATGTTGTAGATCAACCCCGACGTATCGACTCGATCGCCAAGCGGGCGGCGACCGCGCTGATCGGCCAACGTTCCAGCGTACACGTATCCCATTCGCAACACTTGGTCTAAGTCCGTACCGGGTTGGTAAGACCGACACGAAAGTCGCTCGCCAGGACGAACGACGGCAAACAGGCTGTGCAAAAAATCGTCGCTCCACTGCGCGTCGAATCCGCAACCGCCATCGGCCGTTGGCATCAGCATCTGGTCGTCATGCACGTTCGATTCAGCGATCAGTGCCGCACTGCGTCCGGTCTGCGCCGTCCACTGGGCGACCGCGTCAGACATGTCGCGAACGATGTGACGATCGCTGGTGTCGGTCATGCAGTGAATCGCATCAACTCGCAACCCGTCTAAATGAAACTCATCGAACCAGTAAATCACATTCGCAATAAAAAACCGACGCAACTGTTCGCCATGAACGGGATCATCAAAGTTCGGCGCCGATCCCCAAACGGTGTGGTGCTTCGTCGAAAGATACGGTCCCGATTCGCCCAAGTAGTTTCCTTCGGGGCCCAAGTGGTTGTAGACCACGTCCAAAACAACGGCCAAACCTTTTGCGTGGGCCGCATCAACCAACCGGCGGAAATCGTCCGGCGATCCGTAGTTGCGATTGGGTGCAAACAGACAGACTCCGTCGTATCCCCAATTCCATCGGCCGGCTGAATCCGCCACCGGCATCAGCTCGATGACGTTGACGCCCAATTGGACCAATTCGTCCAATCGATCGATCGCACTGGCGAACGTTCCATCGCCGGTGAACGCGCCCACGTGCAGTTCGTAAATCACCCAATCTTTACGAGCCGGCATTCGCCATTGCTTGTCAGTCCAATCGAATGCGGCGCTAACGATGGCGCTGGCTCCATGGACTCCGTCGGGCTGATATCGCGAAGCCGGATCAGGCCGATCCGGGCCGCCGTCAAAGCGGAAAAAGTAAAGGTCACCGACGCTAACACCGTCGATCACCCCGACGTGGTAACCGCCATCAGTCTTCGCCAACGTGACGGTTCGGTCGGAATCCACCAAGTGAACGTCGACTCGATCGGATGTTGGCGACCAAACACAAAAGCGGGCTCGATCGCCCGGCAGCGGGCATGCCCCCAAGAATCGGTGAAGATCCGTTGTCGCAGTTGAAACGGGATTCAGGTCGACAGCATTCATCGGGTGCAGATCCGTTGCCGGAGAAAAAGGGTTAAGCTAAGCAAGTAACTTTGCCCGCCAAGCCAACTTCGGCAAGCCGCCGTTTCGCCGACTTCACACAATCACCGCCACGATGAACATCACTCGATCGATCGCGACTCTTGCCCTGACAGCCATGACGATCATGCCCGGCGCCGGATCCTTGTTCGCAACTGCCGAAGACTTGCCCGCGACGATTCGCATCGCAACCTACAACACTTCGTTGTACGGCAAGAAGGCTGGCGAAGTTCGCGACCGGCTAGCCACTGGCACTTTTCGTCAAGCCGAAAAAATCGCATCCATCGTTCAAACGGTTCGCCCAGACATTTTGTTGCTTAACGAAATTGATCACGACGCGGACGGCGAGACTGTCACATTGATGGCTGAAAAGTATCTGGCGGTTGGACAAGATGATCTGCGACCGATCGATTACCCGTTCCGCTATTCGGCCCCCAGCAACACGGGCATCCGTTCAGGAATGGACTTGGACAGCGATGGGTCGACCAGCGGGCCCGCCGACGCGTTCGGATTCGGTCTCTATCCAGGTCAATATTCGATGGCGGTGCTGAGCCGTTTCCCGATCGACGCTGACAACATTCGAACGTTTCAAAAACTGCTGTGGAAAAGCATGCCGGGCGCGCTGCGGCCGATCGACCCCAAATCGAAGGAGTCTTACTATGACGATGCGACATGGGATTCACTGCGGCTGTCCAGCAAGAACCACATCGACGTTCCGGTTCGCATTGGCAACCATGTGATTCACGTGCTGGCATGCCATCCAACGCCACCGGTGTTCGATGGCCCCGAGGATCGCAACGGTTGCCGAAACCACGACGAGATTAGGTTTTGGAATGAGTACACGCGGAACCCCACGGCTGAATTTCTAGTTGACGATCAATCGCGGCCAGGCGGCCTAGCAACCGATGCGTTATTTTTCATCGCCGGCGACTTGAACAGTGACCCCAAGGATGGCGACAGTCGCTTCGACGCCATCGAAACGTTGCTTACTAATCCTTTGTTGTCCGATCCCAAACCGAGCAGTCCTGGTGGTCGCGAAGCGGCTGGTGGCTACCAAAGCGGAAAACGGAAAGGCGATCCGTCACTCGACACGGCCAAGTTTGGTCGCAGCGGAAACATGCGAATTGACTATGTCCTGCCCAGCAGCCGGCTGGCCGTGAAGCGGGCCGAAGTTTTCTGGCCAACCAAGGGCACAGCGGAATCAAAATGGATTTCGGCCAGCGATCATCGATTGGTTTGGGCGGAAGTCGAGCTGCCCAGTGAGTGACGAAAAGGAAGGGAGTAACGCCAAAGATGCGCCGCTGCGCGTGCTGTTGATGATCAGCTCGATGCGGGGTGGCGGCAGTGAACAACAGACTCTTTTGCTGCTGCGTCACCTGGACCGGACGCGATTCACGCCGCACCTGTATGTTTTGCACCGAGACGGTGATCTGATGTCGCGAGTTCCCGCCGACGTGACCGTGCATTCGTTTGACGACGCACCGCCAAGTGCCGGGATGTACTTCCCCGGCCGCGAACTTCGTCGCCAAGTTCGGCATCTTAGGTCGGTCTTGAAATCACAGTCGATTGACGTGATTTACGATCGAACATTCCACATGACGATGATCGCGGGCCCCGCGGCAAAAGCGATCAATGTTCCGCGCGTCTCGACCATTGTCAGCCCTCCCGAACATGCCTTGCCACTGGTCGAGTCGCGTTTCATCGAACTTAAACGCCGACGACTCGCCAAAGCCTATCAAGACTCGTTCCGCGTTGTCGCGGTTAGCCGACAAGCGGCCGAATCGGCACACCGGTACTATGGACTTACCAGTCAAATCATCGAAGTGATTCCGAATCCGGTCGATCCGCAATCGCTTCAGGAATCGATCTCTGCGGAACCTGCGACCGGCGACGACACCGACGAATTGTCACTCGTTTGCGTCGGACGAATGACCGCGGAAAAAGGCCATCGCGATTTGATCGACGCGATGATCGTGCTAGACGAGACAACGGTTAAACGTCCCAAGATCCGGTTGCGGCTGATCGGCGACGGACCACTCAGGCATGATTTGGAATCACAGTGGAGTGCGTCACCGCGAACCAACGTCATCGAGTTCATGGGCCGCGTTGATCAACCGGCCAAGTGGATCGCCGCCGCCGATGCGTTGATATTGCCGTCACACTTCGAAGGCATGCCGAACGTCGTGTTGGAAGCGATGTCCTTGCGCACACCCGTGATTGCCACTAGCGCCGGTGGCACCGTCGAACTTGAACACGACGAACCCACGATCCAGTGGGCCGATCCCCATTCGCCTGACTCGCTGGCAAACGCCATTCTAGATTTTGCGGCGGATCCATCATCCGCCCAGCAACGTGTCATCGCGGCGTCACGGATGATTCAAACGCACCACAATGTGGTGACAACCACGCAGCGAATCGAAGCCGTGTTGCAGGAAGCGGTCCCAACAAATTGAAGCGACAAGTGATGCATCCACCGGCGACCGTTAGCCGGCCATTTTTTCTAGCAGCGGCAACACATCTTTTTCGTAGGTAAAGCCGATCGTTTCGCCAGCA
>JBAUHR010000718.1:0-3554 GCA_049680385.1 Rubripirellula sp. | reverse complement strand
AATGAAGACAGTATTTGTTTAGGGAATCGATCGGTTACATGCCAAGGTCGGCGAACAGTGGTGTGCTGAGATAGCGTTCGCCGAGGCTGCACATGACGGTCACGATTCGCTTGCCCTTCATTTCTGGACGTGCGGCAACCTGTGCTGCGGCCCACAGGTTCGCGCCGCTGCTGATGCCGCCGACGATACCTTCGAGCTTGGCAAGCTTGCGTCCCCATTCGAACGCGTCATCGTCATTGCACTGGATCACGTCGTCGATGATTGAGACGTCCAGGTTCTTGGGGACGAATCCGGCACCGATGCCCTGGATGCGGTGTTTGCCGGGGCTGCCGCCGCTGATCACGGGCGAATGAGTGGGTTCGACGGCAAATGCTTTGAAGTTCGGGTTCTGTTTCTTCAGATACCGAGCAACACCGGTGATCGTTCCGCCGGTTCCGACACCAGCGACGATTGCGTCGATGTTGTGACCGCTGTCTTCCCAGATTTCGGGGCCCGTGGTGGCTTCGTGGATCGCAGGGTTCGCAGGGTTTTCGAATTGCTGGGGCATGTACGCACCGGGCGTGTTGTCGACCAACTCGGCCGCACGATTGATCGCACCTTTCATGCCTTCGCCGGCTGGCGTCAAAACCAAGTTGGCTCCCATCGCTCGCAGCAGCGCCCTTCGTTCGACCGACATCGACTCGGGCATGGTCAGCGTCAGCTTGTATCCCTTGGCCGCACAAACGAACGCAAGTGCGATGCCAGTGTTTCCGCTGGTTGGTTCGACGATGTGGGTGTCTTTGTTGATCAGTCCATCGCGTTCACCGGCCGCGATCATGGCTGCACCGATGCGGTCTTTGACACTGTTGAGCGGGTTGAAGAACTCGCACTTTGCGAAAACAGTCGCGCCGCCGCTGGGGATCAAGCGATTGATCTGGACCATCGGAGTATCGCCAACTGTCTTAGTTACGTCAGAGAAGGTTTTGCCTCGTGCCATGTCCATGCTCTCGCGAAAGTTCAACGTTTGGGAAATGTTCTGTCATCGTCCGGCGCATCAAAGCGACAGGACGCTGCGACCTACTTGACGGTCCATGTGTCGCCTGCCGAAAACAGTTTGTCCAGGTCACCTTCGCCCTTGGTCGATCGAGCCAAGTCAACTTGCGCGTTGATTTGGTCGTCGTACGTCGCTACACCTTCAACGGCTCGCAGGACACCGATTGGTTCAGGCATTTCGGGATGGCTCATTCGCGCGAGCATCATGTGGATCGACGGGTTCGGTGACTTTTCGTCGTGGATCAACAAGTCGTCTGCTGGAACGTCGGCGGTGTTGACGATTTCCAGGTGGTTTCCGACCAAACGGATGCCCTTTTTGCCTTCGTCAAAGATCAGTGGTTTGCCGTGTTGCAGCTCGACCACGTTTTGGGCACGCTGCTTCTTTTCTTGTGCGTACGCCATCGCACCGTCATTGAACACGTTGCAGTTCTGATAAACCTCGACCAACGACGTTCCTTTGTGCGCGGCGGCGCGAGCGAGCGTTTCGCCGAGGTGTTTGACGTGCGCGTCGATGCTGCGTGCGACAAAGGTGGCTTCGGCGGCAAGGGCTAGCGACAACGGCATCAGCGGGTGATCGATCGATCCCATCGGTGTGCTTTTGGTGATTTGGCCCTCCTTGCTAGTCGGGCTGTATTGTCCCTTGGTCAAACCGTAGATGCGGTTATTGAACAGCACCACGTTGACGTCGATGTTCCGCCGCAACATGTGGATGAAGTGATTGCCACCGATGGATAACGCATCGCCGTCACCGGTGATCACCCATACCATCAGGTCCGGACGAGTCGATTTAAGACCCGTCGCGAAACCTGGTGCGCGGCCGTGGATGGAGTGCATGCCGTACGTGTTCATGTAGTACGGGAAACGGCTGCTGCAGCCGATGCCGCTGATGAAAACGATCTTTTCGCGAGGCACGCCGAGGTCCGGCAGCACCTTTTTCATTTGGGCCAGGATCGAGTAGTCGCCACAGCCAGGGCACCAACGCACGTCTTGATCGGATGCGAAGTCAGCGGCTTTAAGTACAGGAAGGGACATGGAGAGCAGTGCTAGGTTTTGAGTGTTGGATGTTGGGTTCAAAAAAGCGATTCAGCGATCGAGGTCAATCGCCAGGTTACTTTTCGTTTTCAGCGGCGACCACGATCTCGGTAAATCGTTCGACAAGCTCGGTGACCGAGAACGGTTTGCCTTGGACTTTGTTGATGCCGATACAGTCGACCAAATGTTCAGATCGTAACAGCATCCGCAGTTGTCCCGAGTTCAGTTCCGGCACAACGACTTTCTTGAACGACTTCAACAACTTGCCAACGTTTGCCGGCATCGGATTGAGGTAACGCAAGTGAATGTGGCTGATCTTGTGACCTGCCTTTCGGACACGGTCGACGGCCGTGTGGTTGGTACCGTAAGTGCCACCCCACGAAACGACCAGCAAGTCGCCAGTCTGGTCGCCGAACACGTCTTGCGGTGGCACTCGGTCAGCGATCATTTTGACCTTTGCTGCGCGAGTGTCGGTCATGTGTTGGTGGTTGTCAGGATCGTAGCTAACGTTACCCGTCACGTCCTCTTTTTCCAAACCGCCGACGCGGTGCATCAGTCCTGGCGTACCCGGAACCGCCCAAGGACGAGCCAAGTTTTCGTTGCGTTGATAGGGTTTGAACGCCGTCTCGCCGTCGCTGCCTTCGGGATGCGTGACTTTGATCTTGGGAAGATCTGAGATCTTGGGAATTCGCCACGGCTCGCTGCCGTTGGCGATGTAGCCGTCTGACAGGATGATGACGGGACACATGCATTCGACAGCCAGACGCCAGGCTTCGATTGCGATGTCGAAACAGTCCCCAGGCGAGCGCGGTGCAAGGACTGGCAGCGGAGATTCGCCGTTGCGGCCATACATCGCTTGCAACAAATCGCTCTGCTCGGTCTTCGTCGGCAAGCCCGTGCTAGGGCCACCGCGTTGGACGTCGATGATGATCATCGGCAATTCAAGGATCATGCCTAACCCCATCGCTTCGCCCTTGAGCGCGATGCCGGGACCGCTGCTGGCCGTGACGGCCATTGATCCGCCGAAGGCTGCGCCAATCGTTGAACAGATCGCGGCGATTTCGTCTTCGGCTTGGAATGTCCGAACGCCAAAGTTTTTGAACTTCGTCAACTCGTGCAGAATATCGCTGGCCGGCGTGATCGGGTAAGTGCCGTAGAACATTTCCTTGTCACTGATTTTCGATGCAGCGACCAGGCCCATTGCGATTGCTTGATTGCCCATGATGTTTCGGTACGTGCCGGGTACCAATTCGGCGGCTTCGACTTGATAGCTCTCGCCGAACGCTTCGGTCGTTTCGCCGAATGCCCAACCGGCTCGCAGAGCTGCAACGTTTGCTGCCGCAACGTCTGGTTTTTTGCCGAACTTGGCTTCGATGAAACGCAAGGTCGGTTCAAGCGATCGGCCAAAGAGCCAGTACACCAACCCCATCGCGAAGAAGTTCTTGCAGCGATCGGCAAGCTTGACGCCTAGATCGAAACTCGACACCGCA
>JBAUHR010000717.1:0-5855 GCA_049680385.1 Rubripirellula sp. | reverse complement strand
GTTCAAGCATATTGGCCTCGAGAAAAGAGAAAAGCGTTCGACTTGAACCCCTGTTCACATCCAAGGTTTCGGGAAAAGTTGGCCGCCGAACTGGACCGATTGGCGGCGGTCGGACATGTCCGAACTTGACGTGGATTGGGCGTTTTTTGTATCGAAAGAGCCTACGAAATGTCTCGCTCGCCGCCTGTCCCAATCTGATTGATTCGCATGAAATGGAAATCGCTGGTTCGCTTTCCTGTCGACATTCGGCGGGCGCGTCAGATTCTACGGGACAAGGCTGTGCCAGCGGTCTCGCTTGACCAACGGCCAATCGCGCTGCGTTTGAGCACCAATCAAATGATGATTGACTCGGGGCGGCACTTGGCGACGCTCGCTCATCATTGCATCGATGCACGATCGCCACTTTATCTGTCCGCCGATGCGATGACGTTGGCCGCGATTGCTCACAAAGAATACGGGCGTCGCATGTTGGCGATGCCCGGTGTGATTTACGTCGACGACCGTCACCAGATTCCTGACGACGCGATCGTGTTGGCCGACGGTACGGTTGGATCGCACGATACGAAACGCGGCGTCATTGATTTGGACATTGGCCGCGACATCGATCGTAGTGTGCCCGTGATGCCTTATCCGATGCACCCCACGACGTTAGGCCGCATTAGCCCCGGTTTGATCGGCGATCTTCGCAAACATCGTCGCTGGTTTTCGGTGTTGTTCGCTGGCAACCAAAAACCACGTTATGGGGATGACCAGATCCGTCAAGGATTCGGGCTACTCAATCGGATCGAAGTGCTCGATACGGTTCGCCAAAGTCATCCGCAACAGGTCAGTGAACGATTCGAGCTTGCCAATCGCGTGGACTCGATCGTGTTGTCTGACAGTCGTACCGATCCCGTGTCTGCGTCAAATTGGATGCCCGTGATTTCGTCGGCCAACTTTTTCTTGTGTTGCCCCGGATCGTCACAGCCGACTTGCCATCACTTGGTCGAATCGATGAGCGTCGGCACGATTCCGATTCTGCAGTATGGCGATCGAGTCACGCCACGACTCGTCGACGGAGTCAACGCGATTTGTTTTTCAGATCGCGCCAGTTTGGTCGACGCGATCGACCGTGCGGTTTCGATGTCGGCGACCGAGATTCAGCGAATGAGGTTGTCGGTCGCCGAATTCTATGATGAACATCTTTGCGGAACTCGGTTTGTGCGCAATCTTCGCGACGGCAATCTAGATTTGTCGGCGAATCGAATTTGTCTTCCCTTTCACGATCACAACTTTCATGCCGCCGCGACCGCGTCCGCTCGCGCCGCTTGAAACCATCTTGCCAATTCAGAATATGATCACGATGAAACCGAATTTGATCAGCGTCGTGTTGTCGACGTACAACCAACCCGCGTGGCTAGAAAAAGTCTTGTGGGGATACTCGGTCCAACAGCACCGCGAGTTTGAAATTGTGTTGGCGGACGACGGATCGCGAGTCGAAACGGCCGAATTGGTCAAACGACTTCGTGATGAAACGTCGTTGACGATCAAGCACGTTTGGCACGCGGATGATGGGTTTCGCAAGAGTACGATCCTCAACCGCGCGCTCGAAGCGGTTGCAGGCGAGTACGTGTTGTTTTCCGACGGTGACTGTATTCCGCGATCGGATTTTTTGGCCCAGCATTATGCGGCTCTTGAGCCTGAGCGTTTTTTGTCGGGCGGATATTACAAGTTGCCCATGTCGGTCAGCCAGTTGATCACGCCTGATGACATTCGCAGTGGTGACGCATTCAAGTTGTCGTGGCTGCGAAAAAACGGCCTGCCCGCGTCGCACCGATGGCTGCGATTGGTCAGCGGTCGGGCCAGCAAGTTGCTCAACCGAATCACGACAACGCGTCCAACCTGGAACGGCAACAACTCGTCGGGTTGGACGACTGACGTGGTCGCGGCCGGCGGCTTTGACGAGCGAATGCGATACGGTGGCCAGGACCGTGAATTGGGCGAGCGGCTCGAAAACGCAGGCGTCCGCGGCAAGCATGTGCGATTCCAAACGGTCGTGCTGCATTTGGATCATGGCCGCGGATACGCCAATGCCGAAGACTTGCAACGCAATCTGAACATCCGAAAACAAACGGTCACGTCCGGCCGCAAACGAACGGATCACGGTTTGCCCACGGCGGCCTGAACAGCGTTCCCCACGTAGTACAGGCTGCCAGCCTGTTTTGCGTTGCGGATTCAGACAGGCTGGCAGCCTATCCTACGAAGGTTGCGACCATTGGTGATCACTCGGGCCAGCGGATGTCGCCTTTGCGTTGACGGGCAATCCATTTCTTGATTCCCGGTGCGCGGCGGACGGCGTTGTCTTGTTCGGCGCGGAAGTACAAGGTCGTGCCGGTGATTTTGTTCAAGTTTTCAAGCGCAAGAACTCGCACCGCCATCGCTTCGGAATCCAACAAGTTGACCAGCGTTTCGTCGTCGCCTTCGATCAATTGCTTTTGCGAGTAGCCGGTCAACAATCGCATGATCGCCGTTGCGTTAGTTGCATCCATTTTCTTGATGGACTGTTCCAATTGTTCGGCAGCGATGGCGCTGCGGTCGACGGTGGCGAGGAGTTCCAAGAAGTGCTCGGGCCAATACGCTCGTTGTTTCGTTTCGCTAAGGATTCCGTCACTGCCAAAGTAGACATCGCCCTGGCCCATATGCAGCAACGTTTCGGCCGCAAGCGCGGCCACTTCGCTGCGCCGAAACAGAGTGGCTTCGCGCAACGCGATCTCGAGCGGTTGATCACTCTTGATCAGTTCCAACAGGCCTTCGCGAGCACCTGCGGCCAACGAGGTTGCTGTGGGCGAAGGCGGACTGATCCACGCAGGCTCTGCGTCGACTGGCGAAGTCGTCGGCGCAGACGCGCCGCGTTTGACCCATTGCAGTCCCGTGTTGAGTGTTTCTTCGCCTGGTTCGGCTTCCAACGCAATCGATCCCTGGACCGACAAAACACCCGCTAGCTCCACTCGGTTCTCTGGCACTTTCGGGTCATAGCCGGGTGCGCGAAAGTGCTTGACGCTGGCTGCCGCGACTGACCCAATTTCAGCGAACGACAGCGTGACCAATTCATTGCCAAGCGCCAAGTCGATGCGAACGTCTGGCTTGTTCGATTTCATCAACAACCGACCGCTGATCACGGCAAGCGCCGATTCCCCCGTCCCATCAGCGACCCAAGCCACTTCGGCCGGTCCAACCAATGTCACGTCGAAACCAGATACCGATGTCATCGTTGCGCGGAACGTGGGCGGGCAAACGATCGAGTAGCCAGGGACGACGGTCATGCCCTTCTTCAAGCGGACCCACTTCTGTGCTTCACCGGGCAATCCCTTGTTGGATGCCACCAACGTGTTCTCGGTCGTGATTGTGGCGATCTCGGGGGCCGCTGCATTTGCGGCGCCAATGTTGTCGCCACGGCCAGCGTCCGTCATCTCGCTAGCGAGCGGCGGTTCCGGACCCTCGCCCGGCGGCAGTTCCGTATCCGTCATTGGCGGCAACGCGGCAACGCTAGGCAATGGTGGCGCCATGTCCGTAAACGTACCGTCTTCGTCCTCCGCACCCGGAAGCTCGCCATCCGCCATGGCAGACGATGGTGGTGCAAGTTCCTGTGCATCCAGATCACCGTCATCCGTCATTTCGCCCCCTAGATCGGGTTCGGTTTCAGGTTCAATGATGTCGGGGCGTCCGAGATCAGGTTCGGCAATTGCGACGGGAGCCGGCAACATTTCGGCGTCCGAGAAATCATCGACTTCGGCAGGCGGCTCGATCTCAACCATCAGCGGCGATTGGTCCGGCGGAACTTCGACATCCGGCGTCCCGGCGGCATCACGGCCAACCGAATCGCTATCCATCAAGTCGCTGTCTACCAAGTCACTGTCCACCAAATCACTGTCTACCAAATCGGCGACCTCGGTGCCGCGGTCTAGCAGCGGCGCAAACAGCCGCGTCATCGCAAACAACAGAACTCCGGCGAGTGCTAATGAAACTAACCAAGGTGCGATCCGAGAAGTACGGATTGATCCGCCATAGATCGCGGTGTCGGTGCGGTCCCGTTTCTTGGAACCTGCGATTGCCGGTTCTTTGCCTTTGCCCGCCGCGGCGTCGGCGATCACACCGGATTCGCGGATCCGCGTCGGAGCATCCGATACGCCGGTGTCGCTCGGTCCAACCGGTGTGACAGGTTCACCAGAATGCGTCAGCGGCGAGTCCATCGTTGGCGCATCGAAGATGTCATGGACAACCGGCGGCGGATCATCGATCGACAAGGATGAAAACCGACTACTCGAGGACGCAATCCGCTCGATCTCGCGTTCGGGAAGTTCATAAATCCGGTTCCGCAGCGCCGGCGGCACATCAGCCGTCTTGCCAAGCACCATCGTCAGAATTTGGTGACACGCAGCAGCCTCGGCCAATCGCGAGTCCGATTCCAAGCACGCACGTTCAATCTCTGCGACTTGCTCGGTCGGCAGAGTGCTGTCCAGGTATTCGCCGATCGCGTTAGCGTCCTCGTTCGGACCGACCGCATCGGGTCGCAGGGCCGTCAGCGCTGGATTGACCAGCCCGGCTCGCAGCCGCTGGACCAATTTTGTCGCAAACCCACTCTCGGCCAGCTTTTGACGTAGAATTTCAGCGTCCTGCGGCTCAAGAGTATTGTCGAGGTAAGCCAAAAGGGTGCGGAGCGTCAGTCGCATGGTGTTTTTCTCGCGGAAAAGCCGGATCAATCGGTCGCTATCAAGTTAGTGACAGCGGCGGCTCAATTCCGTGCAAGAAAATCGACAATTTCTGGCGATTGCCACCCCAAGAGTGATCGCCGCGGACGCGAGAGCCCGGTTTTGCCCGCTAATTTCCAACGTCTGGTTTCTCCGCCAACTGCGAACCCCGCTTCCGTTTGCGTCCATTTGCGTGACTAG
The DNA here is from genome assembly GCA_049680385.1 of Rubripirellula sp. Lineage (GTDB taxonomy): Bacteria > Planctomycetota > Planctomycetia > Pirellulales > Pirellulaceae > Rubripirellula. The sequence continues at coordinate 927 of JBAUHR010000717.1, read as the reverse complement.
CGGACAGTCTTCCCATCCCCCGAGCCACCGTCCGCCTCCTCGCCCAGCCCTGCATCGATCCACTTGGCGATGGCGTCAACCGTCGCCAATTGGTCTGGCGTTGGTTCATCAGCGGCCGTCGACTGCCTGACCGAGAGCCAGTGAAAGTTCGTTTCAGACCGCTGGGTATAGTTCAATCGTTTTCCAGAATCCGGCTCGATCGCGATCTGGTGATTCGTGTCATGGATCGTCACGGGAAGTTGGATTCCGCTGAAGTTTTCCCAAGTGATATTTTCGACTTCTTTGATCACGAACTTTTTCATTTCCGTGTGATAGTAGTACGCCTTTCGCTGAGTTGGACAAAGCGATTCAAGATCAAACGTCCATTCGTATTTCACGGTCGGTATGCCGTCTTTTTCGAACGCTTGCCGCACCGATGCTGATTCGTTGTTTAGCAACGATGAACTCATGCCTTCCTGAGAAACGGCCTGCGTTTTCCAGAATTCATAATTCAATATCGAGACTGAACTATCAGGAAAGGCATGGAAACCGAGAGTGCTAAAAAATGGCAGTCGAACCGACATGCTGAGCGGTTTGTGGTCGGGCACGTGAATCCGCCGTTTGCCTTTCGCGTCGGTCATCGTCGCTTGACGGTCCTTGCCAACTTCGAACACGTTGGTCCTGTCATGCGTTTTGATGTCGCCAGCGCTATCGAAGTCGTTGATGACTGTCCGTCGTGCGACGATGGTTCGTTCCGAATTCGGATCGTGATAACAACGTACTTTCTGGACTTGCACACGTCGCGCCCCAGGTCGATCGCTTTGGTGTTTCGACCTGTACGCTAACGAACAGGAATGCAGCGATTCGTTGTTCGCGATCAGTCCTTCAAGCAACGAGGCGGCGAACCGACTGCCGGCGATGTCAGTGTCCCCGTCCGCTTCTTGCCCC
>JBAUHR010000716.1:0-2577 GCA_049680385.1 Rubripirellula sp. | reverse complement strand
GTCTACCGCCGAAGCACTTTCCATCCGGAACCAAAACTCGCAACTGAACTTGACCCTGGCAACCAACTTTACGCGACCTTTTTGCCACGACGACTTACCGCCGAAGAGATGCGTGACTCAATGCTGTTCGCAAGCGGTGAGCTAAACCCGCAGATCGGTGGCATTCCGGCGCGTCCAAACATAGATTTGGAAGTTGCCTTTCAGCCGCGTCAAATCATGGGCGGCACCGCTTCGGTTTATGAACCCGATCCACTGCCCCAGCAAAGAAACCGACGCAGTCTGTATGCCGAAAAACTGCGGGGGCTTCGCGATCCATTCCTCGAATCGTTTAACCAACCGGGACCGGATAAGTCGTGCGAACTGCGAGAAACTTCAACCGTTGCAACTCAGGCACTGACGCTCTTCAATTCCGGCGAAGTGCTCGACCGTGCCTATGGCTTGGCAGTTCGCTTGGTTAACGAGGACAAAGATGCGGAAGCGACAATTGATCGAGCATTCGAGTTAGTGCTTGGCCGATTGCCCGGCGATCACGAAAGTTCGATTTGTGCGAAACACTGGACGGATGCCACTCATAAAGAATCCGAGAAGTCTTACGACATCCGAACGTATCCGACCAAGATTCAGCGTACCGTGATGGCGGAAAAGACCGGCGAGCCATACAGCTTCGAAGAAGAAATGCCGGCCTATCGACACTACCAACTGGACGTGCAACCCGCCGATCTTGACGCAAGAACTCGCGGTCTCGCCCAAGTGTGCCTTGTGCTTTTCAACCTAAACGAATTTGCATATCTGGATTAGTTATGACTGAAAATCGCCGCAACGCGTTTGCGACGCCCACTCGCCGCGAAGCGCTCTTCGGACTCGGTGCAGGATTGGGCTCGGTCGCTCTGTCGTCGATCTTGCAGGGGGCCGAACCGCAAGGTGTGCATCATCCGGCCATGGCGAAACGCTGTATCTTCTTGATGATGGAAGGCGGGCCATCTCACATCGACACCTTCGATCCCAAACCCGAACTGTCAAAGCAGCATCTGCGTGCTTTCACCCGCAGCGGTGACATGGAAAGCGCGATGTCGTCGGGCAACCGATATTTTGTCAAGAGTCCGTTCAAGTTCGTCAAAGCAGGCGACAGCGGTGCCGACATATGCACCGAGTGGAGACATTTGCAATCTCGCGTCGACGACATCTGTTTCTTCCGCGGCGCGCAAGTTGATTCCGTCAATCATCCAACCGCGTGCTACCAACTGAACACCGGCAATCAGTTTGGCGGTGATCCGGCATTAGGTGCCTGGGTGACGTATGGCATGGGCACGTCAAACGACAATTTGCCAGGCTTTGTCGTGCTGCCTCGTTCCAGCTATCCGCAGGGCGGAGCAGGAAACTGGTCCAACGGATTTTTGCCGGCGGGTTTTCAAGGAACACCATTGCGCCCCGAAGGCAGCCCCATCCTTAACCTGAATCCGTCAGCCGGAACCACCGCTCATCAGCAACGAAAAAACCTTGACTTGCTAACCCAGCTCAACCAACAACACCTCACCGATCATCCAGGACGAAGTGATCTGGAGGCACGACTGTCCAGCTACGAACTCGCCTATCGAATGCAAACCGAAGTGCCCGGGGTCTTAGATCTTGAAGGTGAAACCCAAAGCACGCTTGATGCCTATGGTATCGGCGGTGCCAAAACCGATGCGTTTGGACGCAAGTGTTTGATGGCACGCCGACTTGTCGAAAAAGGTGTCCGTTTTGTCCAGGCATACGCAGGCAACTGGGACAGCCACGATTACATCCAGAAAGCGCATGGTTCGCTGATCGAGTCCGTCGACAAACCCATCGCCGCACTGCTGGGCGACTTAAAGGATCGCGGCATGCTAGACGACACGCTCGTCGTGTGGTGCGGCGAGTTCGGCCGGACGCCCGATAACGGGATGCGCAGCGGTGGCCAATCCTATGGTCGTGACCACAACGCAAAGGCGATGACGATGTGGTTTGCCGGCGGCGGTTGCAACGCGGGACATACGGTCGGAGCGACCGATGAAATTGGCGCGACCGCTATCGAAGAAGTTCACCACATCCGCGACGTACACATCACGTTGCTGCGTCTGCTGGGGCTCGACGACAATAAACTAACGTACTACCACGCTGGCCGCTTCAAACAGCTAAGCCAGTTCGGCGGCAATGTGATCGACAAGCTGATCGCGTAAAAAAGCCTCAGCCGACCACCCGCAGCCCGCCGGCGAGAAATCACATACTCGCGCCGGCGATCGCTGCGGCGTTTCACGCCTTCAAGCGGCAGTTACCGCTTGCGAGTGTCGATGATGTACTTCATCAGATCGTCGAACTCCTTGCGGCTCTTCAGTTGCCGAGTCAAGTTCTCGGGCATCAAAGACACATCGGACTCTTTGACAACTTCGATGTCATCCTGAGCAATCGTGATCGGATCGGGGGCAGCGATATTTCGCAGCACGATCTCTTTGTCATCCTCGGATACCCGAATGCCCGTTTGCACCTGACCACTGACCGTCAAGACGCTGACTTGCGCGTAGTTCTTGTCGATCAGTTTCGAAGGACGCAGTACCGAAT
>JBAUHR010000715.1:0-5017 GCA_049680385.1 Rubripirellula sp. | reverse complement strand
GAGTAGAGAACGGCGACGCAGCCTGTTTTTGAAAATATTCTCGCGCGAGGCACTCGTCTTCGCGAGTGGCATGGCAAAACCATTCTTCGTCAACCGGCACTATCCACGCAGCAGATCAGTGCTCGGTTTGCATGCGTCGAGAAGCTGCTGTCTTCTGGCAATCATTTTGGGACTGATCGGATCTGTCATCTGAGTCAGTGCGGCTTGGGCTGCCGCTGGGTTTTTCTGCAATTGCAGTTGGATGCGAGCGATTCTCAGGCACGCTTGATTGCTGTATCGCGACCGGCGTGTGACCAGCACTTGCAGCGGATCGATCGACTCGATGTGCTTGCCATGTTGTCCCAACAGTTTGACGTAAGACGACAGCACTTCGTCACCGATCAAATGGGTACTCGCGCTAATGCGAATCGAACGATAGGCAGCCATTGCCACGGATGGTTGATCGGTTTTGATTGCGTCTTGAAACGAGTCTATCGCCGACGATTTCTGCGGGGCCTCGGTATGTGATTCCGAAAATCCCGCAACCGCCGCGATCGTCGAAGATGGCAACGGCGGAACGACAGGGACATTGACCGTGGGCGGATTGAAAACGCTTGGGTTCGCTAGAATCTGCCGCACTGCGTCTTGCCCTGCTTCGCGGCTTTGGCTGCCATAGGCGGCGGTCAATACGGTTGCCTTCTCTCGCTTGTCGTGGCTTTGGACCATCCGACCCAAAATGGACAATGGGTTTCGCGGAATTCGATCCCATCGCGAAACGATGTCCCATCCCTCGCAATCAACCAAGTTGTGCTTCAGCATGTAGAAAGCAAACGGAAATCCAACCGACATGCCAAGCAAGTGCAGCAGTGGCGTCGACATCCGTACCCCGCCAAAGCCCAGCGGAAAAAGTTGCAGGATCAAATAGAATGTCGCGAAACCAAACACCGGAACGTCAATCGATCGAACGTAATACCACAAGCCGAGGATACAGTTGATGTCGTTCTCGGGTGCCCAGCACATCGCGATCGCCATCAAGGCAAAGATAACGCCTGATGCGCCCAAGGCACCGCCAACCGAATCGCCATACATGATGAACATCGGAATTTGAACGATCGCTCCATCGGCCAAACAAAGCCCGGCATAGAGAGCCGCAAACTTCTGCCAACCGATCTTGCCTTCGACGATCAGACCAAAGCACCACAGAAAGATCATGTTACCGACCAAGTGCATCCAGTCAGCATGCATGAACGCAGACGTAACCCATTGAAGTGGGTTGATGCGATCAAATTCGAGGATCAACCAACGGAATTCAGACGTTGGATTCCCCATCACCTCGCCCATTCCCGTCAACCAAAACAACACGCAGTTCAACACAATGACTGTGATTGTTCCCACAGGGCGAAAGTAAATTGGCGCGTCGGTGTTGTACGGAAAAAGCATCAATGAGTCCGTGTGATCGCGGAAAAACGATTCATAGACCCACCAGTGAACTCACCCGCGCGCCTGCTTTGATCTAGGCGTGATTGCGATGGGAACCGGGCGCGAAAAATGAACCGATCAACCAAATCAGGCTCGAATCGGACAGGTCCATGACGGCAGATCCCCAGAATGGCCGATGATGAAATTCAACTCAGAATTTTAGATTTCTTGGGTCATGGATGCCGAATTGGCTCGACCACTTAGTAGTCACTCACTTTCTCGAAGGAGCCCCAATGTGTCCGATCCTAATGCCCCTGACTGGGGAAAAGTCATCGAAAAACATGCCGAACGCGTCTTTCGTATCGCGTACCGCATCCTGGGATCGGTTCACGACGCCGAGGACGTCAGCCAAGAAGTCTTCACCGAGGCGATGGTTGTTCACCAGTCCGGCCCGGTGCGAACTTGGACGGGCTTGATGGTTCGCTTGGCGACGGTTCGATCGATCGATCGACTGCGCCGTGATCGTGGACGGCCGGACCCGTTGCCAAGCGTCGATGTTGTTTCATCGGCAAAGCAACCGGATCAAGAACTCATCGCGACCGAACTGGCGACATGGCTTCGCGCCGCGATTGGAAAACTGCCCGATCAACAGGCTGCAATCTTCAGCCTCGCGTACTTCGAACAGCTATCCCGAAACGAGATCGCGTCGGCTTTGGACGTATCCCCGGAAACGGTGTCCACCACGCTCTACAAGGCTCGCAATAAACTCTCCAGCCAACTGGCTGTCGTTCAAGGAGACCAGTCATGAATCCGAACACCGATAACCCAAACCATCCAGAGCTGAACGGGCAACTTGAAACGGCCGTGTGCGCAGTGCTGAGTGATCCTATTCCTGCCGACGCTATCGAGCGAGTGAAGCAACGGGCCCACAATGTGGCATTGGTTCAAGCGTCAACGACAACCCCTCAAGTCGATTCGCGGCAGTATCCAGTCGTCTTGCGATTCGCGGTCGCGGCGTCCGTCTTAGCCGTGATCGTTGGCAGTCTTGCTTTGATCGGAATTCCGCTGGGCAACTCCAACGTCTACGCCCAGGCAGTCAAACGGTTGGACTCGCTTTCATCAATGGTTTGCCAAATCCAGTTTTCATCCACGGGAAACCTAAACGAACTGGTCAATACCGCCGACAGTCAACGGGTCACCTATCTCGCTCCGTCTCGGCATCGCATCGAAGACGAACGTTTGCGAACGGTTCAGATCATTGATCGAAAACAGAACCGCATCGTTCTGTTGCAGGAAGAAACGAAACAGGCAATCGTTATGGAAGGCCCTTCGGCGACAGTTTTGGATGCTACATCCCCAGCGCGGGTAATCGAAGCATTGCTAGAACATTTTCGCATCGACAGAATCGACGACGAAACCGTCAAGTCACTCGGTACCCAAATGCGAGACGGCGCCACATTAGAAGGATACGAATCAACTCTCGGTGGCGAAGTCGTACGAGCATGGTTCGATGTCGAATCACTCGCACCGGCAATCGTGGCAGTCCGGTTTGAAATCCCGGCGCACATGAACGATGGCGAATCCGTACCGATGTGGCGAGTCATGACGGACATCCAAATGAATGTCGATGTTAACCCGGATCAATTTTCCACCACCGTGCCCTACGGTTTCGAGCCGCTGATTGTTGACGAGGTGTCGCAAGATCTTTCGCCAGCATCACTCGACGACGTCATCGAGATGTTGCGACTTTGCGCCCAAGCAAACCAATCGAAGTTTCCGCTTTGGCTATCGATCGATGATTCAACCGGCACGCAAATGGAAATCCTCAGCAAGTTTGCCGGCTCACTCGAAAATCAGATGACCAATGGAACCGAGTCCGAAAAGGCCGCGGCGTTGAAATCGGCACAGGAATTCGGTGCCGCCACCGGGCGCGCGATCGCGTTTCAGTTTTCAATGAAACCCGATAACGACTGGAACTATTTCGGTGGTGCGAAATTGAACCAACCGAACCGGCCGTTGCTTTGGTATGCCCCCGACGCCGACGATCAGTACACGATCGTTTACGCGGATCTGACAACCACGCAGGTCACGCGAGATGAACTGCCGGCGCAGCCCGACGCGGTTGTGCGCCCCGAAGTTTCTCGCAAGACAGTTCGAGTTTCCACGCCGCGATTCACGTTGCCGGCCAACGTCATTGACGATTTCGCAAAGCTGCAAGCGATTCGCGATTCTGGACAGCAAGCCGAAGTTGAATATCTGGATCTGGGTCGCATGCGAGAATTCACTGAGTCGCAGGTGACGTTCGTGCCAGGCGAAGAAATCGTCATGCAGGAGGTGGACCCGAACTGGAAACCGAACCGCAACGGAAACTCCTCGCGATTGGCGTTCTTGAAGGAGTTCACGAACTTGAAAGGACTCAACGTGATGCATCTGTATTTGACGCAAAACGATCTCGACACGATCGGCTCTCTCGCCAGCCTGCAACGGCTTTCGCTAAGCGGCGTCTATGTTTTCGATTCATCATCCCGACGATTGACCGGAAACGACCTCGCGAAACTATCGTCATTGGAAAGTTTGGAACTGCTCGATTTGAGTCAGTCAAACTTCGCCGGTGGTTTGAAACATCTGCACGAACTGCCCAGATTCCACACGCTGTACCTCAGTTCGTCGGAGCATCTCAACGATGCAACCGTTAGCGAACTGAGCGTGCTGCCAAACTTGGAAACTCTGGTCCTGGCACCGGTCTATGCGACCAATCCGAAGACCACGGTGACCGATGCGGGGCTGGCGAGCTTAAAGGACCTGCGGCGGCTGAAAACGTTATACGTTGGCTACCACGGTAAATGGACACTGCCTGTCGACCAACTGCGTGAACTACTTCCCGGCGTCGACGTGCGATCACCAACCGAAGGTGTGTCACCGGCTCGATAACAACGGCCGAATTACGAACTCGCGTCCACACCGGATGACTCGCGACCAGTTCGCAGGCAATCATGAAGGAAAGTCTCTTGGAGATTCTCACCGTCCCTGACTTTGTCGCGGTGTCTGTCTCGGGGAACGTTCGATTTATAACTTGCGTGTTTGGCGTCGCAAACGTTTAAGACCGCTCCAAACCGTAACCCAATTTTGAGTTATGAAATTGCGAATTTCATACCAACACGACGCGCGAGCGAGTGAATCGCGTCGAATTTCATCATCGGATCACCATAAATGGCACCACAACGTTAAAAAACTCGCTCGCGCGTCGTGCTGGTATTCGCCGAACAAATTACCGGTTTGAATCGATATAGCGCAACTTTAAAACTCACGCTTCGGGTTACGGTCTCGTGAAACGTCAAGCTATAAATCGAACTTCCCGAGAGACAGACCTAACATAGTCCGAGAATGCAAGGATGAAATCATTCCTTATCAGACAGAACAGATCGTCGTCGGCTTTCTGTTGATCCGCGACAATATCGTCCGCCGTTGTTGACCAGAAGGAACGACGAAAAGGTAATTTAGACGAATATAGACAACCTCCACCGCCGATCAAGACTAAGCGTTATTGGAGTGCCCCTAAAAGTTGGTGCACGGTTATGAGAGTAGGGATTGGGTAACAGGGTTCGCATTGGGCTGCATC
>JBAUHR010000714.1:0-9629 GCA_049680385.1 Rubripirellula sp. | reverse complement strand
GTATACACTCCGGTCAAAAATTCGTTGGCACGGCAAGCAAGCAGGCGTAATGACAACTACGGAAATCACGGTCAAAGGCGCTCGAGAACACAATCTTCGCGATGTCAATTTGACGTTGCCACGGGGGCAACTGATCTGCTTCTCGGGTGTCTCGGGCAGCGGCAAGTCCTCACTTGCCTTTGACACGCTGTACGCCGAAGGCCAACGGCGATATGTCGAAAGCCTGTCCAACTACGCTCGCCAGTTCATGGGCCAGATGCCCAAGCCGGACGTCGATCTGGTCAGCGGACTGTCGCCATCGATTTCGATCAGCCAAAAATCCAGCGGCAACAATCCGCGGTCAACCGTCGGCACGATCACCGAGATCTACGACTTTCTGCGAGTCCTGTTCGCTCGCGTCGGTACCGGGTATTGCCCCAAGTGCGAAGAACCGATCACCGCGCAAAGCCGCGATGCGATCGCGTCTCGTATCTTGTCGTTGCCCGACGAAGCGACCGTGTGGATGATGGCGCCGCTGGTGCGTGGCCAGAAAGGCGAATTCCGCGACTTGTTCGAAGACCTTCGCAAACAAGGTTTCACGCGTGCTCGCGTCGACGGCGAAACCATCCGCCTGTCCGAACCACCGTCGCTCGATCGCAACAGCCGCCACGATGTCGAAGTCATCGTCGACCGGATCGAACCGGATGCTCGCGATCGCGGCCGAGTCACCGAAGCGGTCGAAACGGGATTGAAACTTGGCGAAGCCACGTTGATCGTGTCGCTGTCCGAAGCCAACGATCCTTCGACCGGTCCCGTCAAACAAGACGTGCTGTATTCGTCAAAGTACGCGTGCCATTCGTGTGGCACCAGCTTCAAGCCGCCAACACCCCAGCTGTTTTCGTTCAACTCGCCGCAAGGAATGTGTACGACCTGTGACGGGCTCGGTCGTTTGTACACGTTCGTGCCAAGTCTGCTGGTTCCCGATGAATCACTTTCGGTCAAAAAGGGTGCGATCTGCCTGCTTGGCAAATGGGCCGATCTGGGCCGCTATCGCCAACATATCTACAAAGGTGTCGCCGAATCGTTTGAAACCGCGTTTGGGTTCGACAAAGGCACGATGCTGGATAAGCCGTGGCGAGATCTTTCGGACGAAGCAAAGCACGTTTGGTTGTGGGGCGCCGACGAGTCGGTCGAATTCACTTGGAAGGCCGGATCGAAAGCCACCAAGTACTCCGGTGAGTTCGATGGTTTCATCCCCGAGTTGGTCGAACGATACAAGACCAGCAAGAACAAGATGCAACTGCGTCAGTTCGAAAAACACATGGCAACGCTCGATTGTCCGGACTGTCACGGCAAACGACTGAACGAACAAGCCAGCGCCGTTCGCATCACGTCGGCCGGTGATGGGTCGCCCGCGGCGAAAGACGAGGCCAATTCCGAATCTGCCTCCAAGACTCTGCCCGAACTTTGCGAACTGCCCGTCGATGCACTCGCGGACTTCTTTGCCGACATCGTCTTGGGAAAAACCGAAGCCAAAATTGCTTCGGAAGCACTAAAAGAGATCCGTGCCCGCATCGGTTTCTTGCTTGGCGTGGGACTTGAATACCTGACGCTCGGCCGCACCGCACCGACGCTTTCGGGCGGCGAATCGCAGCGAATTCGCTTGGCGGGCCAGATCGGCAGCGGCCTGGTCGGCGTGCTCTACATTTTGGACGAGCCCTCGATCGGCCTGCACCCGCGGGACAATGATCGCTTGATCGAAACGCTCGAGCGACTTCGCGACACGGGCAACACTCTGATCGTTGTCGAACACGACGAAGACACGATGCGGGCCAGCGACTTGATCGTTGACTTTGGCCCCGGCCCCGGTGTCAAAGGCGGCCGCGTTGTGGCGACGGGGACCGTCGACGATGTGATGAAAACATCCCGCAGCGTGACTGGCCAGTTTCTAGCGGGCACCCGAGCGATCACGCCGGCCGAAACGTTGCGTCCGATCGACAAGAAATCCATGTTGTCGATCCGCGGCGCTCGATTTCACAACCTGAAAAATGTTGATGTCGACATTCCGCTGGGCGGAGTCGTCTGCGTGACGGGCGTTTCGGGCAGCGGCAAGAGTTCGCTGATCGGCGGTATCCTGGAACCGGCACTGCGCAACACACTCAACGGTGCCGAACAAGAAATCGGCGAGCATGATTCGATTTGCGGCCTGGAACATCTCGACAAGACGATCGCGATCGACCAGTCGCCCATCGGTCGCACGCCGCGCAGCAACCCGGCAACGTACGTGAAGGTCTTTGATGAAATTCGCAACCTGTACGCAAAGATGCCGGAAGCGAAAACTCGCGGTTACACGTCCAGCCGATTCAGTTTCAACGTCGACGGTGGCCGCTGTTCCGCTTGCGAAGGCAACGGCGCGACGAAGCTAGAGATGGATTTCTTGGCCGACATTTGGGTCACCTGCCCGATTTGCCAAGGCCGCCGATACAACCGCGAAACGTTGTCGGTCCAGTTCAAGGGCGCGTCGATCGCAGACGTGCTGGAAATGGACATTTCGCAAGCCTTAAAACTGTTCAAGAACATTCCCAAGGTCGCTGACAAACTGCAAACGCTCGTCGACGTGGGCTTGGAATACCTAAAACTCGGCCAACCCTCGCCAACTCTTTCGGGTGGCGAAGCCCAACGGATCAAGCTGTCACGCGAACTGAGCAAACGCGAAACCGGCAAGACCCTGTATGTGCTGGACGAACCGACGACAGGATTGCACTTCGCCGACATCGAAATGTTGTTGAAGGTGATTCACCGGTTGGCCGACCGCGGCAACACGATCGTGATCGTTGAACACAATACTGACGTAATCAAAACAGCCGACTGGGTGATCGACCTTGGCCCCGAAGGTGGCGCCGGCGGCGGTCGCATCATTGCGCAAGGACGACCGGCCGAAGTCGCAACGGTTACCGAAAGCTACACCGGAGCCGCGCTGGCCAAGTCGCTGGGCATCAAACGATCGGCACCGCCGAAGCCGGTCGTCCGCCGCGAGATCGCTCAGGTTAGCCCGCGTGCGCGAACCCACGTGATCGTCGAAGCGGCATGCGAACACAATTTGAAGTCTGTCGACGTCGAAGTTCCTCGCGACGCCATGACGGTTTTCTGCGGGCCTAGCGGCAGCGGCAAGTCGTCGATGGCAATGGATACGATCTACGCCGAAGGCCAGCGGCGATACGTCGAATCGCTGTCGTCGTACGCCCGACAGTTCATCGGTCAGGTCCAAAAACCTCGCGTCGATCGCATCGAAGGTCTTTCGCCCGCAGTTGCGTTAGAACAAAAGAATCTTGGTCACAGCCCACGCAGCACTGTCGGCACGGTGACCGAAGTCTACGACTATCTGCGGATTTTGATGGCGCGGCTCGGCACGATGCACTGTCCCGATTGCCAGATTCCAATCGGCACCCAGACGCCGGACCAAATCGTCGACAAAGTCATGGCGATGCCCGAGGGGACTCGCGCGTTGCTGATGTCACCGATCGAAGTTCAAGCGGGCGAAGGCGCCAAAGACACTTGGCAAAGCCTGCGCAGTACCGGCTACCAACGTGTTCGCATCGACGGCGTCACGGTGGCGCTCGATAGCGCACCGGCGCTAGACCCACGTAAGAAACAGAAGGTGCAAGTCGTCGTCGACCGCATCGTTGTTCAGGAATCCGACCAGTCACGGATCAGCGACTCGATCGAACAAGCTCTGTCGCTTGGCGTTGGTGTCTTGGAAGTCGCGATCGCCGATGACGAACGTGACGAGCCGAAATGGAAAACGATCATTCACAGCCAGCACTTGGTGTGCAGTTGCTGTGGCCGATCGTTCAACGATCTGACTCCGCACCACTTTTCGTTCAACTCGGCCGTCGGCTGGTGTCCAAGCTGCGAGGGTCTCGGTACGCAAACGGGAACCAACCCGACCGCACTGATCGGTTTGTCAAGTTCGTCACTGTCCGAAGGCGCCGCGCTGTTGTGGCCCAGCGTCGACAAGTCGGTGTCGAAGTGGATGCTAAAAGCTCTGTCGCGTCACACGGACGTTCGTATCGATGTGCCGTATGACGAACTGTCGGTTTCCGAAAAGCGAGTGCTGTTTCGCGGAACCGGCCCGGCTTGGATCGAAGTCAAACAGTCGGACATGGATAGCGATGCAGCCAAGTCGAAAAAAGAATCGTCAACGCCCATCTTTCGGTTTCAATTCAAGGGTTTCTATCCGGCGCTCGAAGAAGCGTCGCGGCTGACACCTGGGCTTCGCGGAAAGTTGGAACAGTTCACCGACGAAATCGACTGTGCCGCGTGTGACGGATCGCGACTGCGCGAAGAAGCCGCCGCTGTGCAATTTCGTGGCCGCACGATCGCTGATCTGGTCCACATGCCGCTGAACCGTTTGGCTGACGAAGTCAAATCGTGGAAACTCGACAAACGCGAAAAGAAGATTGCCGGTGAATTGGTTCGCGAAGTCCAATCTCGCGTGCAGTTCCTGCTGGACGTTGGACTCAATTACCTGACCCTGCACCGAGGCGCGGCCACGTTGTCCGGCGGCGAGGCGCAACGAATTCGCTTGGCCGGTCAACTGGGCAGCGGTCTGTGCGGCGTGCTGTACGTGCTGGACGAACCAACCATTGGTCTGCACCCGCGAGACAATTTGCGACTGCTTGGCGCGCTGCATCGACTGCGTGACCAGGGCAACACGTTATTGGTGGTCGAACACGATCACGACGTCATCGGCGGCAGCGATTACCTGTGCGACTTTGGCCCCAAGGCCGGCCGAAACGGTGGCCGGATCGTCGCCCGCGGAGCTCCCGATGCGGTTGATCCGCTCGATCAAAGCGTCACCGCTGGGTACATCAACGGTACCGAATCGATTCCGATCCCAACGTCGCGCCGACCAGTGATGTCGGCTAGCGGACAGATCATGGTCAACCAGTTAAAAGTCATCGGCGCTCGCGAACACAACTTGAAAAACGTCGACTTCGAGTTACCGCTTGGCACGTTCACGGCGATCACGGGGCCCAGCGGCAGCGGCAAGAGTTCGTTGATCGACGGAATTCTGTATCCGGTTCTGGCCCGGCGACTGCACCGCGCGCGGCTGCGTCCGGGACGTCACGAAAAAGTCGAAGGCGTTCGCTACATCGACAAGGTGATCGAAGTCGACCAGTCGCCGCTGGGTAACACGCCCAGCAGCAACCCGGCAACGTACACGGGCGTTTTCGACCTGATCCGCAATCTGTTCGCCAGCATCCCCGAAGCGGCCGAACGCAAGTTCACGGCCCGCACTTTCAGTTTCAATGTGCCCGGCGGACGATGCGAAACTTGCGAAGGCAGCGGGCAACTGAAGATCGAAATGCATTTCCTGCCGGACGTTTGGGTTCCGTGCGAAGATTGTCAGTCGCGGCGTTACCGTGACGACGTTCTAGAAGTCAAGCATCACGGCCAATCGATCGCCGACGTGCTGGATATGCAGATCGGCGACGCCGTCGAACTGTTCGCCGGGCACACCAAGATCCAGCACATCCTGCAAACGATCTGCGATGTTGGGCTCGACTACGTCACGCTGGGCCAATCCGCGCCAACGCTGTCGGGCGGTGAAGCTCAGCGCGTCAAACTGGCCGCCGAACTGGCGCGTCCGGTCACCGGCAACACGCTGTACTTGCTGGACGAACCCACGACTGGACTTCACTTTCACGACATCGAAAAACTGTTGGGAGTGCTGCAGCGACTCGTCGATCTCGGAAACACGGTGGTTGTGATCGAGCACAACCTAGACGTGATCAAGTGTGCCGACTGGGTCGTCGACATGGGGCCGGGCGCGGGCGTCGACGGTGGACAAATCGTGTTCGCAGGAACTCCCGAAGGACTCGCGAAATCGCGCACATCACTGACAGCCCCCTTCATGGCCGACGCACTCGGGCAACCCAAAGTCACGCCAAAGCGTCGCTCGCCAAAACCATCAGCCAAATCGAAAGCGACAAAAACGAAAACCAAAACGACTGCGCCGAAACCTGCGAAAGCCGACGTCCCCGAACCTGTGATCGACACACCGACCGACGATGCATCCGCCATCACGGATCCCTGGAAATTGCTGGGGCGTAAATGGCATTCACTTGGCAAAGGATTTCCGGCTGGACAGAAACCCGATTGGCCGCTCGAGATCGCAGACCAAACCCTTGCGCTGTTAGAAAACCTTGCCGGTGACAACTCATTGGACTTTGTTTCGCCGACCAGTGTCTCGGTAAAACCCGAAGGTTCGAAAACGCCTTGGGCCGAAGTCGAAACGAAGACGCCGGAATCGCTGAAAGTCACCTTGGCCGGCCCCACCGAATCCATGGATCTGGAAGGGCTGCCGAAGATGCGAGTCGACGGCCCGGTCGAGATGGGCGAATACACGTTCATCACGCTGAATTTCACCGAAGCGAAACACGTGCGTAGCCGGAAACTAAAAACGTTCCTGAAGAGTCACTTAGAGCGGTCGCAATAGAGCGCTAGCAGTAAACCGATCAGCAGCCTACAGCGACGGTACACGCTCGTCTTCGCCTGGCAAACTTGCGATCACGGGTGCGTCCAGCGAAGCACTGTTCGGGCGAACCGATACGGTTCGAACTTCGATGTCGTCGTTGCTGGTTTCGATTTTTGGCACGCGTGCGAGCAGCAGCAACGTCGCGCCGCGAGCAACGCCCGAAACACCAAAGACCGCAAGGTAACCAACGTAGCTGGTTCCCAAGCTCCACAAAATTGCGCCACCAATCAACGCGCCGACCACAAACGCGATCGTGTTGATCAAGTTGTACATCGTCAACAAACTTGTCCGTTCCTCGACCGCAATGGCATCGAAGAACATCAGAAAGAACGCAAGCTCGTAGGCCGCCCAGACGACTCCGGCACTGATCTGAATGGCGATCAACCAAGGCATTGCATCCGAGACGATCCAAGCCGCCGACATCGGTACGATGCCGATACCGCCGATCCACAACAATTTGTGCGGACCGATTCGGTGTGCCACCTGGCCCCACATCGGCAACGTCACCACCTTGGCCAAGAACGTCATCGATATCAGTGTGACGTACTGGGTGTAGCTATGGCCAAGTTTCTGGAACATGAACGGCGTGAAGTACGGCCCGGCGATTTGCGCCGCAACTTGCACAGCGGCCAAGTACAACAGCAACCGACCACTGCCCTGGTTCAACAGATGCCGGCACGCGCTCGGCAATGGAATGGATCGCATGTTTGCCGGAATCGGCGTCGGCTCGCTCTTGATCGCCAGCATCGCGACCGATACGACGCGGCACGCCCCCGCCAGTCCGAACACAATCGCATAGGCCGTTAAAAGCTGATCGCTCTGGCTCGCCCACTGAAGTCCAAATCCACCGGCCAAGAACCCGACAAACACCGCCGCTTGAGACGACCGCGTCCGAAACGCAAAGTACCGCGACCGAATCGGTGGCGGCACAATTGTCCCAATCCAAGTGTTCCATGCGGGACCGCCAGCCAGTCCTGCGCCCCAGTAAACGCTGGCGATCAACATCAACGAAGTGCCGCTGATCGAACCTCGCAGCGCCGCGATGATTAGCGGCACAAACACCAAGGCCTGGATCGACGAGCAAAGCACGACCCAGCGTTTGTGTGACCCCAGCGTGCGAATCAATCGTGGCGAAACGAGTTGCAGTACGCCACCGCACAGCAATGGCAAACTTCCCATCAGCCCGGCGGTCAGTTCGCTGATCCCAATCGCCAAAGCAAAGGCGACCAGATACGTTTCGCCAAATCCAACCATGCCGCCCCACGCCGTTGCATCGGCGCAGCTTGCCCGCAAGTTCGTTCGCAGTGTACGACGACGCGAAAAAGAGCGTGCGGGATGTTGGTTGCCGGCGTAGGTCAATGTCAGAACACTAGCTTAGGCTTTGACCGTCGCCGGCGGCGACGACAAGCACTTCGAAATTTGACGAACCGCCTGGCGAAGACGTTGCTCATTCTCGACCAGCGACATTCGCAAGAAGCCTTCGCCGCCCTGACCGAATCCGCTGCCGGGGCTGACGGCGACGTTGCCTTCTTCGAGCAACTTCATCGCAAAGTCCATCGTTGACATCGCACTCTTCCAAGGCTCGGGGATTTCTGCCCACACAAACATGCCAGCCTTGGGCGGGTTCACTGTCCATCCCAACCGGCGCAGGCCGCTGACCAGTGCATCGCGCCGACCTTGATAGATCAAACTTTGCTTTTCGACCGCTTCTTCGGTGTCTCGCAGCGCCACGATCGCAGCAATCTGGATCGCCTGAAACATGCCGTAGTCGTAATAGCCTTTGATCGTTCCCAATCCACGGATCATGTCGGCATTGCCGGCACAAAAACCGACTCGCCATCCGGCCATGTTGTAGCCTTTGCTCATCGTCGTGAATTCAACGCCAACATCCTTGGCACCCTTCGCCGACAAAAAGCTCGGTGGCATGTAGCCGTCGAACGCGACATCGGCGTAAGCGAAGTCATGGATGACCATGAACCCATAACGCTTTGCCAACCGAACGACTTCGACAAAAAAGTCAGGTTCGATGACTGCCGACGATGGATTGTGCGGATAGTTGACGATCAAGACCTTGGGCCGCGGCGCCATGTGCTCGCACGTGTAGGCGACGTTGCGCAGGAACAAGTCTGGGTCGGCAACGTCAAGCGACACGACATTGCCCGATGCCAAGATCACTCCGTACATGTGTACCGGAAAATACGGCGATGGAATCATCGCTGTATCGCCAGGCCCCATCAGAGCCAAACACATGTGCGAGAAACCTTCTTTGCTGCCCAAACATGAAATCACTTCGTGTTCAGGATCCAACGACACGCCGTACTTGCGCTCGTACTTCTTGGTGACTTCACGCCGCAAATTGGCGATGCCATTCGATTTGCTGTATCCGTGGTTGGTGGGGTCCGTGGCCGCGGTCAGCAACTTGTCGACGACGGCATTTTCCGGTGGATCCGATGGATTACCCATCCCCATGTCGATAACGTCATCGCCGGCCCGACGTTTTTGATACAGCAGATTGTTGATTCGCCCGAACATGTAAGGCGGCAAACGTTCGACCCGCGAGGCGAACTTGACCGCAAACGGCTCGGGCACCGGATCGGTGATCGGCATATCGATGGCCGGAGCGTCGATGTTGGGCGTGTCGTTGAACTTATTCGGATCGTTTTCGCGGGTATCGGTCATGATCAAAACTGTGGGGATCGAAACTGAACTGTCGGAATGACATCCATTGTCAACGAGACACCAAATCTAGCCCAGGGGTTAGGTAAAATTTGTCGGCCGAGCCGCCCCCTGGCCCGGTGAGCAACGCCGTCGCGGGCTAAACGGCCAGCGTAAGCAAGCATTTAGCCGTTTCGGATCACCCCTTGCCGCCCTGCAATTCCGTTCGCAGGGTGTATCCCTTTGTGGCCCTGCGACTCCGTTCGCAGGGTGTACTTCGATATTTGTTGGCTGCTTTGCAGCCGACATCCCGCGAGCGGAGTCGCGGGTCCACGCGGGTGGCCCGTTTGGTTTGTTGGCTGCTTTGCAGCCGACGTCCCGCGAGCGGAGTCGCGGGTCCACGTGGGGTGGACCGTTTGGTTTGTTGGCTGCTTTGCAGCCGACATCCCGCGAG
>JBAUHR010000713.1:0-11188 GCA_049680385.1 Rubripirellula sp. | reverse complement strand
AGCATGGTGTGGAATCTCGATCAAGCCTGTGCGGTCAAACTCGATCGCTACGACGCGAACTCCATTTTCCAGCCACCGCAAGTTCTTGGCTTTGCCATCGTGCGAATTTGCGGCCTGGTTGGTTACTACGGTAGTTTTCGCCTGGCTGTCGTTGAGGTCGTCGAACGAGTAATACAGCACCAACCCATTTGTCGACGGCAACCAATTCAGTTTCTGGGAAGAGATAACATGAATCGAATCAACGTGGTTCTTGTCAATTTTGACTTGGCCAAACAGTGTGCGCAAGTTGATTGAATCTGCGACCATGTCGCCGGTGAACACGTCGCGGTTGATCAATTCCATCCTCACCAAGTCGCGGTCTTCCTTCCACTCAATCTGCTTGACTCGGGTATAGGGAACCGTCAGATCGTCGAATCCCAACTTTAGCTTGACCGATTCAACGTCAGGCACTCCGATAATTTCGGAACCGTCAATCAGCCCGACCTTCAGTTTCCAGGTTGGCTCTGTTGCTGCTGGTTCTGTTGCTGTTGGTTCTGTTGCTGATAGTGTCGTCGCGAAAAGGAAAGCGACTGTAACGGCGGTAAGAAAGTACTTCATGGATCGTTTTCGCAAGAATTCTGGTTTTGAACACTGACGTGGGCATCGGATCTTTCGGCGAGAAAGTTGCGTTGTCCATCTACGACGCTGGTGTCAATTGAGCCTAAGTCAAATGACGAACGAAATGCCGATTTCTTAGCCTCTGTGTTCCGTTTTCCCTAAAAAACGGCCTGTATTCAGGCGAAAAGCGTCGCGGGGGATCTAGCCTCAATTGCCTTGAACGCAGCGAAGCTCGTTAAGAACGTCAGTCTTTCCAGGTGCGGCCGAAAGTCTTGCCAAGTTTTGCTGCGAGTGTTTTCTGAAGCGATGAAACTACCCGCCGATGGCGTACATGGGTCGGTCGGGTGGGCTGAATCCGTCTTTGTCGATTCCGTGGGCTGCGGCCTTGCCCGTTACGGAGGCTTGCACCTGAGCGAGCAGTTCTTCGTCGGTTGCGCCGGATCGCATCAGTTCGCGAAGCGGTGTTTCAGTGGCTGCGAACAGGCAGTTCCGCACGCCGCCATCTGCCGTGATGCGAATTCGATTGCATCCGCTGCAAAACGGTGCGGTCACCGAACGAATGATACCGACCGGATGCCCGTCGACCAAAAATTCTTCGGCTGGCTGAGACGCGACGGAACGCGGACGCTCGATCACGTCGCCAAAGTGATCTCGCAAGATCGCCAACAAGCGATCGCCGGTTAAGACTTTGTCGTGCGTCCAAGCCTTGTCCGTATCCAGCGGCATGAACTCGATGAACCGCATCGTCACGCCGCGGTCGATCGAAAACCGAACTAGCGTGGCGACTTCTTTTTCGGTGATGCCTGCGATCGCTAATGAGTTTAGCTTCACCGATTCGAATCCGGCCGCGATTGCCGCGTCGATGCCTTCGATCGTCTTGTCCAGTCCATCACGCCGTGAAATCTTTCGGAAAACATCGGCATCAAGTGTGTCCAGCGAGATGTTGACTCGCCGCAATCCGGCGTCTCGCAATTCGGCCGCGTGTTCGGCTAGCAGGATCCCGTTGGTGGTCATCGACAAGTCTTCCAACCCATCAATCGCCGCAAGCTTTTCGATCAACGTCGCCAACTCGCGGCGCACCAGCGGTTCACCGCCAGTAATCCGAATGTCTCGGACACCGGCTCGCGTGACCAGGATTGTCGCCAGACGCCGAATTTCTTCGAACGACAACAACCGATCTTTGTTCATGAATTGGGCACCCGTTTCCGGCATGCAGTAAAAGCATCGGATATTGCACCGATCCGTCACACTGATGCGGACGCTGTCGTGGACACGGCCAAAGCGGTCGACAAGCGGAGTGATGGATACCATGACGGATTATTCGTCTTCCTCGACAAGAGTGAATCCCAGCATTTCGATCATGTTCAGGTACAGCAGATAGAACACTGGAATCAGAATCAGAACCAAGATCGTTGCCAACATTAGACCGAACGCCAAACTGGCCGCCATCGGGATCAGCAACTGTGCTTGAAATGACTTTTCGGTAATCAGTGGCATCAGACCGGCAATCGTCGTCAGACTGGTCAACATGATCGGCCGAAACCGCCGCTGGCCTGACTCGACCAACGCTTCGCGAATCGGCACACCGTCGCGAACTCGTGCGTTGATAAAGTCGATCAACACGATCGAGTCGTTGACCACCACACCAGCAAGGGCTACTAAACCAAACATGCTGAACAGGGTTAGCGGCAAGCCTAAAAACGCGTGCCCCCAAACCGCACCGATCATGCCGAACGGAATGATGGCAAGAATCAACAGCGGTTGAAAGTAGCTTCGGAACTGCAGCACCAACAGCACAAACATGGCAACGATCGCGATCCCGAATCCGGTGATCAGACTGCCGACCGATTCGTTGCTCTGTTCACGTTGGCCTTCCCAGCGAACGTCGATAGCCGGGTATTCAAGTTGCAAGTCCGGCACGAACGATTTTTGCAACTCGGCAATGATCAGATTTGCGTTGGCTTTGGTTTCATCCAAATCCGCGCTGATCGTGATACTGCGTCGCTGATCGACTCGGTTGATTTCCGAGAACCCGCGGCTGAGGTTCACTTCGGCAAGTTCCGTGATCGGACGCTGGCTGCCGTCGGGCGTTTGGATTCGGATTTCGCGAAAATCGACCAGACTGCGGCGTTCTTCTTCGGGGTATCGGACCATCAACTTGACTTCGTGACGACCGCGTTGAAGTCGCATCACTTCGGCGCCGAAGTAAACGTTACGAACCGTCTCGCCCAGATCGGTCGGTGTGACGCCTGTTGCTAACGCGCGATCTTTGACGCGAAATTGAAACTCCCATTTGCCGGGCGTGTTGTCGTCTGCGATGTCATAGACGCCTGCGAACTTGCCAAGGCGAGCTTTGATTTTCTCGGTCGCGGCTACCAACTGGTCGACGTCTTTTCCGGGTGCCAACAACTTAAACTCAATCGCCTTGCCGCCAGGGCCGACGCCCACCGTTCCGAACGTGATTCGTTCGGAACCGGGGAACTCGCCCGTCTCGGCTCGCCACATCGAGATCAAATCATCGCTGCGAACCTCACGAATTTCGGTATCGAACAGTTCCGCAAAAATCTGGCCGACGTGCGAACCGGCACCACCACCGCCAGCCGCGTTATCCAAATTCGTGATTGTCCCCACATCGCGGTACGTCATGCGAACAGGACCGTCACCGGCGCCTTGGTCGGACGAGTAGATTTCGTCGACCGGCACGCCCAGCCGCTCGGCGTGCTCTTTTCCGATTCGCTTGCTGATCCGGCGAAGGGCTTCCTCCATTCGGCGAGTCGCGTTGTCAGTTTCTGCGGCCGGTGTGCCATCGGGAAATGCAATCGTGGCTTGCAGATTGTTGTTGTCCGTTTTGGGGAACAGAATCGACGGCACGACGCCGCCGCGGATCAATCCGCCCGTGAAGATGAACAACGCAAAGGCAAACGCGATCGGCACCAAGGGATGACGTAGCGAGAAATCGAGTGTTGGCACGTACAACCGGCTGATCACCCAATCCATGCCCCAGCCCGTTCGCACCGACAACCAATTCAGCACGATGCCGACCGGACGCAGCGGATACGTTAGCACCGACAACAGACGAAAGAACCCCGTGTGCTTGTGCGCCAAGTGAGTCGGCAACACAAAAACGCTTTCCCACAAAGAGATCACCAGCATTGCGATCACGGCAAACGGAATCACGCCCATGAATTTGCCCATCACGCCGGACACAAAGAACATCGGCGAGAAAGCGATCACAGTCGTCGTCACGGACGCGGCGACGCTGCCCATGACTTCCAGCGTCCCGTCGATCGCTGCCTGTTTCAGCGACTTGCCCATTTGAATGTGCGCATAGATGTTTTCACCAATCACGATTGCGTCGTCGACCACGATGCCAAGCGCGACCAAGAACGAAAACAGGCTAAGCATGTTCAGCGTCTGACCGCCGTAAGCCAAAAACAAACCGGCACCCAAAATCGAAATCGGGATCCCCATCGCGACCCAGAACGCCAAACGCATTTCCAAGAACAACGTCAGCACCAAGAACACCAGCAACAGTCCCTGGGCGCCGTTGCGAAGCAACAGGTTCAGTCGACCGCGAACTTCGGTACTGCTGTCACCCCAAACTTCGAACCGGTAACCTTCGGGCAATTCCGCGGTTGCGACGTGCGCGCGAACGGCGTCAACCATCGCCAACAAGTCTTCTGTTTTGGTGCGTTCAACGTTGACCACCATTGCCGGTTCGCCGTTGATTTCGCCAACCGACGTGATGTCTTGGAACTCATCGCGAACGGTTCCTAGATCGTTCACGGTCAGAACCACACCACCAGGCTGCGTGATGATCGGAAGCCGCCCGATTTCTTCACCGATGCGGCCCTTGTTTTTGGCTCGCAGCAAGATTTCTTGGCCTTCGGATTTCAAGTTACCGCCGGGCAGTTCGACGTTCCGAGCACGAATCGTTTGCGCGACACTGGCCAGCGACAATCCATAACTGCGCAGCGTGGCTTCGGGGATCTCCACGTCGATTTGGTATGGACGAGCACCCATGACCGATGCCGACGACACCGACGGCAATCGCAGAATCTCGTCACGTACGTTTTCGGCGACCTCGCGTAGTTTCAGTTCGCCTTCGCGAGACCGGTCGCCGGGGCCGACAACGCCGACACGGATCGCAGCTTCGCGAAACGTAATCTGCTGGATCAACGGATCTTCGGCCAGGACGGGAAAGCTGGGGATACGATCAACTTCGCGATCGATTTCAGCCATCACTTTTTGAACGTCTTTGACATCAGCGCGCAGTTCCGCCAGCACGAAACCGCTGCCCTCTTGGGCGATCGACGTCACCTTCTTGATACCGTCAATCGAACGGATTGCTTCTTCGATCTTCTGACAGATCGCTTCTTCGGTATCCTGCGGCGTCGCGCCAGGATACGGCACCGAAATCATGACGATTTCTAATTCGAATGCGGGGAACACCTCGCGGCGCATTTTCCACAGCGACACGCCACCGACCAACATCAGCGCCAGCATCAACATGTTCATACCGGGGGCATTTGAAATTGCCCATGCAATGACCTTTCTCATCACGCGCCCTCCGAGCTGTTTTTATGGGCCGCAACCGTTTGATCACCGTCGGCGGCAGCATCAAGGCCTGGATCGAGTCGCTCGGCACGTACCGGCATCGATCCATCGTCAAAACCACCAAGCGGAGAAACGACCACGTACGAGCCACTGACAAGTTCTGGACTTTTGACTTCGCAAACCCACATTCGATTCGCGCCTTCGAACGCCGATACTCGGTCGCCGCCCGCATCGGCATCGGACGCGAGCGATTGCTGTGACGCCGAGGCGTTTCCTAAGGTCAACGTGTCGACCGGCACCACACTGCTGCGGACGATCACTTTGCCGGGTTCCCATTGGCCGGCGTTGAAACCATCTTCCACCGCATCACCGGTGACTTCTTTTTCAGTCGTTTCAAGAACCGATTCGTCCGGCATGAATTGTAAGACACGGTTGCCCGGTTGCAATGCGCGAGCCGGGATCACGACCAACGACGCCTTCGGTTTGATCAGCAACTTCACCCGCACGTA
This sequence comes from Rubripirellula sp., assembly GCA_049680385.1. Taxonomy (GTDB): domain Bacteria; phylum Planctomycetota; class Planctomycetia; order Pirellulales; family Pirellulaceae; genus Rubripirellula. Next base: position 5,525 of record JBAUHR010000713.1, on the reverse strand, counting down.
CATTCCGCGGACCAGTGCCGGGGCGCCGGTCGTGGCCACAGGCTTGCCGTTTTCATCCACCATTTCCTGAGGATTGTCGACGACGACTCGCACTGGAACCGTTCGAGTGACAGGATCCAAGCCAATGCCGTTGTACGACAGCAAACGTCCGTTCCACCGATACACGACATTGTCACGCCCTGACATTTCGTATTCGATGATCGCGGGAGTTTCGGGCAAGTCGTAGTTTCGCGACGCCGTGTCGACGGTCTCGTTGCCTTGGTTGAGAACCCAGTAGAGTTGGTCCATTCGCAGACTGCTGGAAACGTCGACTTTGGACGTGTCGTCGATCACCACCAGAGTAGCGCCGCGTGAAACGAAGGTGTTTAGGTCAGCTTCCTCGGAAACGATCACGCCTTCGATCGGCGCTCGTATTTCGGTGCGGGCCAAGTTCGTTTCCGCGCCACGCAGTTGCGTATCGGCCAGACGTTCGGACGATTCCAATCGGATTCGACGCTGCGTCAAAAGATCAAACTGGTTTTCAAAGTTCACCAATTGTTGACGCGATGCCAACAGAGCCCGATTGGCTTGATCGATTTCCGCTCGCGAGGCATAGCCGGCCGGCATCGCGTTTTGGCGATCGACTTCTTTTTGTTGCAGGGCCAGATCTTGTTTGGCGACTTCGATCGATCGCTTAGCGTTGGTCATTTCCTGATCAACTTCGCGTAGGGCTTGATAGTCTTGTTCTTTCATGCGAGTCAGTCGATCGACTTCCAACTCGTAGTCCGTTGCATCGATCTTCATCAACAACTGGCCTGCGGTCACGTACGAACCGGCTTCGCATTCGTCCGCCTTAAAGACGACCTTGCCGGCGATCTCGGCCGCCACACGTGCTTCGCGAAACGGGACCACGGTGCCGTCGACTTGCAAACGCAGCGGTTGGCCGGTCTGTTCGAGCGACTGTAGTTTCTGGACACGCACAGGCGTCAGCGCTTTCAAGCGGCCATCCCGAGTCGTATCGGTGGCTGGCCGGGTCGCCGGTTCGACGGTCCCCAACATCACGACCGTTGCTCCAGCGCCCGCCAGCAGTGCGAGTGGGATCAGGACGTTGAACAAAACGCCGCTGGTAAAAGCAGCCATGCGCGACGACGGGTTCTTGGATGGCTTGGGATCGGCCGAGGTGTCAATCTGCAACGGCGACGATTCAAGGCGAGGGTCATCGAGGCTAGGGTCATCGGGGCGAGGATCAGAACTATTTTGCATGAGATTTATCGTTCGTTTTCAGGACGGATAACTTCGTCGCTTTGGATGGCAGCTAAAGTCACCGCAGTGATATGTCGGCTGATGGTTTCGACGTCAAAATGCGATTCACGTTGCTGGGCGGGAACCAAGAACTTGATCGCATCAGCGCCGACTTTGTAGTGAACGCATTGGCCGACGACGCTGAGAGCCAATTGCTGGATGACATGATCCGAAACGGACGGGTCATTGATCAAGACAGTGATGTTTTGCAGCAGTCGATCGTGTAGCGGTTTGAAGTACTCGACCACAATGTCCTCGAACACCGGCGTCGGATTCTGCATTTCGCGCATGAACAATTGCGATTCCCATCCCGACGGGTCGGCCGCCAAAATTCGCGACATCAGGGTTCGCACCACGCGAGCCAAGGACGCAGCGGGATCGTCGTCCCCAGCAGCATACGGAGTCGGGAATTGGCGCTGGCGAGATTCGCGGACCTGCCGAATCAGTTCGCGGTACAGCCCCAGTTTGTCGCCAAAATGATAGCCAACCGAAGCCACATTGACTCCCGCGGCGGCACAGATTTCTCGCACCGTCGCCCGATCGTACCCTCGCGCCGCAAACACCGGCCCGGAAGCCTCCAGTAACTTCGCTCGGGTGTCCAATTCGGTCGTTGTCGTGGTGTCAGTCAATATTTTCGTCGCTCAGATGGATTCAAACAACAGTTTAAAACAATCGTTTGAATCGCGGTCATTGTCAAGTCCCAGCGTTTTTTGCCAAGTAAAACCAACGGAAAGCGTGCTTTCAGCCACTTACGATCCGAGTCTTTTGCCGCCGATCCCGCCAGCCGGTTGCGGTGTCCCAACTCGGCATTGACGCTTTGGCCGTTGCGCCATCATTCTTGGCGTTGATCGGTTCTGGCCTTTGGTATGCCAGGACGCCCTTACCCATTTGCCCCCCGAGTTGCGATGAGCGCGAACGTTCAAGTCCAGTTGCCCGATGGAACCCTGGCCAGTCACCCTTTTGAAACCACGCCGATGGATATCGCCAAGGGGATCAGCGAGGGACTCGCCCGCGGCGTCATCGCAGCCGATGTGGCTGGCAAGATCGTCGACGCGGATCGTCCGCTGGGCGAGCTCGCCGAATCCGACGCACCGCTTCCGCTGAAGCTGTTGACCAGCCGCGACCGCGAAGCACTCGACGTGCTGCGTCACTCGGCCGCCCACGTGATGGCTCGCGCGGTGATGCGTTTGTACAAAGGCGTCTCGTTGGCGTTCGGCCCGACCACCGACGGCGGCTTTTACTATGACTTTGACATTCCGGAAAAACTTAGCGAAGAAGACTTTCCGAAGATCGAAGCGGAAATCAAAAAGATCATCAAAGACAAAGAACCGTTCGAACGGTTTTCGTTGTCGCGCGACGAAGCTCGCAAGTTGCTGGACGACTTGGACCAAGACCTAAAAGTCGAACACATCGACACCGGATTGTCAGATCAAGAATCGGTCAGCTTCTATCGTCAGGGCGAGTTTGTGGACTTGTGCCGCGGACCTCACATCCCCAACGCCGGGAAGATCAAAGCGATCAAGATGATGAGTGTCGCCGGGTCGCACTGGAAAGGCGACGTGTCGGGCCGGTCGCTGCAGCGTCTTTATGGCACCGCGTTCTTTGACAAGAAAGAACTGGCAGCGTACTTGGAACAACTCGAAGAAGCCAAACGCCGCGACCACCGCGTACTGGGCAAACAGCACGGACTGTTTTCGATCAATCCCGACGTCGGCCAAGGACTGTGTTTGTGGTTGCCCAAGGGTGCGCGCGTTCGCGTGGCGCTGGAAGACTTCTTGCGCAAGGAACTGCTTTCGCGCGGTTACGATCCGGTCTACAGCCCGCACATCGGCCGCGTTGAAATGTACGAAACCAGCGGCCACTTTCCGTACTATCGCGACAGCCAATTCGCGCCGCTGTACGGTCAAGAAGTCGGCGGCATGCTGGACGCTTGGAGCCAACGACTGGCGGATGACTCGCTGTCGAAAGATGACGAAGACAAGTTGATGGCGGCGGCCGAAGTGCTGGGTGTCAAACTGAATCACTACAAGCCGTCGGCGTCGTCGGAAGCCAAACAAGAAACGCTGCATGATTGGCAAACCGAAAACGAACGTTACTTGTTGAAGCCGATGAACTGTCCGCATCACTGCTACATGTTCAAAGCCCAACCGCGTTCGTATCGCCAACTGCCGCTGCGATTGTTTGAGTTCGGAACCGTTTACCGTCACGAACAGACCGGCGAGCTGAACGGACTGCTGCGAGTTCGCGGACTGACCCAGGACGACGCGCACATTTTCTGTACGGCTGATCAAGTCGAAGAAGAATTCCGCGCGACGATCGAACTGACCAAGTTCGTGTTGAAGTCGGTCGGACTGGACGATTACCGCGTTCAACTGTCTTTGCGAGATCCGGACAGCAGCAAGTACGTCGGCACCGAAGCGCAGTGGGACAACGCCGAAGGCGCGCTGCGAGGTGTGCTGCAACAGTCGGGTTTGGACTTCAACGAAGAACCGGGCGAAGCGGCGTTCTATGGACCGAAGGCTGACTTCATGATTCGCGACTGCATCGGTCGTTCGTGGCAGCTTGGTACGGTCCAGTTGGACTACAATCTGCCTGAACGGTTCAAGCTGGAATACGCCGGCGGCGACAACTCGACTCACCGTCCCGTCATGATCCACCGCGCTCCGTTCGGTTCGCTGGAACGATTCGTCGGCGTGCTGATCGAGCACTTTGCCGGTGCGTTTCCGATGTGGTTATCGCCGGAACAAATCCGTGTGCTGCCGCTTAGCGATAAGTCGATCGAGTATGCCGTCCAGGTTGCCCAGCAATTATCCGACGCGGGTTTGAAAGCCACCGTCGACAACACCGGTGGCAAGGTACAGGCCAAGATCCGCAACGCGCAACTGGACTTGGTCAACTACATGGCGGTTGTCGGTCCGAAAGAAGCGGAAACGGGCCAAGTGGCACTGCGAGACCGAATCGATGGCGACCTAGGTTCGATGCCAATCGCCGAGGCAGTCGCCCGACTGACCAAGGAAATCGAAACTCGCCAAGTCCGTCAAGCGGTCAAACCGAGTGACGTGTCGCTGTAGGTTTTGCAAGTACTGCCCGCCCCCGAGTCACGTCACTCGCGGGGCGGGCGTGATTGCGAAAACCATTTCCAAATATTTCGCAGATCGTGACTTGCCGACCAGGACACGGTCCCGTGAAAATAGTCCCCTGAAAATAATGTTGCCGTGAAAATGTTGCCGATGTCAGATCATCGATCACGAATAGGTGAACGCTGATCTCTGCCCGGTTGGCCGCCTTGGGGAGCAGCGTGATGTGGGTTCTGCACAGATTGTTTTTTCTGGTCACGCGTCGGTTGTGTCCCAGCGTGCTTGCATTCGTCGTTTGCTTTACGTCCGATGCGATCGTTTCAGCGGACGACAAAACCAACTCATCGCCACCGCAAAAAGTTTCGGTAACGATCCGCCAAAAGTCGCCGTTTCATTTTGAAGGCGTGCTTCAGATCGACGGGCTAGAGACCGGCAAGGCCCACGTTGTCCAGATGATGTTGGCGAACGAAACCTCCGAGACACTCGATCTCGAAAATTCCAACTCGACTTACCATCTGATCAAGGTCAGACCAAGCCAGCCAACCCTTGCGCCCGGCCAGTCTTGCCGAGTCGAACTTGTTTTGCCACCGCAGGCCAATTTTACGAAGCATGTCTGGGCACAACAGATCCTATTCCCGGTCGCTGGCGGCGATCGAGGAGCCAGCGCAACGCTGGAGGTCAGTTCTAAACTGAAAGGATTATTCTCGGTCTCGCCCGACAGCGTCTTGCTGATTGCGTCCACTCTGAAAGGTGAATCGCAAACCAAGTTTGCTAAGCTTCTAAGCGTTACGTATTCACCGCCTGTTGATCCCAAGAACTTTCGATTCTCGGGTTCCGACATGGTCAATCTGTTGGACATCGGTGTGACGAATCGCGGTTCTGATGGACGAGCCGAAATCGAGGTCGCGGCCGAGTTAGATTTCATTCCCACCGAAGGCGTTCACGGAGACCTCGAAATCACCGATACGGTTACCAACAAAGTCCGTGTCGTTCACATCACGATGGTCCAGCGATCGCGCATCCGCGTGCTGCCGTCGAAGTTGGTGTTTCGACCTGTACGCTAACGAACAGGAATGCAGCGATTCGTTGTTCGCGATCAGTCCTTCAAGCAACGAGGCGGCGAACCGACTGCCGGCGATGTCAGTGTCCCCGTCCGCTTCTTGCCCC
>JBAUHR010000712.1:0-13339 GCA_049680385.1 Rubripirellula sp. | reverse complement strand
CGCCAACGCCTTCGGCAAAAGCCAATTTGATAAAAATCGACTTCAAGGCGAATAAAAACGTCCCCAAGATCGCCAGCAACATGCCCGACCGGAACTGCGCGGCTGATTCACTCGTTCGCGCCGCGTCGCTGCTCGTTGAGTCGGTCAATTGAACTGTTTTTCGAGTGTGAGAAGTGGCTGGTCGACCGGTCGGACACGACGGCAATGACTGACCGACGCCTGGCACCACCCAAAGGTTCACCTGCCTGGGTCTGCTTTATCGCTGACGAAGCCAGGCTTGCGCCGTCGCGTAATCGCCCGTTCGAATCCAATCGGCAACGCGATCCAGTTCGTTTTTCGTCGCACCTTTACTCTTTCGCAGTTCCAACAACTGTGCCGGCAATGCCAGCGCTGTCGGATCGGCTTGTTGGCCGAGCAACTGTGTTTGCAAGTGTTTCAGATCACGATCGCCAAATTCAACACTGGGCTCGATCACGGTTCCTTCGCCCCAGTCATTCCATGTAGCAATTTGTGCAAGATCTGCATCGCTGGCTAGAGCACGGGAAAGCGTTGCGTGAAAGGTTTCGCCATTCTTGTCTGCAATGTCAGGGTAGCTTTCACGCACCTTTGCTTCGCCATAGAAATCGACAAACCGGGGGAAGACAACCGGAATCGCAGCATCCCAGTTGGGCGAATCTTGGTAGAAACGATCGACCGCTTCCATCCCGGGGCCAGGGATCGGCCAATCAAACGCACCGGTTGCCCCGTCACGTCGATGATGCTCGCTAAAATATGCGATCGGAAACGTCAGCCCAGCAATGCACTCGGTCCACTGCTCATTTGAAAGCCCTGCGTTACCGAACGACAGCATCACGGGCTTGCCGCCAAGTCGGACGTAGTTGTCGAGCTTGAACCAATGCTCATTCAGCCATGCGATCTCTGACGCTACGTGCTGAACACGCTCGGATTCGTTGACAAGCCCTTGTTCAATGAGTGGTCCAAGGGTTTGGTCCTCGTAACAGACCGCAAACTTCATTCCCATCTTGTTTGCTTGCTCGATTAGCGCCGCCGTGTTCCGATGCAGAATCGGGTAATCAAAACAGGGCTGGATGCCATACCAGTCGACGATCACTCCATCGATCCCAGCAACCTTCATCAGCAAAAGGTGATACTCGATCACATCCGGATCACTGGAATCGTACGGCCCGATCGCCGGATAGTATTGCGAAGCAATGGACCGCTGTCGCACTGGTAAAGTTCCCGTGCCAGCAATAGGCGGTTCAAATTCGTCGGGATTGAAATGGTTCATCGTCCAGTGGTATCCCCAGGTTTGGTTGACCGGTTTGGCCACAAACCAAGGCATGTAGTGAGCCAGCATTGTGGGACGTTTTTGTTCTGGTGCATCTACCGATTGCGCCATCACCAACGATCCGTAACACGAGCACATCAACATGCCCAATACGACGGCGACTTGAACGATCTTCATTGACGGGCTTCCAACGGGCGTCGAACGACTCGATTACAATCAACCGAAATCATAGCCGAAAACTAAGCCCTTCTTAACGACGGAGTACCGTTTGATGAAATCAATTCCCCGAAGCGAATTTATGGCCGCTGTGTGCCTGTTGATGATGATCGCAACGTCATTCGCGCAGGACAAAAGCGCGGCTACGCCGACCTACGCTATCGAGGAAGACATTTTGTACATCAACGAGGACGGAAATTCCGACCTCGCCAAAAAACGGTGCCGATTGGATGTCTATTACCCAAGCGACAAGAAAGACTTTCCAACCATTGTGTGGTTCCACGGCGGCGGACTTACCGGCGGCAACAAGTCGATCCCGAATGAGTTAAAGAGCCAAGGTGTGGCCGTTGTGGCAGCGAACTATCGTTTGCACCCAGACGTCACATCGCCAACTTACGTCGAAGATGCTGCGGCCGCGGTTGCTTGGACGATCAAAAACATCCAGCGATTCGGCGGCTCTCGTTCAAAGGTGTTCGTTAGCGGCCACTCGGCGGGCGGCTACCTGACCAGCATGATTGGACTGGACCGACATTACCTGGCCAGTCACGATTTAGACGCCAACGATCTTGCCGGCCTGATTCCGTTCAGTGGTCACACGGTCACTCACTTCACTGTTCGCAAGGAACGTGGCATCAAGTCAACTCAGCCAATCGTCGACGAGATGGCGCCGATCTTCCATGTTCGCGCCGACGCATCGCCGATCCTGCTAATCACTGGTGACCGCGACAAAGAGATGCTCGGTCGCTACGAAGAAAACGCTTACTTCTGGCGAATGCTCAAAGCGGTCGGAGACGAAGACGTCGAGCTGTTCGAACTCGACGGCTACGACCACGGCGGCATGGCGACGCCGGCCTTTCCGTTGCTGTTGAACTTCGTCTAACAGCACAGCAAGTAACGAAGACGCAAAGTAGGATAGGCTGCCAGCCTGTTTTTCCCTGACCGACAGGCTGGCAGCCGATCGTACTTGTATCAGTTCAAACTGAATGGCGGCGGAAAACGTTCGTCGTCTGCGTCGTCGTCCTGATACGACTGCTCTTCGCTGGATACCGAATGCAGTGTCACGGCACCAGTCTTCAGCAGACGGATCAGTGCCAGGGCTCGCGCGTCCACGTCAGGTTCGGCGAGTAGTTGTAGCTTCGCTTCGACTTCGAACGGCAGCGTGTAAGAAATGATGTCGGTGATTGGACCAAGCCCCATCTGCCCTGCCATCAACTCGTGCAAGTTCTGTTGCACATTGGCGCTCGCCGGGATGACATCGCCAAACGCATTGAGCAGTTCGCGTTTCAGCTCCATTCGGTCTTCCGCGCCGATGGGTGGATAGACGTCATGATTCACATCGACTTCCGCGATCCGGAACGGACGCCCGGCGTCCGTTTCGTAGATCAGCTTGGCACGTTTAGTTCCGACCAACAGGATGTTGTGACGGTCGTCGCCTAAGTCGGCATGCGAGACAATTCGGCCAATGCAGACCGTCGTTGCGATCGGAGGTGACTGATCAGGCATCGTCGTGATTCCGCCAGTCAGCGTCGCCATCGCGATCAATCGATCGCCAGCCAACGATTCCGCCAACATTTCGGTGTAGCGTGGTTCGAACACGTGCAGCGGCTGCATCGCGTGCGGAAACAACACCAACTCGGGCAACGGAAACAACCGCACTCGACCGTCAAAATCATCAGGCAGTCGGGTTACATCGTCCATGTTGTGCATCACGCCAACCGAAAACAGAGCCAAGCCCCCGGCAGTTGCTAAGGGGCGATTGCCAGGGAACGGATCAGTCGCTGCTAGAGAACGACATCAGCAGTTGCAACACGTACCAGAACAACAGCACGACCGACGCAAACAGTGCCAGCGAAGCTGCGACGTACTGTGACGAGTGATAGTGATGCAGCACGTTCGACGTGTCGTACAGGATGTAGCCGCACGACAGTGCCACCATCAAACCGCTGAACCACAGGCCGAGCGAAAACCCGAACGCGATTCCGGCAAAGATAACGCCCATCGCAACCAAACCACCGAGTGCTAGGAACTTGCCCCAGCTTGCAAAGTCGGCGCCGGTGATGAACACGAACGCGGTTAGCCCGATAAAGCAGATCGCGGTGATGGCCGCTGCCATGACCGGCAAATTCGGCTCGCCCATCACGCGGATACAGATATAAAGCATCGGCAACAAGATGATCGCTTGAGCCCCGACGTACAGGCCCAGCCCAGCGTACTGCATCGCTTTCGACGTATTGCTGGTAGCCCAACTTCGGGCCACCCAACTGACGCCCATAAAAATCCCCAACACGATCATCCATCCCCAGCCACCGAGCATTCGGCTGACGATGGCATTCATCGTTCCGGCAGGGACAACGGCAAACAAAACAAACTCAATCGCGATCAGAGCCAGGATTGCTCCGGTCATGTGCGCGTAGGTCTTGCGGATGAACGACATTCGTTCGTTTTCAGCAGCAAAAGCGGCCGGAGTGTCCATCGACGAGACGGCATAAGGATTGGGACTGTCCACGTGCATTGTGTTATTTTCCTGGATCATTGTTGCGGGGGGGGAGCGTTCGCGGCTGGCAAGATTTGTCAATCATTCCGGCGCCGCGTACTGTCCCCCTAATATACGCAGGCTTGTCAGGGCGGTGGGAGAGTAAATGATTGACGAAGCGATCACGATGTCAGAGAATATGAAGATTCGATGAGGCGAGCGTTTCGAATTGCGATCGAATCGACGTCATTTCTCCCTGAACTCAGACCCCGGCTTGGTAAACATGCTCCTCTCAGGCGACGAGATTCGGCGACGACACAGCGACTCCATTCGGATCGAACCGTTCGACGAGTCGCGGCTGAATCCGAACAGCTACAACCTGTCGCTGCACAATGAATTGCTTGTCTACGAGGAAGTCGTGCTGGATGCGGCCTCGCCTAGCCGGTATCGACGCCTGGAAATTCCCGATGAAGGGCTAACTCTGCAGCCGAACCAGCTGTATTTGGGCCGGACGGTCGAGTTCACCGAAACGCATGGCGTCGTGCCGATGCTTCAAGGTCGCAGCTCGCTTGGGCGTCTCGGTCTGTTCGTCAATCCGGGCGGCAGCATGGGCGACGAGGGGTACTGCGGCACCTGGACGTTGCAAATGTACTGTGTCCAACCGGTGCGGATTTACGCCGCCATGGAAGTGTGCCAGATCTGCTATCTGGGTTTGGAAGGTACTTGCCAGGGGTACTCGAGCGACAAGTACCAAAACAGTCGCGATATCAAGCCCAGTCAAATGTTCCGCGAACTTGGCGCGGACAATAGCGACACGCAGTTGGAATTGAAGTTCGACGAACTTCTTCACGGTGCGCGGTAGGGCTTCGGCTATCTCGCACTCACGTTCACTCTCGCGTGCTAAGCGTCCCTGTTTCGCTGGGCCAGCATGTGAGTGCCAACAAAGTTGAAACGGCCGCGACCGTTGCGGTTTCGACTCGCAGCACCCGACCACCAATGCTTGCCATCACAAAGCCCTGTTTGCGAATGGCGATTCGTTCGCGATCCGACCATCCTCGTTCGGATCCGACCAACAAGCACGTCGAGGTACGACTTGGGGCGATCGCCGAAGATAAACTGCAAGTTGCTTCGTAATTGTCCAGGCATATCTTTGTCGGCGACGCAACTGCGGTCGCCGCATCATCGGTGATCGCTTCGGTAAGCGTTCGATCGAATCGGACGGATGGCAAACTTGTTTCAAACGCTTGCGATACCGCGCTGGTTACGATTTCAAGGTATTCGCCAGACGACCAGAGTTGGCTTGATGCGTACGACCGCTCGCCGGTCTCGGTCAGCACAAACTCGATCGACCGAACACCTAAACTCGCCAGCGAACGCAGCACAAAACGACAGGTCTGAGGCCGACTGAAACCGACCACAACGTCGACCGGATACAACTCACTCGCAGGCTCCATCGTGTCGAACGAAACCGGCAATCGGCCGCCGGTTTCAGCACCGAATTTTGCTTTGCCTCGCATTCCATCGATCACGCCGGCATCAAAACACTGTCCATCGGCGATCGACAACACCGTCCGCACGTGGGTAACTCGGTGATCGTCGGGCAGGACGCCACGAACGCATTCTTCTTCGGTAAACAAAACGATATTCATACGTGACCATGCACCTGCTTTTCGACCGATCTGGGACAACCCGATTTATCGTATTCGTTCAAGCTGCAGATGCGAATGCCTCCGCAAACGACGACATCTTTTTCGGTTGTGCGAACCGCATTCGCCAAGCGAATTTGACGGTCACAAGAAGCGCGCGGTAACGCGATCTTGATCGGCAAACAGGGGCTTCTATTTCGCAGTTTGTACGACTGGCTCTGGATCTTCGCCGCCGCCGGCGATTGGTATGCTAACCACTAGCCCGGCAAACTTCTTTCGACCGTTGTTTTGAAAGACGTCTTCATGACAACTGAGGCACCCACCGGTCAATGGAATCGCAATCGCTCGATGATAGATTCCGTCGACGACGAGTTCGAGATGCGGCGAGCCGTCAGCGATCTTTTTCGCCGCCAGCTTCTCGAATTCGCTCTTCGGTGAGTGATCGATGCTCATCGGTTTCAGGCTGGCCGAAATCCAACGTGTCTTTACACCAGTTTGCTGCTCGATGTCATCAAAGATGTCGTGCATTGCCCGCGCCGGCAACACGCGTTTGTCCTGGTGAAAGTAACGGTCATGCAGCATCCGCAGCGTCGAGGCGTAAATGCCCTGCGTGACAACGGCACGTTCTCGAGTGACGGCAATCGAGAGCTCGCGTTCATCGACATCGCCGGAATCAGACGCTGGCCCGCCAACTGCGGTTTCACGTGTTTCATCACTCGGCGCCGCTGATAGACTCGCTGCGACTACCAAGCCCGCAAGTGCCAGTGGAATCAATGGACGTGATTTCATCTCGAGACCGTAGAAACTGGCGAAAATGGATTGGAACCCACCAAGATACACTGAAACCGGGCGATGTTTGAGGTGTTGGTGTGGCGGGGTTTAGGTTCCGATGACTATCACAGACTAGCCCGTGGGCCGCAGCAACGCCAACTCAACAATCAACATACAAAATGGGTTTCCTAATGAAACGCAAGTCGATCATTTTGCTAGTCACGATACCGCTGGCGATGGTGCTCTTTGCTGGCTGCGCCGACCGTGGATCGTTCGCGTTTCGGAACCAGGAACCCATCGAACTCAGTTCACTGTTGACGGATTCCATGCTTCGGGAAGAGGCAAAATCAGGCGACGCTGATTCACATCAACTAGCACCATCGCTCGTTACGCTTGCGGTCGGGGAAGACTTGCAATCGAAAATTGACGCTGCTCCTGGTTCGGTCCTGCTTGACTTCTATGCCGATTGGTGCGGCCCTTGCCAAGTCCAAGGAAAGATTCTGCATGGTATGAAAGAAACGGCGAACGATCATCAGACTTTGATGATTAAGATTAACATCGACGACCACCCCTTGATCGCACGTGATTTACAGGTGGAAGGAATTCCAACGTTGATGCTTGTGCGTGATGGCCGAGTCGCCCAACGCACCTCGGGCGTCGTTGACGCTAAGAAACTAACTCAATGGATGCAATAGATCACTCCGGCGTCATTCGCCCTAAAACTCTCGCGATCATTCGCTGGGTTTCCATTCTGCTGATTGTAGCGGGATTGTTGACGATTGTGCGCTCACTGCCCGTTGACCAGTTGATGTCTGCGGGCAAGGTTTGGATTTCCGGGCTGGGGATTTGGGGGCCAGTCGTGCTCGTGCTTCTGTATATCGTTGCCACGGTACTGTTTGTTCCCGGAACGATTCTGACGCTTGTGGCCGGCGCGGTATTCGGACTTGGAATCGGAACCGTGGTCGTTTCGATCGGGTCAACCATCGGTGCTTCGTTTGCGTTCTTGATCGCACGCTATGTTGCTCGAGACAAAGTCGTTGAGTTGGCCAAAGGCAGTCGGCGGTTCGATGCCATCGATCGTGCGATCGGCGAAGGCGGTTGGAAGATCGTTGGTCTGCTGCGACTATCGCCTGCGATTCCGTTCAACCTACAGAACTATTTGTATGGACTAACGCCCGTTCGCTTCTGGCCGTACGTCGCGACTAGCTGGGTTGCGATGTTGCCTGGTACATTCTTGTATGTCTATCTCGGTCACATAACTGGCGCCGCAGTCGGTGCCGACCGCCAACGCTCGACTGCCGAATGGGCGATGCTGGCAGTTGGTTTACTGGCAACGGTCGTGGTGACCGTGTACGTGACGCGGCTAGCCAGTCGCAAGTTGAAAGAGCAAGTCGACGGTACGATCGACACAGACGCGACCACGGATACCGAACCAGAGACAAAAACTGCCCCGAACCTGCGCAGCACAGTTCGACTTGTCATCGCTGCGGCAGTCGTGGTTTGTGCGGCAATCTATACGTACCTGTACGCAGACGACATCGGCAACTCGGTACTCAGCTTGCTGGGCTCGTCATAGATCGAAGCCCTGTCGATACAGCCCCGTCGATATAACGAACACTTCACCATTCGCTACGATACGAAGCCCAAACGTATGCTTTGTCGCTGGAAAACTTCATGAACGCACTGCTGCCCGACGACGCACACAATCAACAACTTCAAGCGAACGTGCATCCTGCTGATTGGAGAAATCCGACGCCGACCAGTCCTTACGACTTGGTTGTCATTGGCGCGGGAACGGCGGGCCTAGTGACCGCCGCTGGCGCAGCCGGCTTGGGAGCGCGTGTTGCGTTGATTGAGCGCGACCTGATGGGTGGCGATTGCTTGAACGTCGGCTGCGTTCCGTCCAAGGGCATCATCAGCGCGGCTCGGGTGGCGGCGACCGTTAGGAACGCAGCAAACTATTCTGTGAACGTTCCCGACGGTGTCGACGTTGATTTTGGTGGAGTGATGCAGCGAATGCGTCAACTGCGCGCCGGCATCAGCCGCAATGACTCAGCGTCTCGTTTCCGAGACCTGGGTATTGACGTCTACTTTGGTCAAGCGAGTTTTATTGACTCTGAATCAATCGACGTGACGGGAACGACGCTCAAATACAAGCGGGCCGTCATCGCGACCGGCGCTCGCGCTGCCGCACCGCCAATCGCAGGCCTCGACACCGTCGACTATCTGACCAACGAAACGGTGTTTTCGCTGACCGAATTGCCAAAGCGATTTGGCATCATCGGTGCAGGACCGATCGGTTGCGAACTGGCTCAAGCCTTCGCGCAATTGGGCTCGGAAGTGTTTCTGGTCGAGAACGATCACGGGATCCTTCCACGCGAGGATCGCGACGCAGCTGAAATTGTGCGTAACGCAATCTTGGATGCCGGCGTGAGACTGTTGTGCTGTGGACGTGATCTACGCATCACTGGCGAAAACGGAATCCGCATGACCGTCTCGTCTCACGGCACCAGCTACGATGAACCGATTGATCAGTTGCTTGTTGCAGTCGGCCGGGCACCCAACGTCGAGAATCTGAATCTGGAAGCGGTGGGCGTCGATTTCACGCAGAACGGTGTCAACGTTAACGACCACATGCAGACAACAAACGCACGCATCTACGCAGCCGGCGACGTTTGTTCGAAGTTCCAATTCACACACGCGGCCGATTTCATGGCGCGCATCGTTATTCAGAATTCGCTTTTCGCACTTGGTCCGTTTGGCAAAAAGAAGGCCAGCGATCTAGTCATTCCTTGGGCAACTTACACATCACCCGAAGTCGCCCACGTCGGCCTTCATGAAAACGAAGCAATCGATGCGGGAATCAAAATCGACACCTACATTCAAACCTTCGACGAAGTCGACCGCGCAATTCTCGAAGGCGACGACGTGGGATTCGTCAAGGTTCACACAAAGCGTGGCACCGACACAATCGTCGGTGCCACGATCGTCGCGAAAAACGCCGGCGACATGATTTCGGAATTGACTTTGGCAATGGTCAACAATGTGGGGCTTGGCAGGATCGCCAGCACGATCCATCCTTACCCAACGCAAGCTGAAGCAATTCGTAAACTTGGTGATCAATTCAACCGCACTCGGCTAACCTCAATCAGCAAACAGCTTCTTAATCTGTTGCGCCGTATCAATGTCGGACGATAGGCGAATCCTGCTTTCCAGAGGCGGTGGCACGCTTGCGGGGATTGCAACCGCCTTGTTGCCGATTCTCGAAATGATTAGCGACAGAGAATGCGTCCGGCTTCGTCGTTGACTAAGTCACAAGACATCCAAACATTTGAAACGAAACGCTTTTCCGTGTCAGTACGTGACATGCTTTGCGTGAAACCAGATGGGCTTGGCCGACTGCGTACTGTTCTCGGCGGATCGACGACAAGGTACAACAGGCGGTTTGCACGGAAACCGCGTCGACACAATTTTATCGCAATCGTGTTTTGGGCTGCGATACAGGCGCTGTTCTAATGCGGCCGGGCGGTGGATACTTCGTTGCGCCATCCGGCGATCATTTTCACGCAACTTTCTAGGAACCTATCGGCAACCCAATTGAGTCGTCGTTCATATTTGAACGGTGGCTCGTTGTCCTCCGGATAGGTTCTTGGCGTTGGAACGATTGGCACAAGTGTCCTGCCAACGCGCTCGATCATTGAAAAGCATTTTAAAGATGACCAAACGATTGTGCCTCACTCTTCTCTCTTTTTGTTTCATGCTCGTGGGGCAGAGCCTTCTGGCGTCAGAGGCTGTGCTCCACGGTTCCGGAAAAGTACATCCGGCGACCCAGTGGGATATGGTCGAGATCCGATTTAAGGTTGTCGGCGTTCCTGAAAATCCAGTTGACGTAGATTTTACGTCAACATTTCAAAGCGAATTGGGACTTCGAATGGAGGTTCCAGGCTTTTTTGATGGCGACGACCAGTACGTTGTTCGGTTCACACCGCCAGCAATGGGCAAGTGGAAATACACCACTCAGTCGGCTTTAGATTCGCTTGATCATCTGCAAGGCGAACTGTCTGCGGCGCCGGCTCGCGATGGGCGCAGGGGCGGCGTCGTGATCGATCCAACTGCGCCAAGTCAATTTCGCTACGAAAACGGCGACAGTTACTTTCCAATTGCTTTCGAGTCGGATTGGTTGTTCGCGCTGGACGCTGAGAATGCCGACGACATTCCCAACACGCGAAAACTGGTTGATACGCTTGCCAAGAATGGATTCAACCAAGTGGTCATGAACGTCTTTGCATACGACGTCACCTGGCCCAAAGACGAGCGTTTGATTGCCGAGCATGAATATGGCAGCCCGCGAGTCTTCCCGTTCGGGGGAAACAACGAGTCGCCCAACCATTCCCGACTAAATATCGAGTACTTCAAACGCCTGGACCGCGTGATCGATTACCTGGACCGAAAAGGCATCGTGGCCCATCTGATGATTTACGTGTGGAACAAACGTGTGAATTGGCCCGCAGCAAATTCAAATGCTGACAATCGTTACTTTGATTACGTCGTGCGTCGCTACCAGGCTTACCCAAATCTTATCTGGGATATCTCAAAGGAAGCACTTGGATATGGGCATTCTGACGTTACTTACATTCACGATCGCATCGAGCGACTTCGCCGGCTGGATTCGTACAAGCGTTTGGCGACCGTTCATGCCTACGACTACTGCCGCAAATTCACAGACCGAGTTGACTTCGTTTCCGTACAGCTTTGGAGTTCGGAACTGTATGGCGTGATGCGTAAAGTGCGCCAAGACATGCCGAACAAACCAATCTTGAACATCGAGCATGGTGGGTACGAAAAAGGTCCCTATGTGGTCTTCACGGGCAACTATACGTCGCCCGAAGTTTGTCTTGAAAGAGCTTGGCAGTGTGTTTTCGCGGGTACGTATCCGACACACTACTGGCAGGGTGCGGCGTGGAACGCAGTCGTCGCCGATATCGATTCGCTTAAGTACGCCGACCGTCCACGCCTCGAGTACTATCGCCACATGAGAACTCTGGTCGACAAGTATGACTTAGGGCGGCTGATCGCCAACGACAAGAAGAGTAACGCGGGGTTCGCGTTGCACAACGACAAAGATCTATTCATCTACTATGTACCGAAAGAATGTGAGTTCATCGGCATGCGGTTGCCCAAACAATTGCAAGGGCAACAAATGACGGGAACCTGGTTCAATCCGTTCGACGGAAGCTTTTCTGACCCAGACACACAAACGATCGTACAGTGGCCTGCGTTTACCAAACCACCCGGCGACGGTTTCCGCATTCTGATTGTCAAGACTCAGGCTGTCGACGCGATCGCACCGACATCTGAATAAAACCAGCCTAAAGAGAATGATCGCCTCGATATTGTTCTGCTGGTTTGGTGCGATTTTGCTCGCTAATTCGCCATCGGCGTCTGGGTTGTTGGTCGATGACCTCGGTTGGTTGGGGCAGGAGTACTGTAGTGTGCAATTCGAATCGCCTAATGTAGGTAGGCTGCCGACTTAGAGAGTAGACTGAGCGGGTGGGAAGAACGCATGAACGTGCAGAATACTGTGGTGTTCAATCGATCGTTTGTTACTCGTTGCAACACGGCCCAAACAAGCTCGTTGTATCCATCCGTCCTGTCGCTCACTTTCGGCGTCTGCGAGTTTTGTCATGAGAATGGTCAGTCGAAGACAGTTTGCGGTTGCGAGTACGGCAATGCTTGGCGCTGCTTTTTCGCATCTCGACCAATTTGCACTCGCTGAACAGCGATCGCTGCACGAACAACGACTGATACTGTTGGGTCTCAACGCGCTCGCTCGTGCACCACAGCGAAGCTATTTCACGGACGGCCATCGTGGTGCGTCAATGATTTCGGCTCATTTGATGTGCACCGACAACCAGCTTGGCGAACCAACGACCAACCGCATTGTTGAGCTGTTTGATCGTAATTGGGCATCATCGAAACTTTGTGAAACTTTCCCGGACGGCGACCGTGTTAGCGATGCTGCGGATCGAATCGGAAAGACACTAGCAGAAGGCAAAGGCGTGCTGCGCGAAGTTGGCCATGACGCGATCTTCGCGATGCACGCGATGAAGGGATTTCAGATGATGCCAGAATCCGCCACGACGGAGCGAGTAGACGGCGTGTGTGATTTGATCCGTGCGATCAAGCCATGGCGTGACATCGCGCCAAACGACGACGTTAACCCGCCTCCGTTTTCGGACTCGGCGGCAGCATCCAAATTCATCTTGCGAGAAGCCAGCGACTCGATTGATCGCTTTCAAGGTTTTGGGCAAGGCTTTGCCGGGCATATGCTGACGTTTGGCCAATCGCTCGTTGAAATGGCTGCCATGGGAATGCCCGAGTGGGCGGAGAGTTGCCGTGTTGCGTTTTGCAAGTACGTGACTGTGACACGAACAGGCCCGGAGCCAACTGACCGCAAAATCAAAGATCATGCCTTCAGCAAGTTGCGTCCCGATGCACTCGAGTACTGGAAACATCGAGGCGACAAGACACTTGGGATCGGCCACGTCTTCAAATATCCCTATGCGTATTACGATCTGCTGGCTCGCGCTAACGATCCGGTGCTCGAAAAAGAACTCGACGCCAAAGCGTGGCAATTGTTTTAGCTTGACAGGTATCTTCTCCAAGCCAGTTAAAGGCGGTCTGGGTTGACTGGAACAGTCGGAGTTTGTCCAGACGCTCTGCTACGCAAGATCGGTTTCAAACGCTCGATCACGGTCTTCGCGCGTTCATCTGGATCAACAGCCAGGTTGTTGAATTCGTTCGGGTCCGCGTGATGATCATACAGTTCGATACCGTGCGTTCCCTCGCCCCACTCGGTATATCGATAGCGGTCCGTGCGAATACTGCAGCCCATTACGTGCTGTGGCAATCGACTGTCAACCGGTCGCAAAACCTGCGTGATTG